>JACRCR010000140.1 GCA_016218925.1 Deltaproteobacteria bacterium | reverse complement strand
TAGCACCAGCACCGCTTCGCTGTCGGTGAAGACCAGCGGCGGCAAAGGCCTCATCACCAGCACGCCGGCCGGCATCAGCTGTGGCAAGACGTGCTCGGTCAAGGTCGTTCCCGGCACCGGTGTCACGCTGTCGGTGCTCCCTGAACCGGGTTTCCATCTGGTGAGCTGGTCCGGCTCGTGCACCGGCACGGCGGCGACCTGCACTCTGACCGCGAACGCAGCCGCAACGGTTCAGGCCAACCTCAGCAAGTAGCGCGCGGGCCGCACGCGGCGCTGAAGCGATCCCCGGTGGCATCTGCCGCCGGGGATCGCTTTAGCGCAGAGACCCGCGCAGCTACGACCCGAGCCTTCGGCATAGAGTTGCTGGCACAGCAGCCCGAGGCGCATCGCCGGCACGCAGTTCTCGCCATCCTCGATCAGCGCCGCCTCGGCATCGCGAAACAGCTTCTCGATCGGATGGTCGCGCGACGTGACGTTGCCGCCAAGCAGTTGGAACACGGCGCGGCGCTGCTCGCGCTCAGGCCTCGTCGCCGATCGCGAACGCTTCGCGATATCGCGCGAATTGCCGGCGTACGCCCTCGGCGCTCAGCCCCCACTGCGCGAGCGAGTAGCGGTGCACGCCGTGCTTGTGCTGGGGGCTCTCCGCAAGACACCGTTTCATCGCTACTTCGGCCTCCGCCGAGAGCGCCAGCCCGAACCGCGCGTAGATGTGGCGTACGGTCGCCATCGGATCGCGCAGCAGGTCGACGTATTGGACATCGCACACGTGAGCAGGTTCGGCGGCTTCGCGTGCACGCATGCACCGATCGAGACCCTCGACCAGCCCGTCCACCACCTGCGCGCCGAGCGCAGCGTTGTCGATGGTGTCGGTCGCGACGGCACGCGTGGTGGCGACCAGGCTGCAAAGCGACGCGACAACCTTGGCCGGATCGCGATGGAGATGAACGATGCGGGCATCGGGAAAGTTCGCCAGCAGCGCGTCGAGCGCGAACAGATGCACCGGAGACTTGAGCACCCAGCGCTCGGCCGGCCAGCGCCACTGCAGCAGCAGCAACTGCCTTCGGTAGTACGCGTAGGGCGGCTTCATGTCGCACCCGGAGAGCCACGCGTCATAGCCGGGGATAACAAACATCCAACTGTACTGGGCTCCGATCAAGGTGTTGGCGAGCAGCGGGTAGCATTCCTCGGGCCCGTCGCTCTCGAACTCGTGAATGCCACGAAAATCGGGGGCCAGGTAGTCGAGAGTCCGAACGCGCCGAGCGGCGCGCCGGCGTCTGGGATCTTTCGCGTATGTGTCGCGGCTCGGCGGCGGGCAGGGTTCGTGCGCTTCCCAGAACGCCAGCCAGCGGCGCGCGGGATCGCTCGCGAGAAGCTTGAGAAGCAAACTGGTGCCGGTGCGCGGCAGCCCCAAGATGTACAACGGCTCGCGTATCGTGCCGGTCAGGATCTCCGGATGACGAGTCCACCAGTGCTCGAGCATCAGCCGGTTCGACAGTGCGTTGGTGATGTAGCCGCGTGCGTGGATACGACCGAACGTGTTCAGTCGCGCTTCGGTTTCGAGAGAGCGCAGCAGTACCTCGAGCGGCTCGCGAAAGGACTCGTCGCCGAAATCGGCCAGACCCGTGCGACGCATGGCAGCGGCGCACAGCGACTGCGCCGACAGATCCACGACCGGAACACCGACTCGACGAAGAGCGCGTCCGAGGATGTTGAAGATCTTGACGGGCGCTCGCTGGACGGGTCGCTGGTAGCTGATCTGGCCGGCAGACATCGCTGAATCGCTCATATCCCTCTTCCCTCGGCGACGTCACGTTACCGAGTCGGCCCACCCGAGTCGCGCCGCCGGACGGTGCGCCGGTAGCGGACCGCCCTACCGGCGCCGAAGACCTCGACGCGGCCGAGCGCGACCAGGCGTTTGATCACCTGCTTGGCGGTGTCGCGCGGCAGCCCCAGCCCCTCGCGGATCGCACGGTTGGTGATCTCGCGGTTGCGGTCCAGCAGTCGCAAGACGCCGAGCTGGTTGGCCGACAGCAGCGACTCGTCGGGACTCTGCTCGGCGAAGACCCTGACTCTGCGGGCATGCTCGAGCAAGACGCCGAGGCAGGCGCCCAGCCACGGCGCAATGTCGGGCCGTGGCAGCCGGCGGCTGGCCAGGCTCTTGTGCAGCGCGATCTGGCACGGCTCCCACCGATCCGCGACGACCGCGTCGAGCGATACCCGCGCGACCTGATCGTAGCCGCAGCGCAGCAGCAGCAGGTGGCCGATGACGCGGGCCAGCCTCGCGTTGCCGTGCTCAAAGGGGCGGATCGCCAGCAGTTCCAGTAGCAACGACGAGATGGTCAGCAGCGGGTGAAACGCAGCGCCGGACAGGCGGCTGCGGGTCCACTCGATCAGCGCCCTGGTTTCGCCGGGAACCAGGTGCGCCGCCATCGGCGCCAGCCGCGCCGCAGCGCTGCCGCGCTCGGTTGCCACCGCGCGGTCGCAGGGGGACCGATACTGGCCGGCCCCCTTGCGGCCGGCCGGCGAGGAGACCAGCAGGCGCCCATGCAGTTCGAGGAGCAGTTCCTCGCCGAACTCCATTCGACCGTGGTCGCACAATACGGCTTCGAGCGTGTCGGCGTAGCCGGCTGCGGGCGCCGACAGCGAGCCACGCGCGACGCGCCGCGACTGCGCCCTCGCTTCCGGGGCACCGAAGGCTTCGACCTTGGCGAGCGCGTCGAGGGATTCGCTCACGGTCCGCCGGGTATCTTCTGCGGCCGAACCAAGATGCGCTTCACGGCACCACCATCCCTTGAACTCGTCGATCGCACAGAGTTCGACGCTCAAACCATGCAGCGATGGCGGGGCGAGTTGCAGCAGCCTGGTGTCGAGCCGATGGTCCATGGCGTTCTACCTCCCCGGGACGCCTACACGCCCATTTACACCCATTTATTCGGCCTCCATCACGTAGAATGGTCAGTATACCCATTCACGCCCAAATACACGCGAACTCCTTGACTTCAAGCCGCCTTACCGCGAACGAGGGGGCCGCGTCCTGCGAGCCCTCCCGAGCGGTAACCGCCGACACCTCGGCGGCGCAAACAGCGGCCGGGAACCAGGACGCCAGACGACGCAGCGACCACAACCACAGCCGCGGTAAAGAGCGAGAAAAGGGAGAAGACAATGGCACTGAACGAGCACCTTCAAGCGATCTATCAGGACATCGTCGCGCGCAATCCGGGCGAGGCCGAGTTCCACCAGGCCGTGCACGAAGTGCTGGATGCACTGGGGCCGGTACTGGTGAAGTACCCTGAATTCAGCGAGCACAAGATCCTCCGCAGAATCAGCGAACCGGAGCGGCAGTTGATCTTCCGGGTGCCGTGGCAGAACGACAAGAACCAGGTCGAGATCAACCGCGGCTTCCGCGTGCAGTTCAACAGCGCGCTGGGGCCCTACAAGGGCGGCCTGCGCTTCCACCCCTCGGTCTACCTGGGCATCGTCAAGTTCCTGGGCTTCGAGCAGATCTTCAAGAACTCGCTCACCGGCCTGCCGATCGGCGGCGCCAAAGGCGGGTCGGACTTCGATCCCAAGGGCAAGTCCGAGAGCGAGATCATGCGCTTCTGCCAGAGCTTCATGGTCGAACTGTGGCGGATCATCGGTGAGCACACCGACGTGCCGGCCGGCGATATCGGCGTCGGTACCAGGGAGGTCGGGTTCCTGTTCGGGCAGTACAAGCGACTGACCAACAAGTTCGAAGCCGGAGTGATCACCGGCAAGGGCCTCTACTACGGTGGCAGCCAAGTGCGCACCGAGGCGACCGGCTACGGCTGCGTGTATTTCGTCAACGAGATGCTCAAGAGCCGCAACCTGGACTTCGCAGGCAAGAAGGTAACGGTTTCTGGTTCGGGCAACGTGGCCATCTACACGCACGAGAAGGTCACCGAATTCGGCGGCAAGGTCATCGCGATGAGCGATTCCAACGGGGTGATCTACGACGAGAAGGGCATCAACCTCGAGACCATCAAGCAGTTCAAGGAAGTGGAGCGCCGGCGTATCAAGGATTACTGCGACCACCACAAGGGCGCGCGCTACACGCCCAACGGACGCATCTGGGACATCCCCTGCGACGTAGCGTTCCCGTCGGCCACCCAGAACGAGATCACCGGGCGCGACGCCAAGACCCTGGTCGAGAACGGCTGCATCGCGGTCGGCGAGGGAGCCAACATGCCCACCACCCCCGAGGGCGCGGAGATCTTCCTCAACGCCGGGGTCCTGTACGGTCCGGGCAAGGCCGCCAACGCCGGCGGCGTGGCCACCTCGGCACTCGAGATGCAGCAGAACGCCTCACGCGACGCGTGGACGTTCGAGGAGACCGACAAGAAGCTGCAGGACATCATGAAGAACATCTTCCAGGCCTGCTCGGAGGCCGCCGAAGAGTTCGGGTCCCCCGGAAACCTGGTCAAAGGGGCCAACATCGCCGGCTTCATCAAGGTCGCGCGCGCGATGATCTCGCAGGGCCTCATCTAGAGACCAGCCGGTCGCAGACAGACATTCCGCTCGCTCTCGCGCGGGGAGGGTGAGCGGAATGTCACCTCGCGTGGGGAAATCCGCCGGCTTTCAAAAAGATCGGCTTGGAATGAATCCGTAACCGCGCCTATCGTCTGCCTTGTGTCGGAGAAGCGCGGGGCACCGAACGAGGGATGGCCTCGAGCGGGTGCAACAGGCGCAGAATCTCCGGCGAGGACGAAACATGAAGACTGGTGTAGCACTGGCAGCGGGGGTCCTGGCGTTCGGTCTGATGGCGTCGACGGCCCAGGCGGGCGGCGGATGGCACGGAGGAGGTGGCGGCCACCACCAGCCCTACTACCATCACTCGTACGGCCACAGTAACGACTGGGCTGTCGTAGCGGGGATCACCGGCGCGCTGTTTGGAGTGGCGGCCATCGCCGACGCGGTTTCGGCGCCGCGTTACTACGCCGCACCGGCGCCGGTTCTCTACCAGGCACCGCCGCCCGTCTATTACTACCCTGCCCCTCGCGTCTACTACGCCCCGGCGCCGGTCTACTACGGCCCTCCGGCCTATTACGTCCGGCCCCCGTACTGAGCCGCCGCGCTTCACACCTTCGCGTCGAACAGCGCAGCAAACGTCTTCGCGAAGGTGTAGGCGTCGCCGGGCCAGCGCGCCGACACGTAGTTGCCGTCGCTCACCACGAAGGCCGGGCGCGAATCGTCGAAGCGGTCCCGAGACATGCCGCCGCGTTTGCGCCGCGCATCCGGATCGCCGGCCGGCACATCCAGAAAATGCGCGGGGTCGGCCAGTGCCCGCGTGACCTCGGCCTGCACGCTCCAGTAGCCTGCCGGTTCCCCTGCCTTCTCCCTATACGTTCGATAGTAGTCAGGATCCCAAAAACGCCCGATACGCGCCACGCTCCACGCGCTCTTCTCCAGAGCCCAGGTGAGCGCCGTGGTCTTCTTGCCGTAGAGAACCGAACGTCCGCTCCCCGGATGCGGCGAGCGCGCAGCCAGCACAACGCCGTGGCAGATCGCGCCTACCGGCTTGCCGGCCGCGAAGAACTCACCGACCAGCCCCTGCAACACCGGGCTCTCCAGATACTCGCGCATGCCGCGCGCCCGGTGACCTCCGGCAAGCAGCAATCCGTCGTAGTCGCTCGCGCGTAGATCGTCCCAGCGCGAGGGACTGTGAAACGCCAGATCCCCGCGCATCTGCTCGTAAGCCTCGCGGCCGGCGGCGTCGGCGCGAAGCAGAGCGCCGATCACTCGCAACTTGCCGAGCAGCGGAACGCGGCTCCAGGGATCGAGTCCGTGGCCGGTCACCATGATCGGATCGGCCTGAGCTTCGCGCCCGTCGGGAGTCGCCACCACGACCTCGTGGCCCAGACGCCGCAGCACCTGCCAACTGACCGCTGCTTCGGTGGGGTCGAAGTCACGCGAGGGAAGCGGGATCAGAACGCGTGCCATGTGAGTCTTCCTGCGACGACGATGACGGCGCCGCGTCGCGCTGCGCTCGTGCTCAGCCCCTCAGAGTGAACAGGAAGGTCGCACCTTCACCGGGGCGGCCTTCGGCCCAGATCCGCCCGCCGTGCCGCGCAACCACTCGCGCAGCGATCGAAAGCCCGATTCCGGTCCCCTCGAAACCAGGATGAAACCGGCTGAACGCGGTGAACATTCCAGTGGCCGTCTTCTCGTCGAACCCGACGCCGTTGTCACGCACGAAGTAGGTGGTCTCGCCTCCGTCTTCGCGTTGCCCGATCTCGATTCGCGGCGAGGCCTGCCGCGAGGTGAACTTCCATGCGTTCTCGATCAGGTTGGTCAGCAAAACGCGCAGCAGCCGAGAGTCGCCGTGGGCGACGAGCCCCGGGGCCACCGTAACCTCGACACTACGCTGGGGCGACGCGACCGCGAGATCGCCGACAATCTCTCCTGCCACGGCGGCCAGATCCACCGTCTCCGCGCGCAACTCGTGGTGGGTAACCCGCGAAACCTCGAGCAGCGCGTCTACCAGGTCTCCCATGCGTTGGATCGCCGCACGCAGGCGTTGCACCAGTTCGATGGCTTTGGGATCGAGCTGTCCGCCGTAGTCCTCGATCAGCACTTCGGTGAATCCGCTGACGGTGCGCAACGGCGCGCGCAGATCGTGCGAAACGCTGTAGCTGAAGCTCTCGAGATCGCGGTTGGCGCTCTCGAGTTCACCGATTCGTTCGCCGACACGGCGCTCGATTTCGGTTTGCACGTCGGTCAGCGCGCGCTCGGCTTCGAGCCACAGCGAGTGGTCCTTGGAACTCTGCAGCCGGTAGCTCTCGATCCGCCACACCATGCCCAGACTCGCCAGCAGCGCGACCGCGGTGACGCCGAGGCTGGCGGCCTGGTAGCCGCCGGCAAGATTGTACGCGTCGAAGAAGAACACCTGCGCGAGCAGCGCCAGGCCGGCCACCGACACGGTTATGAGCTGAGGCTGCAGACCCCACGGCAGCATCGCTCCGGTGGCCAGTGCGAAAGCGCTGAAGATCAGCGCGCTCGTCACCGCGTTGCCGGCGAGCGTGCCGAGCGCGGCCGACGTCATGTAGAACACCGCGAAAACCGCCACTGCCACCGCCAGCAGCCGGTTCTTGGCCTGGCGTCTCTGCAGCCATCGCAGGGCAGCCAGCACGATGACGACCTGCGTGAGTTCGAGGAGAAAAATCGATGGGTAGCGCGGACCGCTCCACGCGATGTGAGCGCCGGCAGACGCGGCGATCAGAACCAGGGCGACGCCGCACACGGCGCGCAGACTGCGCGCCAGCAAGGAGCGGTCTTGTTCTTCCGGGAGCAGTCCCGATCTCGGATTGTCATCGGACGAAGGAGCCACAGCCTCACCTTGCCCCCCAACTACGAGACAGAGCTCCCGCAGCGCGGGCGGTTCTACTAGCGCGCCATCGGCTTCGCAACCGCGCCGCCTCGCACGACTGCATCGGAGCGTTCGAACCGGTCGCGAGAATCGACCAGCATGGTGGTGATGCCGCCCGCCTGCGCACGAGCCATCGCCCGGCTTCGGATCAGGGTCGGCGCATGCTGGTTCGTCGTCGCGGTCTCGTTACCTGCCGTCGTCGCCGTAGGGGCGTGTACGCCCACACGGTTTCGCCTCAGCCCGTACCGCGAGAGCCGTGGAGCGGCGCAGGAACTGGCAAGCAGAGCCCGAATCGCCTGTGCCGCGCTACGCGGATCCGAGGACCTGCCGCCACATCCGTTCACGACCGACGGCTGCTCGATGTCGCCGGATGGAACCTGGGGGCAGTGCTGCATCGAGCACGACCTGGCCTACTGGTGCGGCGGCGGTGCGCCGGCCCGGCGACTGGCCGACCGCCGCCTGCGCCAGTGCATCGTCGCGACGAGAGGCTCGACCTTGCTCGGCTGGCTGGCCTACGCCACAACACGGCTCGGGGGCAGTCCATGGCTGCCTTTCCCATGGCGATGGGGCTACGGCTGGGACTCGTGGCGCGGCTACGATCGCGACGGACCGGCGCTGGGCCGATGTGCGTCGTGGCCCGGCGAGAAAACCGCCGCGCCGGCTCCTCAGACCACGCGCGCACCGAGACCACTCGACATATATGCGGCGATCTAGTTCTTTTCTGCGGATGCACGGCGCCCGCAGCGAACCGCCCGGCTCCAGGCGGCCCGCGATCACAGCCCGGCCCCGAGCGCCGCGCGGCGCCGCCTGGCTGCTCGCGCTGCTGTGCAGCGGTGGTTGCGCAACCGTCTCGGCGTGGCGCGCCCCCGCCGACCTACGTGCACCCGACCGTGCCGTCGCCGCAGCCCTCGACGATGCGTACCCGGGCGCGGCATCCGCGTTCGACCCCGCTTCGATTCCGCTGCCGCCAGAGCCGACCAACCTGCGGCCTTGCTGCGCCTTCGGCGTGGACCTGCGCATCGCGGTCGGCGCGATACCAGTGCCGGGGTTCTCCCTCAGCAACATCCGCGGCGCCAGCGATCTCGGGCCTCACAAGTACAACGTCGGCGTCCTCGAGATCGGCTCGAGCGACACCGGGCGGATCATCGAGCGCGAAAACAACGGGCTCGTCTACACGTGTCGCGGCGGCTTTCTAGACATAGCGCACATCCGCGACTGGGCGGACATGACCGTGTATCTGACCGCGCAGATCGCGCGCAACATGGACAGAGGCGCCGCCATCGACTTGTCCGATCAGGGCGGCAAGCGCACCATCCTGCTCGGCGCCATCGACAAGGCTCGGATCTCCAGCGTAGGTCGCCGCGCCAACGCAGTCGCGCTCGCGAAGTGGCTGGCGTTCCAGCTTTCGATCTGGCACGAGATCTCCACCTGGTACGGCTACGCATCGGCGACCACCTGGCCGGAGAAGATCTCGGCGTTCTCGCCCGAGGATATCTATTCCGACCTGCTCGGGGTGAAACTGGCCGGCGGCATCATCGCGCAGCGCGATACCGGCGACGAACGCCGCTACAACGAAGCGATGGATGCCTGGATCGCGATGACGCTGAAACGGCTGCGAGTCGTCTCGAAGGAATCGGCGACCGGCGCGATCCGATCGGTGGCCGGCATCTGGTGGGATCCGAGCAGGCGAATCCCCGATTGGAAGCTGACGACGCGACGCCAGTTGGACATCGGCCCGGTCATACATCCGTGGCTGGTCTCGATGGCGTTTGCGCCATCGCGTCCTCTCCAGGACTGTGCCGGCGCGGGTCCCGCGCTCGCGCTGCGCAGCCCCGAGAGTTTCCAGGGTACGGCCTTCACCAACGACGCGGTGTTGCAGATCGAAGTCAGCGATAAACTGGTCAGCAACGGGTTCCCGCTGCCGCGCAAGGACAGCCGCCGCGTCACCCAGGCCGACTTTCCCGCCATCATCGAGGTCATTCGCGGCGAGAACGCTGCCGAGTTCGGCGTGCGCGCCGATCGACCCGAGCTGTAACGCCGGGCGGCCGCCGCGTCGCCGGCTACCGCCGCAGTGACCCGCTCGCCTGCGGCACGGCGCGGCGCGGCTCAGCCCAGCTTCTCGACCTCGACCGGGAATCCGTTGAGGAAACTCATCCCCGACAGCGGCTCCATCGCGTGGCGGTCGATCAGCAGGTTGCAGTTGACGCCCGGCTTGGACGCAACCGCCCGGCCGCCCGCGGCGTCGTGCCCCCAGCCGTGCGGCATGCACACGACGCCGGGCATCAGCTCGTCGCTCAGCACCACGATCGCTTCGATCGAACCGACGTTGCTGGAAACACGCACCCGTTGCCCGGCACCGATCCCGCGAGCGCCGGCGTCGTCGGGATGAATGCGTAGATCGCAGACGTTGCTGGCGAGCAGCCGCGGCACGTTGTGCATCCAGGAGTTGTGCGAGCGCGGATCGCGCCGGCCGATCAGTTGCAGCGGCCGCCGGTGCGGCGCCCCGTCGCTTCGCGCTGGTGATACGACGATGGTCGCATGCAGACGCTCGAGGTCGCGCTCCAGGTGCTCGTTCCACAGCTGCACCTTGCCGCCGGGATGACGGATCTTGCCCGCGAGATCGCCGGTGGTGTTGCCTGGCAGACGCATCCCGTGGGGATGCTTGCGGATCTCGGCCAGCGAAAGCCCGCTGCGCCATGGCAGCAGCTTGTCGCCGAGCCGCCCGGTGCGAATCATCAGGTCGATGACCCCGGTCGCCGACAGTGGACGGCCGACGAGACGCGAGACCCTGCGCACGGCGTCGAGCAACGGGTTGTTCAGGAACGGCAGCCCCATCGCCTCTCCGAGCTCGGAAAGGATCTCCCACTCCTGGCGCGCCTGGCCGAGCGGCGCGATCACCGGCTCGGTCCACTGCACGAACGGCTCGAGCATCAGATTCTGGTGCGCCACTGGCAGATCCTCGCGTTCGAGGAACGTGGTGGCGGGCAGGAAGTAGTCGGCGCACGCAGCCGTTTCGTTCATGTAGAAATCGATCGCTACGCTGCACTCGAGGCTGCGCATCGCCAGCGCCAGTTCGTTGCCGCGCGGGATCGACAGCACCGGGTTGCCAGCGGTGACGACCAGCGCGCGGATCTGCCCGGCACCGGGGGTCAGGATTTCATCGACCAGGACGCCACTGGGAAGATCGCCGCGACAAGCGGGCATGGCGTCCACCCGGCTGTGGCGCCCGCCGTATTCGTTCATGCCGATCTTCTCGGTGACCGCCACCATGTCGAGCAGACCGCCGGCGAAGATCGCGCCACCGGCTGCGTCCAGATTGCCGGTCACGATGTTGAGAACGTCGCAGGCCCAAGCGGTCAGCGTCCCGAACGTGCCGCACACCGCGCGCTCGTAGACGCAGGCTCGCGGCGCGACGGCGAACTCGCGTGCCATGCGGCGCACGATGTCTGCGTCGATGCCGCTGCGCGCCTGCGCGAGTTCGGGCGAAAACGCCGTGACCACACGCCTCAGGTCGTCCTGCCCCTGCGTGTGCGCGTCGAGAAACGCTTTGTCCTCCAAACGCTCGTCGAGGATCACGCGCAGCATCGCCATCAGCACGAAGATGTCCGAGTCGGGCCGAACATAGTGGTGCTCGCTGGCGATCTTCGCGGTCTGCGTGCGGCGCGGATCCAGCAACACCACCTTGCCACCGCGCTCGCGAATCGCCTTGATCCGCCGGCCGATGTCGGCCGCGTGGAGCAACGTGCCGTGCGAGACGACGGGGTTGACGCCGACCAGCAGCAGATGATCGGTGCGGTCGAGGTCCGGGATCGGCTGCAACAGGTAGGCGCCGTACAGGAACTTCGAGGCCAGGAAGTCGGCGGCGTTGTCCTGGGTGCCGGCGCTGTAGGTGTTGCGGGTGCCCGCCGCGCTTGCCAGCGCGCCGGCGAAGAGACGCGCACTGTACGAGAAAACCGTCGGGTTGCCGGTATAGAAAGCCACCGCATCGACTCCGTCGCGCTCGCGGACGGTGCGCAGCCTGGCGCCGATCTCGCCGAGCGCGCTATCCCAGTCGATGCGCTGCCAGCGCTCGCCCTGCCTCTTCATGGGGTGAACGACGCGATCGGGATCGTGGGTCACATCGTGGAACGCGAGCCCTTTGGCACACGCGTAGCCCTTGGACACTATGTGATCGGGATCGGGCCTGAGCCCGGTGACGCGCCCGTCTTCCACCGTCGCAACGAGCCCACACAGGGCCTCGCAGACCCGGCAGAACGTGACCTTCTCTTCACGCATCGCGAGTTCTCCCCGCCGGCGCCGGGGACAGGCGCGCGCATCAGCGCGTACTGGATCTGGTGTAGATCCGCCGCGGGCCAGCCGGACCTTCGTACGCGCGCACGCGGCGGATGCAAAGATCCGGATCGCGCGAGTCGGGGCGGCGAACGCGGGCGTCGAACTCGCGCGCAGCCTCGCCGGCAACCTCAAACGTGGCAACGTGGGTGTCGACGTCGATGGCGCCGATCATGCGACTGGAGATGTCGCCGCGACGGCAGATGACGGCGAGCAGCCGCTGCGGACTGGCACCATCGCGATACCCCCAGTTGATCTCGAAATGCACCGCACCGCCGCGACGAGAGTCGTCTTCGCGCTCGGGCCGGCGATAACCGTCGTCGCGACGCTGATAGCGGTCGTCTTCGCGCAGCTGGCGCACGCGCGGGCGCTGCGCGTCCTGCCCGTGGCGGGGCTCGGAACGCGCCTCGGGGCGACTGGCGAGTTCGGCGCTCGCGGCTTTCACTTCGCGCGGCGCGGCCTTGTGCGGCGCGCGGCACTGCTCGATCAGGTTGGCAACGAGCTGCGCAGCGTCGCGCTTCTCCAGCAGCGCGCGCGCGTACTCGAGCTGAGTCTCGGTGAGCTCGGGGGCTCCGTCCAGAGCCTTCTCCAGACGCCGCCGTTCGCGCTTGGCCAGAGCCTTGGCCACCGACGCAGCCGTGGGCACCTCGCGCCACTGGATCTTGACCTTGGCGCGCGCGAGCAGGAACTCGACCTTGCGCTGGCGGTGCGCGGGCGCGAGCAACACGCTGCGGCCCTTGAGTCCGGCGCGCCCGGTACGTCCACTTCGATGCGTGTAGGTTTCCGAGTCGATCGGCGGCGCCGTGTGAATGACCGTGCCGACTTCGGGAATGTCCAGGCCGCGCGCGGCTACGTCGGTAGCTACCAGCACGCTGGCCGCGCCGTTGCGAAACGCCGCGAGCGTGCGGGTGCGCTGGGCCTGTTCGAGCTCGCCGCTGAGCGGCAGTGCCGTGAAGCCGTCGCCAGACAACTGGTCGGCGAGTTGGGTGGCTTCGACGCGGGTGTTGACGAACACCAGCGTGCGCTCGCCTTCGGCCAGCAGCAGGATGTTGACCAGCGCAGCGTAGCGGTCGTCCTGGCGCAGCAGATGGCCGACGTGTTCGATGTCGACGTTGGCCACTCCGAGGCGGGTTCCCTGAACCTGCAACGGCTCGACCTGGTACTGGCGCGCCAGCGCGCGGATCTCGGGCGGGAAGGTGGCGGAAACCAGATGCGTGCGACGCTCGGCGGGCGTGGCTTCGAGGATCGCCGCAAGCTCTTCGCGAAAGCCCATGTCGAGCATGCGGTCGGCTTCGTCGAGAACCAGTTGGCTGACCAGCGAGCAATCCAGCGCGCCGCTGCGGATGTGGTCGAGCAGGCGCCCTGGAGTACCGACGACGACCGGAGGCCTTGCGCCCAGGCGGCGGCGCTCCTGGCCGACGCTGGTGCCACCGGTGACGCACTCGACCACGACCGCCGGAACGCCTGCGTAGAGCCACTCGAGTTCGGTCTTGACCTGAGCGGCCAACTCGCGGGTCGGAACGATCACCAGGGCCACCGGACCCGCCGGCAGCGGCCGAGCCTTCGGCGCGCGTGCATCGAGTTCGAGAAGCTGCGGCGCCATCACGAAGCCGAGCGCAACGGTCTTTCCGGAGCCGGTCTGCGATGAGATCTGCAGGTCGCGGCCGTCGATCGTCGCCTCCAGCACCGCCTGCTGCACCGCCGTCAGTGCGCTAAAGCCGCGGTCGCGCAGGGCGTCGCGCAGCGGCGTCGCGACCGCCTCGAAGGCGCCGGCGCTGCACTGGTCTTCTTCGAAGGCAGCGTCGGAATCATCGAGAGAAGTGACGGCAACAGCCAGATTACGGGTTTGCATGGGTGTACGAGGCCTCGGGCCTGAAAAGGGGCGCGCTGGGGATGGCAAAGACCGCGCACAGTAGAGCACCCGCGCCGCAAGAGCAACGCGTCGCGTCAGCATTTTCTCGTAGGGCGACGGCGCGTGGCGCCTGCGGGCGCGAGCCGGCGCGGTTCGTCTCGGCTCCGAGAGGTCGAGGGGACCTGTCGAAAGCCGCGACTTGACCCCTTGCCCGCTTGTCGAAAGCCGCGACTTGACCCCTTGCCCGCTTGCCGGTGGGGCGCGGGGCTTGCCTCGGTCAAACGCTCGTTCTAATTCTTTCAAACGCGTGTTTGACTAAGATGCCACGTCGCCGGCCTCCCCGCTCCTCGCTGACAACACCTGCACTGCCCAGGACGCGCCGCGGAGCCGCAGCCGGCGGCGCTACTGCGGCGGCGACTCGACGGCGCCTGCTCGAGGCAGCCGGCGCGGTGTTCGCCGAGCACGGCTACCGCGGCGGCGCGGTGCGCGAGATCTGCGGCCGCGCCAACGCCAACGTCTCGGCGGTGGCCTACCACTTCGGGTCCAAGGCCGCGCTCTACGAAGCGGTGCTGCGCAGCACCCAGGAGTACGCGGCCGAACGCTATCCGATCGACGGCCTGGCCGCGCTCGCCAGGACCGATGCCGAGGGCGCGCTGCACCGCTTCATCGTGACCTTTCTGAGGCGCCTGCTCGATCGCGGGCGTCCGGCCTGGCACGGACGCCTGATGACACGCGAGCTGGCCGACCCTGGCCCCGCGTTCGCGGTCATGGTCGACGAGGTCGCCGAGCCGATGTTCCACGAACTGGCCGCGATCGTCTCGCAGATCACCGGACAGCCGGGCGACTGCGCCGACACGCGACTGAACGTCGCGAGCATCATGGGCCAGTGCAGCGTGCACCGCAGCGCACGTGCGTTGCTGGCCGCGATGACGCCCGGTACGAGCCTCGACCTCGACGCGCTGGCGCAACACATCACGGCGTTCTCGCTGGCGGGCCTGCGCACCGACCGGTCGCACGCGGCGGCCAGCGGCGCGAGCGACACCAAGACGCGAGCCCGGCAGCCGCAGCCGGACGAGAGCGCGTCGCGGAGAAAACGATGAGCGCGAACATGCTCTCCAAGCCGATGCGCGGTCGCGTGCCGATCGCCGTCGCGATTGTCGTCGCGTTGGTCGGCGCCGGCCTCGGACTTCGCTACCTGCTGGTGTGGCGGGCCTGGGTTTCTACCGACGACGCTTTCATCGAAGCGCGCGTCGCGCAGGTTAGCCCTTCGATCGCGGGTCGCGTCGCCGGCGTCCACGTATCGGAAAACCAGGAGGTGCAGGCCGGCCAGCCGATGATCGACATCGACTCTCGCGACGCCGACGCGGATCTGGCGCAGGCCCGCGCCGCGCTGCGGCTCGCCGAGGCCGAAATCGACGCCGCGCGCGCGACCTTCGAAGCGGCGCGTACCACTACCGCTGCGGCGGTGGACGAAGCCGGAGCGATTCTCGAATCCGCACGCGCCAGACTCACTGAAGCCGAAGCGCAGCAAAGCGCCGCAGCGAGCGAGTCCACGCAGGCCGGCTCGGACCTGGCGCGCTACCGTCACCTGAGCGATCGCGCGATTTCCGACCAGCAGCGCGAGGCGGCCCAGTCCAAAGCGCGCACCGCAGAGGCGCGCCTGGAGGCGGCGCGCAGGAACGTAGCCGCGGCGCGTGCGGCAGTAGCGGCCGCCGGCGGCCGCCTGGCCGCCGCCGAGGCCGCGCCGCACGAACTCGCCGTACGCGAGGCCGATGTGGCACGCGCCGAGGCCGCTGCTGCGCGTGCGCGCGCAGCGGTCGATGCGGCCACGCTCGAAGTCTCATACACGCACATCGTCGCGCCCGAAGCCGGCCGCATCACGCGCAAGAACGTACAGCCGGGCAACTACGTCCAGAAAGGACAGATCCTGATGGCTCTGCTGCCCGCCGAGCGCTGGGTGGTGGCCAACTTCAAGGAGACCCAGCTCGAAGGCGTGCGGCCGGGGGCGATCGCCGAGCTGCATGTCGATGCGTATCCCGACGCGACGTTCCGCGGTCGCGTCGAGAGCATACAGGCCGGCGCGGGGTCGCGCTTCAGCCTGCTGCCGCCCGAGAATGCCACCGGCAACTACGTCAAAGTGGTGCAGCGCGTTCCGGTCAAGATCGTCTTCGACGAGCAGCCCGATCCGTCGCGCTACCTGCTCGGGGCCGGCATGTCGGTGGTCCCGGCGGTGAAAGTTCGGTGAGCGCGGCTGCAGCCGCGAGCGACGAGTCGGGCGTGGAGCACTTCCACGCCCCTTTCAATCCGTGGCTGATCGCGGTCGTGGCCACGCTGGCAACTTTCATGGAAATCCTCGACACGAGCATCGCCAACGTCGCGCTGCCACACATCGCCGGCAACCTCGGCGCAGGCGTCGAAGACAGCACCTGGATCCTGACCTCCTATCTGGTCTCCAATGCGATCGTGTTGCCGATCAGCGGCTGGATGTCCACACTGTTCGGCAGGCGCAACTTCTACCTCGCGTGCGTGGCACTGTTCACGCTCAGCTCGCTGCTGTGCGGACTGGCGCCCAACCTCTCGGTGCTGGTACTGTGCCGGCTGCTGCAGGGGCTAGGCGGCGGCGGACTGCAGCCCTCCACGCAGGCGATCCTGGTCGACACCTTTCCGCTGGCCAAGCGCGGGATGGGCATGGCGGTCTACGGAATGACGGTGGTGGCGGCGCCGGTGATCGGGCCCACGCTCGGAGGCTGGATCACCGACAACGCGAGCTGGCGCTGGGTGTTCTTCATCAACGTGCCGATCGGCGTGCTGTCGCTGCTGCTGTCGTCGCGCTTCATCACCGACCCTCCGTTCCTGCCGCGACGCCACGGCGCCGAGCGCAGTTCGATCGACTGGATGGGACTGGGAGGGCTGGCGCTGGCGATCGGCGCGCTGCAGATGATCCTCGACCTCGGCGAGCGCTACGACTGGATGGCGTCGCGCTTCATCTGCACGCTGGCGGTGGCGTCGGTCACCGCGTTCGTCTTCACGATCTGGTGGGAATTGCGCCACGAGGACCCGGTGGTTGACCTGCGGCTGCTCGGGGAACGCAACTTCGCGCTGTCGGTCGCGGCAACGCTGCTGTTCGGGTTCGTGTTGTACGGCAGCACCGTGCTGATTCCGCTCTTCACACAGACGCTGATGGGCTACACCGCGATGCTCAGCGGCATGGCGGTGTCGCCGAGTGGACTCGTCATCATGTTCTTCATGCCGATCGTCGGCTGGCTGGTCGCACACCTGGACGCTCGCAAGATGATCATCTTCGGCGCGCTGGTGGTCTCCTCGGCACTGTTCGCGATGGGACGCTTCAGCCTCGACGTCGCCTTCGGCGACATCGTCGTCGCGCGTATGCTGCAGGGGCTCGGGATGGCTTTCATCTTCGTGCCGCTGAGCACCGTCTCATACGCTTTCATACGTACCGCCGACCGCGGTGCGGCCTCCAGCCTGATCAGCCTGGCGCGCAACATCGGCGCCAGCGTCGGAATCGCGTCGATGGCTACGATGATCGCGCGCCAGGCTCAGGTCCATCAGAGTCTGCTGGTGGCGCACGCCACGCCGCTGGATCCGGCCTACGGCGCGTGGATGACCCAGCTCACCGCGGCGTTCTCGGCCCATACCTCCGATCTCGCGCAGGCTACCGCGCAGGCTCAGGCCGCGATCTACCAGATGCTCGGCGCTCAGGCCCGCACCCTGGCCTTCGTCGACGTGTTCCGCATGATGTCGATCGGCTTCCTGATCGTGGTCCCGATGATGCTGCTGATCCGCAAGCCGCCGAGCACCGCGGGCGCAGCCGCAGTGGTGCTGGAATGAAGCGCTCCGCCTTGCGCGCCGTCGCGATCGCAGGGAGTATCGCGTGCCTGTGCGCGCTGGCGGCGGTGCAAGGCTGCGCGGTAGGTCCGGATTATCAGCGGCCGCAGATCGACTCGCCGGCGGCATGGACTGCGGGTACGAGCGAGCAAGCACCGCGCGGCGGCGAAGCGGCCGGCGCGCAACACGACGCGGCGCTGCAGCAGAGCTGGTGGCGCGGCTTCTGCGACGACGATCTCGCGGCGCTGGTAGAGCGTGCCGTCCGCGCCACGCCAAGAGCACGCGAAGCCGCCGCGCGTGTACGCGAAGCACGGGCGCTGCGCGCGGTAGCCGGGGCAGGTCTGTGGCCGAAGCTCGACGCGACCGCCTCCTACTCGAACTCGCGCATGAGCGAGCACGGTTTTCTCGAGGGGTTCGGCACCGGCACCAACACCGGCGGCGGCACCCTGCCGGGCGCAGTGCTGCCGGGCCAGTCGATCGATCTGTACCAGACCGGCTTCGACGCGCAGTGGGAAGTCGACCTGTTCGGACACGTGCGCCGCTCGGTGCAGGCGGCCAACGCCGAACTGCAGGCCGCCGAAGCGGCATACGGCGACGCGTTGCTGAGCCTGGCGGCCGAGACCGCGCGTGAAGTGATCACGCTGCGCACGCTCGATGCGAGGCTCGCGATCGCCAAACACAACATGGCCGCGCAAGCCGACACGCTGAGCGTGATACGCCAGCGCCACGACGCCGGCGTCTCGAGCGAGCTCGACGTCGCGCGAGCGCAGGCGCGGCTGGCCGCCACCGAGGCCGATGTGCCGGCGCTGCGCAGCCGGCGAAGCGCGACCATGCACCGCCTGGAGGTACTCGTCGCCGCCGACTCCGGCGCTCTCGACCGGCAGTTCGAGGCCGCCCATGAGGTTCCGACCCCACCGCGCTTGGTCGAGGCCGGCTTGCCGTCGCAATTGCTGCTGCGCCGCCCCGACCTCGGACGCGCCGAGCGCGAACTGGCCGCCGCGACCGCGCGCATCGGGGTTGCGCGCGCCGAATTGCTGCCGCGCTTTTCGCTCAGCGGCAGCTTCGGCTTCCAGAGCCAGCAGACCGGCAACCTGCTCACGAGCGACAGCCGCTTCTGGCTGGTCGGCCCGGGGATGCGCTGGCCGATCTTCGACGCCGGGCGTCTGCTCGCCAACGTCGAGGTGCACAGCGCCCGCACCGAGCAGGCCGCCGCGCGCTACGAGGACGCGGTGCGAAGAGCGCTGGCAGACGTCGAAACGGCGCTGACCGCACTCGGATCCGAACGCGAGAGAACCGAGGCACTGGGCCGCGCCGCCGAAGCGGAGAAACGCGGCGCCGACCTCGCGCGCGAACTGTTCGCCGGCGGTGTGGTCGAGTTCCTGCAGGTGCTCGATGCCGAACGCTCGCTGTACTACGCCGAGGATGCACTGGCATCGAGCCGCGGCGCCGTTGCCGAAGACGCGGTGGCGCTCTACAAGGCACTTGCCGGAGGCTGGCCGACGGCCGACACGTCGCCGCGGCCCCAATGATGTGACAGCGTGATCGACCCCGACTCCATCGGCACCATCAGCCGAATACCGCGCTTCAGCGGCGTGTCGCAGCAGGCACTCACCTGGCTGGCCGAGCAGCTATCGCGGCGCTCCTACGCCAAGGGCGCGATGCTGTTCCTGGAGGGCGAGGATTCTTCGCATCTGTGGCTGGTCGAAAGCGGCGCGGTGAAAGTCTTTCGCTCGCTCGAGAGCGGGCGCGAGTTGATTCTCGGCATCTTCCGTTTCGGCGATGCCATCGGAGAGGTCGCGGTCATCGACGGCACCGGCTATCCGGCCTCGGCCTCCGCCCACGAGGACGCGACCGTATGGGTGATGCCGCGCCAAGCCTACTTCACCTACCTCGAGCGCTTCGAGGGAACCGCCATCGCGCTGATCCGCGATCTGACGCTGCGCATGCGCGTGATGCAGCGACGCATGGAGGATCTTGGCGGAGGCGGAGTCGAGTACCGCATCGCCAGGGTTCTGCAGGCCCTGTGTGCCAAGTCGCCGGACCAGCCCGGCCCGGTCTACCTGCCGATCCCGCTGACCCGTCAGGATCTCGCCGACATGGTCGGCGCACGCATCGAGACCGTCATCCGCATCATGAGCCGCTGGCAGAAGGACGGGCTGATCGGCCAGGACGATCGCGGCCTTTGCGTGCGCGATCGGCGCGCCATGGCCCAGCTTGCAGGAGGCTCGTGAGAGGGTGCGGGCCGCTGTCATGTGTGCACTGCAACGTTGCGCGATGAGCGGCCGCGTGTAGACTGCGCGCACTTTGGCCAGCCCCCTCTTCGCCCGCAAGTCCGTCGAGTTGCTCCATGCCGAGCTGCAGGCGCACGACCGCCTCCACCGCGTGCTGGGTCCGGTGTCGCTGACCGCGCTCGGAGTCGGCGCGATCATAGGCGCCGGCATCTTCGTACTCACCGGCCTGGCTGCCCGCGACTACGCCGGGCCCTCGCTGATGCTCTCGTTCGTGCTCTCGGGGCTCGGCTGCGCGCTGGCCGGTCTGTGCTACGCGGAGTTCGCCGCAATGATCCCGGTGGCAGGCAGTGCCTACACCTACGCGTACGCCACCCTCGGCGAACTGTTCGCGTGGATCATCGGCTGGGATCTGGTCCTCGAGTACGCGGTGGCCTCGTGCGCGGTGGCGCACGGTTGGTCGCACTACTTCCAATCCTTCCTGGGACTGTTCGGCATCCGCGTGCCGGGGCCGCTGTCGATCGATCCGTTCAGCGCGTCACCGCAGGTGCTGGCCGAGGCGTGGCACATCGGCTCCGTGCCGATCGTCTTCGACCTGCCCGCCGCCGCGATCGTGGTCGCGCTCACGGTCGTGCTGGTGATCGGAATTCGCGAGAGCTCGCGACTCAACGTGCTGATCGTCGCACTCAAGCTCGGCGTCGAGATGTTCGTGATCCTTGCCGGCATCCCTCACGTCGACCCGGCCAACTGGCAGCCGTTCTTTCCACAGGGCTGGAGCGGCACCCTGCGAGGCGCCGGCTACGTATTCTTCGCCTACATCGGGTTCGATTCGATCAGCACCCACGCCGAAGAGGCGCGCCATCCCGAACGCGACGTGCCGCTGGCGCTGCTCGGCTCGCTCGGAGTCTGTACCCTGCTCTATATCGCGGTGGCGGGCGTACTGACCGGCATGGTCCCGACGCCCCAGATCAACATCGACGCACCGCTGGCCGAGGCTTTCGCCCGCTACGGGCTGGGCACCGCCACGCTCATCATCTCGCTCGGTGCGGTGGCGGGCATCACCAGCGTGTTGCTCGTCATGATGCTGAGCCAGGCCCGCGTGCTGCTGGCGATGGCGCGCGACGGATTGCTGCCGCCAGCGATCTTCGCCGCAATCCACCCGCGATTTCGCACTCCGTATCTGTCGACCGTCCTGACCGGCGCGTTCGTCGCGACAGTGGCCGCGCTGTTTCCCCTCAAGGTGCTCTCGGAGCTGGTCAACATCGGAACGTTGTTCGCGTTCGTGATCGTGTGCGCAGCCGTGCTGATCATGCGCCGCACGCGACCCGAAGTGCGGCGGCCGTTCCGCACGCCGCTGGTGCCGGCGGTGCCGCTGCTCGGGATCGGCGCCAATCTGCTGCTGATGTTCTCGCTCGGCTGGGCCAACTGGCTGAGGTTGCTCGTGTGGCTGATGATCGGTCTGGTGATCTACAGCGCCTACGGCGTGCGCCACAGCCGCCTGCGAAACGGAACCACGCGCGCCGGGGCGCAGGCCTGAACCGGCCGCGCGGGCCGTCAGGCCTGCGCCCTTGCGCTGATGTCGACTTCCCAGTGATCGGCGCCAACGTGGCGCACGTCGCAGGCGAAACCCATCCTACCCAGTTGGGCCAGCAACGGGCGCGGCTGCATGATCGCATGCAGCACCACGCACTCGCCGCCTTGCAGCCTGTTCACGCACTCCATGATGATCGCGTAGGGTTCGCCGCCGTCCTCGAGCAGTTCGCGAACGTCGAGATGAGATCGCATCGGGTCGGTCGAGTCCTGCCAGAAGCGCACTCGCTCGTCGTCGGGTTGGTAGATCATGTCGGATCCGCTCGGTCGCAACGATTATCGAACCTACGAAATGAGCCGCGCCGGGCCCATGACATCCGTCATACGACGACGACGCCGATTGCGCTACCTGATCGATACGAAGAACCGCGGCGCCGCGTCGCGGAGGTCCCCTTGAGCGGCCCAGCCACACAACCGGCAGACTTGCCCAACTCCAGGCCGGCGACGTGGTCGCGCACGGTCGCGGTGATCGACAGCGCGGTGACCAGGCTCGACGAACTCTTCGATCGTTTCTACTCCTCGAACTTCAACCCGCTGCACCAGAGCGGCACGCTGGCGATCGTCGCGTTCCTGGTCCTGATCACCACCGGCATCTTCCTGTTCCTGTTCTACAGCATCGAGCACCCCTACCAGTCGGTGGCCCGCATCGACACCGATATCCCGCTGGGAAGCTGGGTGCGCGCCCTGCACACCTACGCCGCGGACCTGGCGATGGCGGCCGCGCTGCTGCACGCGCTCAAGATGTTCCTGGCCGGACGCTTCCATGGCCCGCGAACGCGCGCGTGGATCAGCGGGGCTGTGCTGGTCGGAGCGACGCTGGCGTGCGGCTGGACCGGTCAGGTGATGGCGTGGGACCTGCAGGGCCAGGTGGTGGCGGTCGAACTCACCAAAATCGTCGACCTGCTGCCGTTGTTCTCGGTGCCGATCGGAAGGGCCTTCGCCGGGCTGGCTCCGGTGCCGGCGTCGTTCTTCTTCATGAACCTGTTCTTGCACGTGTGTCTGCCGCTGGGACTGGCCGCGGCGCTGTGGCTGCACCTTGCCAACCTCGCGCGGCCGCATCTGGCGCCGCCGCGCGCGCTCGCGATCGGCGTGGTCGGCGTGCTGTCGGTGCTCGCGCTGGTGCTGCGCGTCCCGCTCGGCCAGCGCGCCGACTTGCTGGTGATCCCGCGCAACGTTCCGATCGACCTGCTCTACAACTTCTGGCTGCCGCTGGCCTGGCAGGTCTCCCCTGCGGTGCACCTGGCGTCGTGGCTGTCTGCGGCCGCGCTGATGTGTTCGGTGCCTTGGTGGTGGAAGAACAAACGCGCACGGGCGCAGCCCTCGTGGTCCGACCCGGAAGTGTGCACCGGCTGCACGACTTGCTACAAGGACTGCCCCTTCGACGCGATCTCGATGCTCGAGCGACCCGATCCGGGTCGCCGCTCGCAGTTCTACTCGTGGGTGAACCCGGCGCGCTGTGTAGCGTGCGGCATCTGCGCGGGCTCGTGCGCGCCGATGGGAATAGGACCACCAGCGCACACCGGACGCATCCAACTGCGTCGCACGCAGGACCTGATCGAGAAGCACGGCGTTCGCGCCGACGGGTTCACGCTGCTGGCCTGCCGCCACAACCCGCTGCACGACGATCCCCGGCTGACCTCGCTGCCCGGTGCCAGCGTCATGACGGTAGAGTGCGCAGGGAACCTTCATACTTCCGTGATCGAAATGCTGCTGCGCGCCGGTAGCGGCGGCGTCTTCATAGCTGCGTGCCCGCCGCGCAGCGCGCCGTGCCGCGAAGGCCCCAAGTGGCTGTACGAGCGCGTCTACAACGACCGCGAGGCGGAGTTGCCGGCGCGCGTCGACAAGAGGCGCGTGGCGATCCACGCCGCTTCGCGCGGCGAGTGGCGCAGCCTCGAGGCCGAGATCGAGAGTTTCCGCGCACGCCTGGCCGCGCTCGGGCCGGGCCTGCCAGCCGGCGACTTGCAGGTGGGCACGCAGTGCGAACCGAAGCAGGTGGCAAGTCGTGGCTGAGATCGCGGTCGGCGCGGGACGCGTGCTGGGCGGACTGCTGCTCGGGGCTGCAACGCTCACGGTGCTGCACATGGAGGGCTCCGACCCTACGCGGGGCTCGTTGCTGCAACTGGCGCTGCGCACTTCGGCAGGTCGCGCGCAGGTCTGCCGCACGCTGTCTGAAGACGAACTGGCCGGCCTGCCCCAGCACATGCGCCGCCCGACGGCGTGCGAGATGACACCGGTCGCTTACCGACTACAGGTGAAAATTGACGAGGTGGAGGTGGCCGACGAGCGTTGCCGCCCGGCCGGAATTCACGGCGATCGGCCGATCACGCACAGTTCCACGATCGCGGTCACGCCTGGCGATCACGATGTCGCGGTGCGATTCGCCCCGGAGACCTCGGTCGCGGCCAGCGACAAACCGCTGCCCACCTACGCGTTCGACGGACGGATCGCCTTCGACGAGGGCCGCATCCGCATCGTTTCTCTCGAAGGCGATGACACCGATTTTGTCGTGAAGTAGGCGCTGTAGCGGCTCACCGAGCCGCCGTCCGCATCGTCGCGTCGACCAGCCAGTTGGGCGCCGGGTTGTTGAACCCGTACGCGATCAGCCCGTCGCCTCCGACCACGTAGACCAGCGGCGCGTGGACGACGTCGCCGTCGTTATCGTTGCGCTTCCAGGCAACCCCGAAGGCGTCGAGCGCGCGCGTCACCGCGCCGACCTCGCCGGAGAGCAGGTGGGTCTCCACCGGCAGCGCCCACTCGTTCTTCATCTGCGCCAGCCGGCTCGGGGTGTCGCGCCACGGATCCAGGGTGATCACCACCGCCTGCATGCGCGGGTCGTGTGCCGCCGCCGCAGCACGCCGCAGACCTTCGAGAATGACCGGGCAGACGGTGCGGCAGTGGGCGAACGCGAAGGTCAGCAGCGTGACTCGCCCGCGCAGATCCGCATCGGTGAATGCGCGCCCGTTCTGGTCGACGAGGTCGAAGGCCGGCACCGCCTTGTCGAGCCGCGGATGAGTCGCTGGAAGCGGCCCCTCCTCGAGCGGCGCGTAGTCGGCCGCAACGATCTGCAATCCGCTATGGATGCGAACCGCCGCCCAGCCGATTCCAGACAGCGCCGCCGCCGCCGCCGCCGCCAGCAGCACGCGACCGAGCGGCTCTGTCCACGCAGCCCGCACCCGTGCAACGAGTTCGTGGCCCCAGACCGCCAGAATCCCGCCGAGCATCGACGCAGGGCCGCACACCAGCACCACCCATCCGTAGGTATCGGGCAGCCCGCTCGGCGTCGAGCCGAAACACACCGATCTGGCCACCGCCAGCCACGGAGGCGGGTCGGACACCTGCGCCAGCGCAAGCGCCCACCATGCCGCCGTCACCAGCGTCCAGCAGGTCATCATCGCGACCGCGGTAGCGGCTGCTTCCGGCACGCGGTCACCGCGCAGCGGCATCTCGGCGATCATCGTGGACATCTCAACCGATCTTCCACACCACCGAAAGCATCTTCCAGTTGGTGTAGTAGTACATCACGAAGACCAGCAGGAAGACCGCCACCAGCACCACCGTGCCCGGCGTTCCGGCGCCGTGAACCTTGGCGACCGTCTCCGACTCGTACTGCTGGGGCGGCAGCTTGGTCAGTCCCTGCGGCACGCCCGCCATCCCGGGCGTCAGTGCGGCAAGATCCAGGCTCTCGCCGAAGAACACCGAGATCACCGCGCTGGCGATGAAGATCAGCACCGCCGCGGCAGCCATCAATCCGCCGATCGCGGTCAGCGCCAGCATCAGGTCGACTGCCGGCGGAAACTCGTACTTGAACGGCGCCTGCGCGAACGAAATGTCCCAGTGGCGTCGCGGCACTCCGAAGATCCCGGCGAACGTCATCGAGATCGAGAAGATCGTGATGCCGATCCCGAACAGATACGGCTGGATCCTGGCCAGCTTCCACAGCGCGACTTTCTTGCGGAAGATGAGCGGGATCAGGTAGTAGGTCACCGCCATGAACGACAGCGCGGTGCCACCGACGACGGTCGCGTGGAAGTGACCGGGGACGCGCAGCGTATTGTGGGCCAGGATGTTGATCTGTTCGGTCCCCATCGTCACGCCGGTGATGCCGCCGATGAATCCGAAGATCACCAGCGACAGCATCAGGCCGGCGAATCCAGGATCGCTCCACGGTGCCTTGCGCAGCCATTCGAAGGTTCCGTTGACGAAGCCGCGCAGTCTCAGCCCGGTCTCGATCCCGGCCGGCACGGTAAAACCGTGCACCATGCTGGCCAGTACCGCCAGATACATCGCGTAGCTGGTGTTCCACACTTTCCACGCCGGCCCCATGCCAGGATCGACCAGCAGGTGGTGTGCCGATGCCATCGAAATGAACCCGACGTAGAGCACGAAGGCGGTGCGGCTGATCTTCTCGTTGACCACCACCGCGCCGACGGTGAGACCGCCAAGGAGGTACCAGATCGAAACCTGCGCGGCGACGTTGATCTGCTGCGACGAATGGCCGAGACCCCAGAACAGCAGCCGGTAGACTTCGGGATCGAGCGTGATGATCCCCAGTGACCACGCCAGCGCCGGGATGTAGATCGCCGCGCCGTGCAGCAGCGTGATGATCGCGATGATCGCCGCGGTCAGCGCACCGAAGGTGACCAGCGGAACCGAACCTTCGTAGGTGTGCTCGCGCTTGGCCACCACCAGCGTGGCCATGAAGATCGCGGTGACGATCAGCGCGCCGACCGCGAACAGGATGATGCCGAGATAGTACCAAGGATCGGCCTTGAGCGGCGGGTACGACGTGAACAGCACGTCGGCCTTGCCCGAGAACACCATCACTTCGACGATCAGCGTTCCGGCCAGCATCAGCGCGAACGAGCCCCAGGCCAGCCTCGGCGTCGGAACGCGGCACCCGAGCATGACCGGTCCGGCGAAGTACAGCACCGCCATCTCGAAGTAGAGAATGAAGAAGATCAGCATGTTCAGGCCGTGCGCGGTCAGCAGCCGGTAGAACCAGTCCACCGGCAGCAGGTGCACGGCCTGCCAGCGGGTGAGCACCAGACCGATCGCCGCGATCACTCCGACCAGCAGCGTGACGATCGAGATTACGGCGTTGACCTTGATCAGGTTCTCGGCGTGCCGATCGATCTTCAGACCGGTAACCGGGCAGCGGCGAAACACGGCGGCGACGGCTGCGGCGGCGCTCATCGCGTACCCCCTTGGGCGACCGGCGCGACGGCCGCGCTACCGGCCGGCTTCACGAGGATCTTGCCAGTCATCAGGTGATGCCCGATCCCGCAGTACTCGTTGCAGATCACGCGATAGTCCCCGGCCTGGTTGGGCGTGATGCGCAGCCCGTAGTCATAGCCGGGCACCACCTGGAAGTTCACGTTGAAGGGTTGCAGGTTGAACCCGTGATTGACGTCGATGGAGGAGAGATGCAGCACGTAGGTCTTGCCCTCTTCCAGCACCAGCGCCGGATACCACTGCCACATGCGCGCGAGCAGATAGACGTCGGAACCGGGTGGCGGCGCGACCAACGGAACCCCCGCTTCCGACCCGATCTTGTAGTCGGCGATGAACTGATCGACGCGGCGCCGAAACGCCTCGGGCTCGACCCTGGCTCGGATCCCGGACGGATTCTGGCCGCCCTTGATGTGCCATAGCGGCATCATCGCGAACAGGATCATGCACCACACGAACGAGACGGTGACCCAGATCCTCTCCTGGCGGCCGGCCGCCTTCCACCAGATGCCGCGGGGCGCCACCAGTGCACTGTGCAGTTCTTCCATCTCCCTCCCCCGTTACGGCAGCGTGGCCACCGGCAGCCACATCAGTTCGAGCAGTCCCCAGATCGTGTAGAACGCGAACATCACCACGAGGCCGAAGCCGAGCAGCAGAAAAGGCCGGTCGTAGAGCCTCTGTCCGAGCGGAATCTGCCGCTGTGGGTCGTGCGTCGTGGCCATCGATACCTCCCGGACCAGCCCTTCCGGACACCGAAGCGGTGACCGGGGTCGCCCAGTGGGCATCAAGACACCAGATGCGCGCACCCGGCCATGACAAAAATCATACGACCGGCGCCTGGTGACCGCGCAGCTGTTGACCCACGCGCCCCCGCACGCGAGAGTGCGGCGCCGCGGGGATCCAGATGTCGAATGAGTCGCCAGCGCAGAAGCTCACGACCTGGGCGGCCGGCAGCGACGGTGCGTGGGTCGATCTGATCCGCTCGCGCCTCGGCCCGCTGTTGCTGATCCTGTCGACCCCGCCCGCCGCGATCCTGTTCTGGATCGTCTGCACCTTCGAGCCCTTTGACGGCTCGCTGTTGCCGCTGCTCACGGCGAAGGGCTGGCGCTCGGTCGCCGCGCACTTCCCGTCGCCGAGCCTGGCCGCCGCAGAGATGATCCTGGTCTTTGTCGTGCTCGAGACCGCCTTGTTGCAGTGGCTTCCCGGAAAGGACTTTTTCGGCCCGATCACGCCGTCCGGCAATCGCCCGCGCTACAAGCTCAACGGCATCGCCGCCTGGCTCGTCACCCATGGTCTGTTCTTCGGTTGTTCCTACGGTCTGGGGCTCTTCAGTGCGGGAGTCGTGTGGGACCGGTTCGGGCCGATGCTGATCACCCTCGTCGTGTTCGCGCTGGTGCTGTGTCTGCTTCTCTACGTGAAGGGGCGGGTGTGGCCGACCTGCGAAGATCGTAGCGTCTCGGGCAATTTCATCTGGGACTACTACTGGGGCGTCGAGCTGCACCCCGAGCTTTTCGGCATCAACCTCAAGCAGCTCATCAACTGCCGCATCAGCATGATGGGATGGAGCATCATCGTGTGCTCGTTCGCGGCCAAGCAGGGCGAGCTGTTCGGGCACGTGAGCAATTCGATGCTGGTGTCGGTGGCGATCACCGTCGTGTATCTGCTGAAGTTCTTCTGGTGGGAGAGCGGGTACTTCACCTCACTCGACATCATGCACGACCGCTTCGGCTACTACATCTGCTGGGGCGTGCTCGCCTGGGTGCCAGCGGTGTACGCACTGACCGCGCAGTACCTCGTGCTGCGCCCCTACGACATGCCGGCGGCGCTTGCGGCAGCCATCTTCGTGGTCGGCCTGGCCGCGATCTACGTGAACTATGCCGCCGATGAGCAGCGCCAGCGCGTGCGCGAGACCGGCGGCAACACGACGGTCTGGGGGCGCGCTCCGGACCTGATCCACGCGCGCTACACCACCGCCGACGCAAGCGAGCACGAGAGCCTTCTGCTGGCCTCGGGCTGGTGGGGACTGGCGCGCCACTTCCACTACGTGCCGGAGATCGCGCTCGCGCTGGCCTGGAGCATTCCGGCCGGCTTCGAACACTTCGTGCCGTACTTCTACCTGACCTTCCTGATCCTGCTGCTCGCCGATCGCGCCACGCGCGACGACAAACGCTGTCGCAACAAGTACGGCGCCGACTGGGACGAGTACTGCCGGCGCGTGCCGGCAAAGATCATTCCGGGGCTTTATTGAGCGTAGCGCGCTGGCGCAGCAGTGGTCGTCGCGACGACGTCAGGCAGACGGCGCCGTACCAAACCGCCGGCTCACCACGGCCACAGGCGGATCAGCAGCAAGGTCGGGACGCCGACGTAAAAGAACACGCGGCCAACGATCTCCAGCAACTTCCTCGCACCAACCGCCCACGCCGGGCGCGCCAACACCAGCGCCACGGTGCCCAACTCGACGGCCGCCCTCAGCACTGCCGCGAACAGCACGAGACCGATCGCCCACGAGACCCACCAGATCGCAAGACCGATGAGATAGGCCTGGAGACCGAACGTCTGGTACTCGCCGAAAGTTCCACCGTACGTGATGACCTGGTGCAGGCGGAACGCCGGCAGCGCCGGAACCAGCGCGAAGACCACGAACTTGAGAACCGGGTGCTCGAAGAGCCCGTGGGGATTGGCAACTCGCGCCCGCGCGTAGGCCCCCACGCGGCCTGACAGCGCATCGCCGAGCGAGGGCTGACCGCCTTGGGCGACCAACGCCTCGACGAAGCCCGCCGGATCGGCCAGCGCGATCGCCTCCGAGAAACGCCTTCCCGACTTCAACCTCAGCCAAAGGCCGACTGCGGGAAGCGGGACCACCCATGGCTCCACTGCCGCGACCGCCGCCGTCTGGATCTCGACGCGCCGCCCCCTTTGCTCGAGCACGAGGGCTTCGTCCTCCACGCTGAGACTCGCAGCGAACGCGCGCGCAATGCACCAGGCCGCGGCCTCGGGCGCGAGAAACAACCCCGCGAACATCCGCATCTGCGCCAGCGGGTTGGTCGGCGGCTCGTCCGAGAGCAGCAGCGCCACCACCATCACCAACAGGCTGCCACGCGCGAAGACTTTGAGGGCCGCAGCGGCGATTCGCCACGCCGGCGCAAGCGCGACGACGTCGGCGCGAAAGGCGGCGCCGCGCGGTGAGACCGCAGAAGCCGAGAGCGTCATCGCCGGAGGTTTAGTGCTCGCGCACACGTGCCGCAAGCCGGGGGCGTCACCCTTCGTCTCTGAGCCGCATGACTCGCCGCCGCATCCGCGTGCGGCGCAGACAGTTTGCGTCGCCCCACTCGCGACTCGACAATGCGCATCCGTCACAGTCCTGGCCGCCGGCTCGCACTGGTTGTGCAGGGAAGACCTTCATGCGTCCAAACTCGCTTCTGACCGGCGCCGCGCTCGCCCTCTCGTTGTTTTCGCCGGCGCCGGCCCTGCCCTCGGATGCGCTGATGCAGACGGTGCGGGCACTGCAGGCGCGCGGTCCCCAACCGCTGGCTGGAACCACGGTCACCTCGGCGGTGTTGCTGCCGCGCATCTACGAGAGTCGTGGCTTCGAGCCGCTGTGGACCGATCCGGCAGCGGTTGACGATCTCGTGCGCGCCATCGCGGAGTCTGCGTCGGTCGGTCTGGATCCAGCGGACTATCACATGGCGACCATCGCGCGCCTGCGCGCCGCCGGCGACCGCGACGATCGGGCGTGCGCCGACCTCGACGTGATCCTGACCGACGCGCTGGTGCGCCTGGCCTACCACGCGCGCTTCGGCAAGGTGGATCCGCAGCGTCTGGACACCGACTGGAACTACTCGCGTCCGCTCATCGGCCCCGACCCCGCCGCAGTACTGCGCAAGGCGATCGAGGCGCGGCATCTATCCGAGTTCCTCGACAAGATCGGTCCGCAGAGCTTGTTCTTCCGCAGGACTCGCGACGCACTCGCGCAGTACCGCGCTTTGGCCGCGCAAGGTGGGTGGCCCTCGATCCCGGCGGGTCCGGCTCTGGAAGTGGGTCGCTCGGGCCAGCGTGTCGCGATACTTCGCCGCCGTCTGGCGATCACCGCGGACCTCGACGAACAAGCAGGCGCCGCCACCGGCGACGTGTTCGACGCTTCGCTGGCCGAAGCGGTCGAGGCGTTCCAGCGCCGGCACGGACTGGCCGCCGACGGCGTGGTGGGAACCGCTACACTGCGCGCGCTGAACGTCCCGGTGGCGGACCGCATCGAGCAGCTCCGCGCGACGCTAGAGCGCTGCCGCTGGGTACTGCACGACGCGCCGCGACGCTTCGTGCTGGTCAACGTCGCCGGCTTCAAGGCCTACTTCGTCGCAGAGGGCACGCGCGTCTGGGAGACGCGCGTGGTGGTGGGCAAGCCCTACACCAAGACGCCGATCTTCCGTGCCGACATGAAGTACATCGTGCTGAACCCGGACTGGACGATTCCGGCATCGATCGTCAGGAATGAAGTTATGCCGGGCATGCGCCGCGATCCGCGCTACCTGGAAAAGAAAGGCTTCCGGCGTGTGGACGGACAGTTCGTCCAGCCACCGGGACCCAAGAACGCGCTGGGACGCATCAAGCTGATGTTGCCGAACTCGCACTCGGTGTACTTGCACGACACTCCGTCCAAGTCGTTCTTCGAGCAGACCACGCGCACTTTCAGTCACGGCTGCGTGCGCGTCGAACGTCCGGTCGAACTGGCCGCGCTGGTGCTGGACGATCCGGCGTGGAGCGTGGACGCGCTCGAGCGCGCGATCGCGACCGGAAAGTCGCAAACGCTGACCTTGCGCCAACCGGTGCCGGTGCTGATTCTCTACTGGACCGCGGCGATGGACCGCGACGGCAAGGTGGAGTTCCTGCCCGACGTCTACGGACGCGATGCCGCCATCATTCGCGAACTGCACGCGCCGCCCAGGCCGCCCAAGGACCCGTTGCTGCCGCGCTCGTGACTCGGCCCTGTTCGTGAAGCGATCTCGCGCGTCCCGCAGGCCGGCACCCTGCCGTCAGTAGGGCGGCGGATAGGCCGGGTAGGCAGGATATCCAACCGGCGGAGGGGCCGGCGGATACGTCGGGTAAACCTGATATTGCGGGGCCGCCTGGTAGGCCGGCTGCTGCGCCGGATACTGCGCAGGCTGCGCCGCCTGCTCGTCCCACTGATTGAGAATGATGACCTCGACGCGGCGATTGCGCGCGCGCCCCTGGGGATTGTCGCGGCCGTCCGAATAGGTGTTCGCCTCAACCGGGTAGCTCTCGCCAAAACCGCGCATCGACAGGCGCGATCCATCAACGCCCTGCCCCACGAGCGCATCAGCCACGGCGCGTGCGCGGCGCTCGGAGAGATCCAGATTGGATTGCTCGCCGCCTATCGAATCGGTATGTCCCTCCACCGAAATGCGCCGTCCGACCGCATTCGGGCTCTGGAGTACGTCGACCATGCTGGCGATCTTGCGGTGCGCACCGCGTGTCACCTCTGCGCGGCCGAACTCGAACAGCACATCGGGAAAGTTGACGACGACGCCGCGATCGGTGCCGCGGGCGTCCAGGTCGCGAGCCCTCAGTTCATCGACGAGGGCGCGGTTGCGGGCGGCTTCTTCCTGGGCCTGCGCGCTGTCGCCGATGACGACGCCGGCAAGCGCGCCGACCGCGGCTCCGATCAGCGCGCCTTCGGCGGTGTCGCCGCTCGCGCTGCCGATCATGGCGCCGGAAGCCGCGCCGACCGCGGTACCTCCCAGAATCCCGCGCTCCCGCGTCGTCATCGGTCCGGCCGTGCAGCCGATAGCCAGCGTGCCGGCTGCCAGCACCGCCCCGAGAACCCTACAATGATGTGCGTACATGGCTTTCTCCAAGTCCGTCGTCACAGCCTGAACAGAACCCAGGCCCGCGTCTCGATGACCAAGACGGTCCCGAGGATTAGAGCACAGGAACGGACCTTCCTCACGCTTCGACCACCGGGGTGCCGTTTTTATTCCGCCCATCTTCACGGACGCACCACCGCCCTGCAGCGCGAGAACGCGAGGGGGTCCGTGCGCAGAAGAGTCTTGGTCAGGTCGCCTTCGGAGTCCCCGACGTCGAGTACCCGAACGGATGCGGTAACGACCCGGCGCCTCTCGTCCCGAGTGATCCTGCCGCGGCGTGATCAGCCCGCCACACGGACCAGGATCAGGAACTCAGAACCTTGGCCAGAACCTCGAGGAGGACCTGCTGACCGATCGCGCCCTTGTCCAGACAGTCGGTTGCTTGGGCGGCGCGGCTACGAGCCCGTTCTTCCTCAGTGTACGCACCGCTCAGGATGATCACGGGCAGCCTCTGCAGCGGCGGCGTGAGGCGAATGGCTTCCGTCAAGGCGAACCCGTCCATTCCCGGCATGTTCACGTCGGTGACGACGGCGTCCACGACTTCGCGTTCCAGTACGCCCAGCGCCTCGCTACCGCCGGCCGCCTCGAGCACCTCACAACCGGCTCTCGAAAGCACGCGCCCCAGCAGGAGTCGCTCATCCCCCGAGTCATCGACCACCAGGATGCGACTGCCGCGCAGTTCCTCGAGCGGCCGCGCGTCGAGCATCTCGCGCACCTTGCGAACCAGCACATCAATCGGACAAGGCTTGGGTAGGAAGGCCAGTCCCACCATCAGGACGCCGTGGTGCACGATGGCGTTCTCTGTGTAGCCCGACATGTAGATGACTCGGGTCTGCGGGTAGACGGCGGTGAGTCGCTCGGCAAGCTGCGAGCCGCTCATCTCCGGCATCACGACGTCCGTGAGCAGCAGATGAATCGGCCCGTGGTGCTGCACCGCCAGTTGTAACGCCTCTGTGCCGCTTGCGGCGGGCAGCACCTGATATCCCTGCTCGGCGAGCACCCGGCGCGCGAGTTCGCGCACCGTGGCGTCGTCTTCGACGAGTAGGATGGTCTCCGAACCGCCCGTCAGTGGCACGCTCACCCGGCGCTCGGTCATCTCTAGCGGCTCATCGACACGCGGGAGATACAGCTTGAAGGTCGTGCCGTGTTCCGCCTCGCTGTAGACCGTGATGTGCCCACCGCTCTGCTTCACGATCCCGTGCACCATCGCCAGACCCAAGCCGGTGCCCTTGCCCGGCCCCTTGGTGGTGAAGAAAGGCTCGAACATGTGGGCAAGCGTCTTCCGATCCATACCGTGTCCGGTATCTGACATCGAGAGCAATACGTACGGTCCCGCCTGCACCTCGATACGCGATTGCGCGTAGGCCTCATCGAGTACGACGTTGTAGGTTTCGATCGTCAACTTGCCGCCGTGCGGCATGGCATCGCGCGCGTTGACCGCGAGGTTCATCACCGCTTCCTGAAGCTGGTTCGGGTCCACCTTCACATGCCCCGTGTCTGCCCCCAGCATCAACGTAAGCTGGATGTCCTCGCCGATCAGGCGCTCCAGCATCGTCTCGATCTCACGCAGTTCGACGTTGAGGTCCACCACCTTCGGCTGCAGTACTTGTTTGCGGCTGAAGGCCAGCAGTTGCGCCGTCAGGATCGCCGAACGGTGTGCCGCCTTCTTGATCTCACCGAGCGGTCCCAGCAAGGTCGGCAGGCTGGTGAACTCCGCGAGCAGCAGATCACAGTAGCCGTTGATCACGAAGATCTGATTGTTGAAGTCGTGAGCAACGCCACCCGCGAGGCGACCGATGGCCTCCATCTTCTGCGATTGCCGCAGTTGCTCCTCGGCCTGCTCGCGCTTGCGATGTTCTTCGGCCTCACGCAGCGCGCGGTTCACCGCGGCGGCCAGGCGTTCGAGCCGATCTTTGAGCAGGTAGTCGGTCGCGCCGATCCGCAGGCACTCCACCGCGGCGTCCTCGCCCAGCGTGCCGGAGATGACAATCACGGGCGTCCTGGGTCGGGTCGCCTGGATCAGTCTCAAGGCGCTGCGCCCGTCGTAGTCCGGGAGGTTGAAGTCGCACAGGATCACGTCGAACGACTCCCGGGCCAGTGCCGACTCGAAGGTCTCCTTACGATTGACCTGGACTATGTCGCAACTCAGGCCTCCCGTTGCCAGTTTCTCTCGGATCAGCTCGGCGTCGCGCGGGCTGTCCTCCAGATGCAGCACTCGAATCGACTCAGTCATCAGCTCGCCTGCTCGTCCGTGTCGCGCACCTCTGCGCCGCTCATGGTCGGGAAACAATCCGCTGGCGCGGCGGGAGTTCGTTGAGCATTAGCCAGAACGCGCCTACTCCCTTCACCGCAGCGACGAACTCCGGGAACTTCACCGGCTTGACCACGTAGGCGTTGACGCCCAGCGCATAGCTCCGGATCAGGTCCTGCTCCTCGCGCGACGATGTCATGACCACCACCGGGATCGTTTTCAGGCCCGGGTCGCCTTTGATCTGACGCAACACCTCCATCCCGTCCACTTTGGGCATCTTCAAGTCGAGCATCACGACCGCCGGATCCTCGTTCTCGCGTTCGGCAAACTCACCGCGCCGATAGAGGTAGTCTAGCGCTTCGGCGCCATCTCGGACGGTGACAATTTCATTGACGAGTCGGAATTCCTCGAAGGCGGCGAGTGCCAGCTCGGTGTCGCGTGTGCTGTCGTCCACGAACAGAATGCGCTTCGGCTGGCTCATGTGGTGTCCTCTCCTCACGGCAGGCTGAAATCAACCAGCTACCAGTTTCACGGTGAAATAGAACGTGGCGCCCTCATTCGGGGTCGCTTCGGCCCAGACCCGGCCGCCGTGGCGAGTAATGATGCGGCGCACGGTGGCCAGGCCGATGCCCGTGCCTTCGAACTCTTCAGCCCTATGTAGCCGCTGGAAGACGCCAAAGAGCCTGTCGACATACTTCATATCGAAGCCGGCGCCGTTGTCGCGTACGAACAGTATGGCCCGGCCGTTCTCTTCGCCGGCGCAGCCGATCGCGATCTGCGCCGGGTCACGCTGGCGGCTGTACTTGACCGCGTTACCGACGAGGTTGGCCAGCACCTGTCTGAGCATCGCGGGATCTCCCATGACGTGCGGCAGCGGCGCGATCTCCCACACAATGGTGCGCCCCTGCGTCGCCATCTCCAAGTCGCGGATGCTATCTTGCAGCAGACTGTCCAGCGCAACGGCGGTGGCTTGCATCTCGGCGCGACCCGTCCGCGAAAACTCCAGCAGGTCGTCGATGAGCTGGCCCATCTCGATGCTCGCGTCCGTGATGGTCCGCAGGTAGCGCCCGGCTTTCTCGGGAAGCTTGCCTTCGGTAACCCGCTCGAGCAGCTCGACGTAGCCCTGGACGTGACGCAGCGGCGCGCGCAGGTCGTGCGACACGGAGTAGGAGAACGACTCCAGTTCCTTGTTGGCTTCCTCGAGCTGGGTCGCGCGCTGGTTCAACTCGGCGTTGAGTTGGTGAATCTCGGCCTGGGCCTGCTTGCGCTCCAGGATCTCGGCTTCCAGTGCCACGTTCGTCGAAGTCAGCGTCGCCATCAGAGTGCGCAGATTGGTCGTCATTTGATTGAACGCCACGGACAGAACGCCGACTTCGTCGTTCGAGTTCACCACTACCGCCTGATCCAGTTCACCACGCCCCACCCGCCGGGCCGCCGCCGCCAGCAGGTGCATGGGCCGCGCGATCCGGGTGGCCGTGGCGTAGCCGAGCGCCGAGAGGAACAACAGCGCCAGCGCCATCGCGATCCGCACCGCAGATCTGGCTGTCGCCGTCGTGACGCGGGCGTCGGCACTCTGCGCATCCGCCGCACGGTCTTCATCTTCGACGATCTCGGCGATCTTCTGGCGAATGGTGTCGTTGATGTCCTTCTCGTTACCGGCGGCCAGTAGCCGCCGTGCCGTGTCGAACCCCTGTTCGGACTGGGCGGTGACAATCTGTTCCAGCAGCGCCAGTCGCTGCTGGATGAGCGATTCGATCTCCTTCAGTTGCGCCGGCCGCGCGGCGTGGCTGCCGGCGGCGAGTTCACTGACTCCCTGGATCACCTGGCCGATGGTTCCGCTCACACTGCGGTAGTGGTCGAGGTCTCGATCGTTTCCAGTGATCACGTACCGGCGCACGCCGGCGCCGGCGTCTAGGTTCAGAAACCACACCGCATCCAGTCCATTGCGGAACTCGCGCTGGCGATTGAATTGCTGGACGATGTCGGTAAGTCGCCGCGTCGTACCTTCGATCACCACAGCCGTGGCCGCGAGGATGACCAGCGACACGAGGCACAGCGAAGCGATCTTCTTGCCGACACTCATCTCGAAGATCCCTCTGAGTCCACCGCTTCACTCATGGGTTCTGGAAATCGACAGCGCTTGCGGGTTGATCCGGACATTGGATTCGCGCAGCGTCTGTAGATTGAAGTAGGTGCGGACCCGGATGCCGACGTCGATACCCGCCGTCGCGCCGCGCTCCACGTCGCCCCGGAATGCGGAAAACAAGATCCGCTGCCGTTGGATCGCGAATCGCTGAACAACGCGGAACAAGTGGTCCGGCAGCGGTTCGACCAGGAACAGCGCGGCCGGCGGCAACGCTTGCGAGTCGTCGATGCGCTCGGCCACCACCACGACCGCATCGATGCGTGGCGCCGCAGCGCCGCCGTCGGTCCCGGCACGCATGGCGGCAGCGAGACGCCGGGCCAGCGACTCGTCACGATCGTACACGAGCGCGATCCGCGTGTGCTGATCCTGTGTGCGTTTGGTTTCGAGATCCTGATCCAGGGCCACGATTTGCGGCACCAGTCTCACGCCCATCTCGGCGCGTTTGACGGCCGCGTCATCGGCGCCGGCGGGACCAACCGCCAGCACGAACGCGATCGGCCAGGACGCCAGCCACGCGCCGCGCAACCACGCGATGCGCGGCGCTCCTCTCACCATTTGTACGCAACCTCGCCCCAGAACTCTCGCCCTGGCCGCGGCAGGTCGCCTCGCCAAGTCCCGGCCGCAGCCGGGACCACGACATCGGCGTCGAACAAGTTGCGCACGCCGCCGCTGAGCGTGAACCCGCGGTAGCCGACGTCAAAAGCGCGGGCGATCAGGTCGACCGCATGAACGTCGTCGAGATCGTCGCGACCATCACCGGCTGCGCGGTGCATCGATCCGGTGTAGCGGTACTGGACCGCGAGCGTGAGGGTTGGCAGAGGCCGGAAGATCGCCCCGGCGTTGGCAAGGATTTCCGCCACGTCGGGCACCGGGGTGTTGGTCGAACTGTTCTCTGCGTCGACGTACGAGAAGTTCCCCTCCAGCTCGAGCCGCTTACCCACCGTGTGTGCCAGCTCGATCTCTACCCCCTTCAGTTCGGCGGATCCGGAGTTGACGTACTTGCGAGTTGCGTCCTTTGTTATCAGATCGTCAACATCGGACACCGAGAAAGTCACGCGCCCCAGGGTTGGTCCGCTATTGTAGATGTAGCCCAGCTCGAACGTACGAACCGTCTCCGGATCGAGGTCCGGATTGCCCTGTGTGTTGATCGTGTGCGCCGAACTCTCGGCGAACGTCGGCGGGCGAAACGCCTCGCCATACTGGAACTTGAAGATGTGCGCTTCCAGCGGCCGGTAGACCAGTGCAAATCGTGGCGAGAAGTTTCCACCGGCGTCGTCGTAGTCGTCGTAGCGCGCCCCGGCGGTGAGCGTCAGCGGTTCGAACAGCGAGAACTCGTCCTGCACGAACGTACCGACGATACGGCGCGTCAGCCCGGCATCGACCAGCCCGAGTTCGCCGGGAAACTTCGCGATCTCAGGCAGCGGCTCGAGGGTTTGCGGGTCGTAGTTCTGGGACGTACTCGCGTCTTCTTCCTCGATGTAGGCGAGATCGATGCCGGCCAGCAGACGATGCCGATCGAAGCCTCGATAGGTGGCCTGAGCACCGCCGTGGTAGCGGTGCTCGGGATAGTCGACCCCGAGATTCTGACCGTCCGGATACTCGAACTGCGCGCTCTTGAAGCCGGGAGGCGTCTGCGGACTGCCGCGCGGATCGGTGTTCAGCGTATAGCGTGACCATCCCAGGTTGAAGTCCACGTCGAGGCTCTCGAGAGGGTGCCATTGCTGCCGCGCATCGACTGCTAGATGCCCCTCGGCGCGTGGCGTGCCGTGTGTCGGCCCGTAGGCGGACGATAGACCGAACGCCGTACCTTTCTCGTCGTTGACGTACTGCACGCCGAGCGACGTCTTGCGGTAGTGGAGATCGACCAGGGCCGAGACTAAACTCTCGGCTTCATTGGTCGGGCCGGGCGCCAGCGACACCGCTTCGTTCGGCGTGCCGTACAGGCCGTCGGGCCCGGATGTCACGTCTGCTCCGTCGCTCCGCACCCCGGCAACATTGATACTCAATCCCGCGTCGTGGTCGGGGAATTGATAGCTGAAGAGGCCCCCTGGAGTGACGCCGCCGTTCTCGTCGACACGGGTATAGATCTCGTTACCGGTGGTGCGCGTGACGACGTTGACGACGCCGGCCAGCGCGTACTCGCCGTACACCGCCGAGCCCGGGCCGCGAATCACCTCGATGCGATCCACCTGTTCGATCGGAATGGCGAAGAGCATGTTGCCCTCGCCGGTGAACGTGCTGTTGACGGCAACTCCGTTCAGCATCAATTTGACCTTGCCGGAACGGAACACCTTGCCGAGGCCACGGATGATCACCTGCTGGATTCCCGTCGGCAGGATCGATGTCTGCACGCCGGGCACCAGTGGCAGGGCCTCGAAAACGGTGCGCGCACCGCGCGTGAGCAATTCGTCGCCGCTGACGACACTCACCGATCCGGGAACGTAGTCCACGTTGAGCTTGGTTCTGGTCGCGATTTCGGTCTGGTCCTCCAGCAGGCTGACCAGCTCGCGCAGCGACTCGTCGGAGGCAGGCGTATCGCTCGTCGCGGCGGCGTCCGCGCAGGCCTGACGCGCCGACAACAGCATGGCCGCCAGCAGCAGCAGCCCGGACGCAATCTCTCGCTTGTGGACCCTCCCCGTCGGTTGCCGCACTGGTACGCCTCGGCCCTACGAATCCCCGAGACCGCCCCGGCGCAGTGCCCGGTTGAGCGAAGGACAGTTCCTTACGATAGCAGGGGTCTACTCCGGCGGACGCCCCTTATGCAAGGCCGCGGCCACGCCCGATATCCAGAATTCCCACCCATCGGTGACGAAGGTCACAGATCGCCTGTTCCTCACGCGGCCTGGCTCGGCCGCGTGCGCCGGCGCGCCGAAGTGACCGTGTGCACGCACCGTCACGGTCCGGCACGCTATCGCAGCCCCCGATGCAGAGGCGTGGCCGCTACTGTACCACCTGCGTTATCGCGCGGCGTTCTGTCCTGCAGCCGATGCTGTTACGCTGCCTGCGGCATGCACGAGAGCGACCAGCAACAAGTCCGCTGTGCCGCAACGGAGTACTTCGCGCTGGTAGAGGCGGGAGCGCTGGCTCCCGACGAGAGGGTCGAGTTATTGGACGGCCTCATCGTGTCGATGTCTCCACAGCAGCCATTGCATGCGGCCACGGTCTGGTGGATCCGCGGGAGACTTGCGGCGCTGGTTGGTGATCACGCGATCGTTCGCTCGCAGCTTCCGTTGCTCGCCGCCGCGGCCTCGGTACCGGAGCCCGATGTCGCCGTGGTCCCGTTTCGCTCCGACGGTTATCAGAGCGGGCACCCCGACCGCTGTTTGCTCGTCGTCGAGGCAGCCGACAGTTCGGTCGGACAGGATCGCCTGACCAAGTCGAGGATCTATGCGGCGGCTGAGATTCCCGACTACTGGCTCGTCAACTTGCGCGATCAGCGGGTGGAGTGGTTCCGTGCGCCGGATGCGAGGGCGTATCGATACCGCGAGAGCGGCATCGCCACCGCTGACGAAGGTCTACCCCCGACTCCGCTGGATCTGCGCCTATGCGCCGAGGATCTCTTCCCGCCGCGTTAGCACACGCATCGCGGGTCACGGGTCACAGCCGAGAGATCGGAGCCCTGCGCGCCTTGCTGCGGCGGGGACGCCAAGCATCACCACCAGCACCACCAGACAGGCCGGGCCTACCCAGTCGCCCCAGGCCACCATCAGCGTCGCAGGCGGCGCGTTCGTTGACGCTTCGCCGATCACGACCGCGCGATCGCCCATCGCCGCGCCGGCAACGATCTCACCGCTGCGGTCGATGACGGCGCTGATGCCGTTGGCGGTCACGCGCATCTGCGGCAGACGGGTCTCGATGCTGCGGAACGCCGATACCACCAGATGCAGGTTGGCGCCGGCCGGGTGCTCCGTGAACCACGAATCGTTCGACATCACCAGGATGACGCGGGCACCGAGCCGCGCGCCGGTGATCGCAAGACCCGCGTCGACGTCGTCCAGACAGATCATCGGCAGTACCGGAATCTCTCTCCCATCGGCCAGACGCAGCGGCAGCACTCTTGCGCCGTTGCCGGGCTTCCAGGTCCCCGCCCACGGCAACGCCGCTCGCAGCGCGGGCCCCTCCAGCCACCACGGCACGTACTCGGTCAGCAGGAACAGATCGGTCTTGCGGTAGATGTCGAAGCGCGACGGCTCACCGGCCGAGGCAGGCTCGAGAAACACCGCCGCGTTGTACTCCCCGTCGTCGTCGCGGTCGTAGGTGCCGAACACCAGCGGAACGCCAGCGCGCGAGACGAAGTCTTCGATCTCGCGATCCAGGTCGCCGCCGGCATCGCTCTTGGGGCGGCCGAAGGTGGTCGGGTACACGGTCTCCGACCACAGCAACGCATCGACGTGATTCACGTCGATGGCCTCGCGCGACATCGCGTAGTGGGTGTCGAGCACGTAGCGGACCACGTCGTAGGTTCCCATCTCGCGGCGCAGGCGCTCGTAGGAGGCGATGTCGGACTGTATGAGACCTACGCGCAGTGGCTTCTCGCTGCCGGACGCCGAGGCCAGAGCGGACAAGCGTGACACTCCGTAGCCGGTCATCAACGCGACGATGGCCGCCGCGGTCGCCAGCGGCGCCGCCAACGCGCGCAGGCCGCGGCCGCGGCGTGCGATCGCCATCGCCAGGCACTCGTTGATGACGACCAGCGCGAACGTGATGCCGGCGGTGCCGCCAAGATCGGCCACCTGGCGCAGTACCGGCGACGGGTACAATCCGTGGGCGAGGTTGTCGGCCAGAAGCTTGGGAAAGACCCACTCGGTCGCCACCCAAGCCGACGCTCCCGCCAGCGCGCGAAGCGCCGGACCGTAGTGGCGACCGGCGAGGTGGCGGACCAGCGCGAACGCGATGAACTGGGGCTGCAGCAGCGGAGCCGATGCCAGCAGCACGACCAGCCCCGCCGCTGCGTCACCGGCAGAGTAGACCGCGATGGCAAAACCGAACCACGCGAAGATCGTGACAACGAACGCGGCGCACATCACGAGGCCGCACAGAGCGGCTGCGCCCGCGGTGGTCGTCGTATCGAGGACCAGCAGCCACGGCACCAGACCGAAGAAATCGAGCAGGTACGAGTAGCCTTCTATTCGCGAGCACAGGCCGAGGATCGCCGAGGCGGCGACGATGCCGGCGAGCCAGCGCACACCGGGGCGGAGAGGCCCGAGACGGTTCAGCGCAACAGGTCTCCCGAGTTTAGGTCACGCGGAATCTCGATTTCTCGGATCGGGAGCCCCGGGGGCGCCAGCTCAGGAGGAACCACGCGGTTCTCCGGAATCGGTATGCGCTGTCCGTTCGCGTCGTAGAACTCGTAGTCAGGATGGAACATCAGGATCGGATCTATGAGCTGGCCGTCGTCGGTGGACTGGAAGTGGCGGACATAGCCTTCGGGAAGCTCGAAGTCCTCGGGAACCGCCAGGCCGGCCATCGGCGGGCTGGTGCCCGGCGGCGGAAACGCGCCGATACCCTCGTAGATGCCGCGCTTGTGCAGTTCTTCGATCACTTCGCCGGCGGTCGGTGCCTGGCCCGGCGGGACGAAATCCGACAGGTCCGGCGTCGTATCTCCCTGCGGCTCGGGATCCTTGGCGCGAGGCGGCGCCGCGCGTCGCGGCGTCATCGCACGACCGGACACGGTGGTTATCTGCGCGGCCTGCGTCTTGGCCGCCGCGTCATCGGCGTTGTCCGCCGCGGGGAGCGCCTCGGCGATAGCCTTGCCGGCCGGCGACAGCGGCGGCCGCGCCGCTGCGGGAGAAGGGGTCGGAGTGCTGCGACGCGGTGTCATCACATAGCCCGCCGAGCAGGCCACCAGAAACAGCGCCATCGCCTGATACAGAACCATTGCGCGCCGGCCGCCGCCGTCGCGGGCAACGATGCGCACCCCGTCGTCGTCGGCCGAGGACGATGCGCTGCGCCTGGCGCGATCGCTCATCATTGGACGTTAGTGGGACGTTAGTGCTCGTGCGCGCGTACCGCAAGCGAGCGCCCGGCTGCGCGGCGCAAAGCGCCGGTCACGGCGCTTCGCGCCATACCATGCGCACAACGAGCAAGGCCGCGCCCGGCGAGTTGCCGGACGCGGCCTTGCATGTCGGGCCGAGGCCCGTGATAGCGAAGCAGCCTTACGGAGCGGTCGGGTTCCAGGTCGACAGCGCCCATCCCATGCGCTCGTGTCCGAGCTGGTTCCAGATCGGGTTCTTGCCGCCGGTGAACGACGTGTAGCGAGCCGCGCCGCTGCCCGTGGTGCCGCCGAACAGACCGGCGGTCACGGTCCCGCCCGTGTAGGTGGGGTGGGTGTCGTCCGACTGGATGTAGTCGTAGCTGGTGGAGGACGTCGCGAAGTGAGTGTTCGCGTCGCGGATCGTCGACTTCAGCGTCACCGTGATGCGCGTGACGTAGGCCGCTTCCGACTCTCCCTGCACGTACTTGAGCGCTTCCGAATCGACCAGGCCGTCGCCGTTGCTGTCGTAGTCGGCGCCCATGTACTCGGCGAAGTTGTCGACGCACTTGAAGCCGTAGGTGTTGGCGAAGTTGCAGGCCCTCCAGTTCATCTTGGCGATGTAGGGGAGGAACTTGTCGCGCAGGTTCACCTTCACGCCGCCCACCGTGCAGGTGCTCAGCACGTTGTCTGCGTTGTAGCCGGGGTAGTACAGGTTGGCGATCACCTTGAGCTTCACGTTGGCCGACGCGTTCGCGTTGATGTAGGCCATCGCGGCGCTCTGATACGTCGTGCAGTTGTTGAGTGCCGTGTCGAGCACCCCGAAGTTACAGGTGCCGCTCTGGCCTTTGAGGTTGCTGCGAGCCTGCAAGCCGTCGTTGCCGCACATCTCGAAGGTGACCACGCGGGTGCTGGTCGCCTGCATGTACGACCGCTCGGCTACGATCTTGTTGTTGTAGATGTCCGACGCCACCGCGCCCGACTTGCAGCGACGGATGTTCTCGATGTCCGCGTTCCACTTGGCCGCGAGGTACTCGGAGTCGATGGTGGTCGCCTGGTACTTGGCGGCGCTGAGAGTCGAACCGTTGTAGCCGGCGTAGATCGAGTCGCCGTAGGCCGCGACGCGATACTTGGTCGTAGTGCCGGCGCGGTCGATGGTCCACGACACGTTCTGATTCAGCGTGCTCGCCATGGCCTGCGAGGCCATGCCAAGGACGGCAAGGGACGAAAAAAGAGCGATGCTCTTCCTAGCGAATCGGATGGTCATTCGTAACTCCTCCTTTGGATGTGCTGAGAGGCAGTCGAGGGCCTACAGATGACCAGAATCCCACCCATTCACGCGAACGTAGCCCTGCGCCGCGCCAGATACTTACCATCTTGTTGAAACCCTGCGCTATAGATCGAGGGGGGAGTTTTGAAATTTTTTTGGCTGTGCACAGCGGCCGGCTTTGCCGCGGCGCGTCGCCGGGACGCCTAAGCCCCTTTGGCCAGCGGCGCGCCAGCCACTCCGATAATGCCGCCAAGCATGAAGCGGGCGGCGAACTCGGTGGTCCCTTCGATGTCCAGCGGCTTGCGCGACAGCATGTGAAGGCCAAGTTCGCTCGCCAGCGCCACCGCCACGCGGGCGGTGCGTTCGATGTCGAGACGGGGAACGACGCCCTCGCGCTCTTTGGCACGGAGGTCGGCGATCAACTCGGCGATGGCCGGCTGCAGGATCGTCCCGGAGGTCATCAACGGAACCTCGCCGGCGTTGCGCGCCATCATCGCAACCAGCGTCTTCTCCTCGGCGTAGAGGCGAAAGCAGGTCAGGAACGACGAGCGCATCAGCTCTTCGAGCGTGCGCGCCTCCATCCGTGCCTCGTGCGCCCGCTGCCGCACTCGTCCGGTAAAATCTTCCAGGATTTCACGCAGTACCGACTCTTTGTCTGGAAAGTAGTTGTAGAACGTCCCGGCCGCCAGATCGGTGCGCCGCACTATGTCACGGATGGTCGCGGCACCGTAGCCGAGTTCGCTGAATACCTCGCGAGCCGCCGACAAGATGGACTGGCGGTTGCGGATCACGTTGCGCTGGCGCTTGCCGAGTCCGGCGTGCCCGCCACCGTCGGCGGGCGCTACGCGTGCGCTGGCGCCGCTGCGACTCAAGCCGAAGTCCGCTCCGTAAAGACGTTCGGCGCCCCGGGATCGAACGCGTCGAGCAGGAACCGCTCCTGGGGCTTCTCGGAAGCCGTCTTCGGAATCTCGTCCACCACCTGAAGATAGGAGGGAACAAAGTTGGATTCGAGCGACTTGCGGCACGCCGCGAACAGCGCCGCCGGGTCGAAACTCGCGCGGTTGGCCGGCACCACCGCCGCGACCACGTCCTTCTCTCCCGGCGCTCCCGAAGCGGCAGCGACACCGTAGACGAAGACATCACTGACCGAGGGGTGCTCGGCGATGGCCCGCTCCACGAAGCCGGAATGGACGAAATCGCCGTTGTGACGGATGCCCCCGCCGCTGCGGAAGTCGAAGTAGAACCAGCCTTCGTCGTCGGTGTGGCCGATGTCGCCGCTGCGCAGCCAGCCGCCGCGGGTCTTGTCCTTGGAAGCCTTCTCGTTGCCGTAGTAGTCGACGCTGGCCTTGGCGCCGGCCGGGCGCGAGCAGATCTCGCCCATTACTCCGGGCGGACACTCGTTGTCGTTCTCGTCGAGGATCTTCATCTCCATGCCGGGGGCCGGCTTGCCGAACGATCCGATCGGCCCCTTGCCGATCGGGTTGAATGCAAGGCCCCCTTCCACGGCCGCGTACCACTCCATGATCTTGACGTTGAAGCGCTTCTCGAACGGCTCCCAGATGCCGGCCGGCATGCCGGCGCTGGTGACGAAACGCACCGGGTTGTCGCCGTCGTCGGGCCTTCCCGGCTCGCTGTAGATGGCGGTGGCCATGCCGCCGAGCAGCGAGAACACCGTGCAGCCGTGGCGGCGGCACACGTCCCACAGACGCGACTTGGTGAACTTGCGGCTGAACACCGCGTGCAGTCCCATCACCAGCGTCGGCGCCAACGTGACCGCCTGCGCGTTGCCGTGGGTGAGCGACAAGCCGGTGTACGGTCTCTCCTCACTGGTGTAACCCGCGATCATGCCGAGCATCGCCATCGAGCCGAAACGATCGTTGGAAAAGACCACGCCTTTGGGATCGCCGGTGGTGCCCGAGGTGTAGATGATCTGCAGCGGGTCGGTGCTCGCCTCGAGCCTCACTTCCATCGGCGCAGCCGGCCTTGCCAGTACCCCGCGCATCGAGTCGGCGCCGCGAGTGGCCGACACCGTCGTGGCCGCCACTCCCTCACCGGTTTCCAGCGCCAGTACCCAGCGAAGATCCGGGCACCGCTCGCGGATCGCGACGACTTCGCCCAGGCAGTAGTCGGCGCACACCATGCCGCGGCAGCCGGCGTTGCTCAGCATGAACGCCAGTTTGTCGCCGCGGGTACGCGGGTCGAGAGGGACCATCACCGTGCCGGTGATCGATGCCGCCACCATCGTCTCGACGTACTCGGGATGGTTGCGCATCATCAGCCCGAACCGATCGCCGCGTTGCATGCCGTAGGCGACCAATGCGGCCGCGATGCGATCGGCGCCTTGCGACAACTGAGCGTAGGTACGCACCTCGTCCGGCGTCGCCTCGTCATCGAGACTGAGGTGCTCGAAGGTCAGCACCTCGTGATCCGGCTGGGCTTTGGCCTTCTCGCGTACGATGTCGGCCAGGATGAAGAGGCTCGGTTCGCGCATCCGCCTACTCCTGCCCTCGCCTCAGATCCGCAGGACCGAAACGCACATCGCCGCGACGTCGGTACCTATGTTGCCGCCGCCGTTCTGGGCCAGACCGATACGCGCACCGGCTACCTGCCGCGCACCCGAGCGCCCCTGAAGCTGCTCGGTCAGTTCGACGATCTGCGCGGCGCCGGTGGCGCCGACCGGATGTCCCTTGCGCAGCAGGCCGCCCGAAGTATTGACCGGCTGGCGCCCGCCAAGACGCGTTGCCCCCGACTCGACCAGTCTGCCGCCTTCGCCCTTGGGACACAGCCCGAGATACTCGTACGCGAAGATCTCGCCCGGCGCTGAAGCGTCGTGCAGTTCGATCACGTTGATGTCGGCGGCGCCGACCCCGGCGTCCTCGTAGGCTTCGCGCGAGCACACATCGCCGCAGCCATCCTCGTCCATCCCGTGGTCCCAGCCCGAGCGCAGGATCGTGGAAACCACGCGCACCGGCTTGCTGATCCCCAGCTCGCGCGCCTTGCGCTCGCTGACCAGAATGACCGCGGCCGCGCCGTCGCCGATCGGCGAACACATCGGACGCGTGAGCGGCTCGGCGATCACCGGTGAGGCCAGTACCTGCTCGACGGTCAGTTCTTCGCGGAACTGCGCGCGCGGGTTCATGCTGCCGTGCAGCGAGTTCTTGGCCGAGACCATCGCGAACTGCTCGGCGGTGGTGCCGTATCGCTCCATGTGCGAGCGCGCCGCCATCGCGTAAATGTCCATGAACATCGAGCGCTTCTCGCCGGCGCCCGACGCGCCGGCACTGGCTCCACCTTTTGCGGCGCTCTGCTGCAAGCTCTCCATGATGGCCTGCATCAGTTCGACATCGACTGCGCCCGAGAACGCGCTGAAGCTCTTCTTGCGGTCTTCGCTGTAGAGCTTCTCGGCGCCGAGTGCGAGCACTACGTCGTAGGCTCCGGCCGTGACCATCGCCGCGGCCTGATGGAAGGCCGTCGATCCGCTGGCACAGGCGTTCTCGACGTTGACCACCGGAACGCGACCGAGACCGATCGAGCGCAGGATCACCTGGCCGCGGATGCACTCCTGCCCGGTCACGAGCCCCGCCGCGGCGTTGCCGACGTAGGCAGCCTGAATATCGTCCAACGAGATCCCGGCATCCTTGACGGCGGCCTGGACGGCTTCGGCGCCGATCGCTTTGAGACCGATGTCCAGGTGTTTGCCGAAATGGGTCATGCCGACGCCGGCGACGATTGCGTTCTGTTTCATAGCTTCGATCTCCCGCAGCGCAGTCCTTGGATCCGCGCGATGTCATTGCCTGGCACGCGTCCTCACGCGCGCCGTCGTGTCTCGAGCCTCAGCGCCGGTCCGTTCTCAGATGAGTCCGTGACCCTTGAGGCCGAGCGCCTTCTTCAGATAGTCGAGTTCGGCCTCGCGCCAAGGCAGCGGCGCCGGCGCCTGTAGCATCTTCTCGCTCTGCAACTCGGCTACCACCTGCGGCGAACGCGGGAAAGGCGTCGCGTAGGTGTTCATCTGGAAGATCCGCTCGAACGGCTGGCGCGGCCGCTGACCGCCGGCTTCCGGGCGCTCGGCCGGATAGCCCACCGTCTGCAGCAGCAGGATCCGGCAGGTGTCGGGAAGTCCGAGGCCTTTGCGAATAGGCTCGCCGTGCGGTGTCCCCAGGCAGCAGCAACCGAGGCCCTGCTCCACAGCCATCAACGTCGCCTGTGCGATCCCCTGCCCGCAGTCGATCTCGTTCAGACCGGGCTGCTTGAGGCCCTCGCGCAGACTGTCGAAGATCGGGATGAGCTGGTTTTCGAGCGCGTCCCTCTTGCCCTCGCCAAAGCCAAGCGCGCCAGCGCCGAGCAGTTCGCGCAAGCGGTCGGACTGCTCGTCGACCGCCGCGGTCTCGACGTACCAGACGATCACGACCGGGGCCAGACGGATCTGGAAGCCTGCGATCGGCGCCTGCAACGCGTCGAGGGTTTGTTGCGGCGCGCTGTCGCGGAACACCACCAGCGCGCGCAGGCTCTGCACATTGCCCCAGTGCGACGCCAGCCGCGCCGCTTCGAGCATGCGCTGGATCTTCTCGGGCTCTACCGGCCTGTAAGGCGCCAGAAAGCGGATCGACCGCCTGCTGCCAATTGCTTCTCTCAGTTCCATTCTCTCTCCTGTGCGCAATTCTCGCCGAAGCGAGCGGTCGCGGTCGTCGTCAGCAGAGCTTGTCGGCAGCGACCAGCCCCAGAATGTCGTTGCAGCCGTCTTCAATCAACGACGCGCGCGCGTCGCGCAGCAGCTTCTCCACCGGATACTCGCGGCTGAGCCCGTTGCCGCCGAAGATCGTCACCGCGGTGTGGGCGACATCGAAGGCGGTCTGGGTGCAGAAGGTCTTCGAGGCGATCGAGTACTCGAGCAGCGCCGGCTGCTGCGAAGAGTTGTAGATGAACACGCGCCTCGCCAGCGCGCGCGCGGCCTCGGTCTGGCGGAACATGTGGAACAGTTTCATCTTGACCGCCTGGTGCTGCGAGATCGGCACGCCGCCCTGAACGCGCTCGGTCGCATAGGCCAGCGCGTGTTCGAGCGCCGCGCGGGCCACTCCCACGAAGGTCACGCCCATCGACGCGTTGGCCATCGTCAGCACCATCTCGGCCACCATCTGATAGGAGTCGCTGCCTACCACCATGTAATCGGCAGGGATGCGCACGTCGTCGAAGAAGATCTCGCCCTGGTTGAGCGCGCGCTGTCCGAGCTTGTCCAGAGGAGCGCCGCGCGACACGCCGGGCAGATCGAGCGGCACCAGCGCCACTCCGCCGTCGCGCATTCCGTGGGCCGGATCGAGCGTGCAGAACAAGGTGGCCACGGTCGCGATCGTTCCGTTGGAAACCCACGCCGCCTTCTGGCCGCGGATCACGTAGCTGTCGCCGTCCTTGGTCGCGATGCAATCGGCGCGTATCTGCGGCGACTCGAAGAAGGGCTGGTTGAACGCAAGCACGTCGCTGCCGTGGTTGGGTTCGGTGATCGCCCAGCAGCCGATCTCGCGGTTGCCGGGCGCAGCGAAGCGGTCGATCAGTTCCTGGCGTCCCAGCAGACGCGCGAAGAACGCGGGAAAGCCGCACACCCCCAGACTGATGGCCAGCCCGGAATCTCCCCACCCCAGCTCTTCCGACACCATCGCCTGAATGCGACCCAGCCGCGGCGTGCCGATCAACGACGGATCGTCAGCCAGCGCGTCGAGCCCCAGACCACGAAACTTCTCGAAGACGTTCCACAGCACCGAATCGCGCGCGATCACATCGGCCGGATCGGCCATCCGATCCAGGATCTTGCCGGCCGGCCGCATGACCTCGGCCGCGAACTTGTGAACCAGGTCGCGTACCGAGCGATCTTCTTCCGAGAGTTCCACTTCGATGTCGGTGAGTCCCATGGAGTCCCCTTTGAAAAACCAGGCTTGAAGACCGTGAAGCTGTCGAGGTCGGCGCGGCTCGGCCGCCGCCGCTCGTAGCAAAAACATGACGTCGGTGTCAAGTTTGCCCGCGAGCGCAGCCGCGAGTTCGAAAGCGCGGCCGCGCCACCTGTCGCGCACTGGAGAGTTCGAGCGCCTGCTGTTAACTGACAGGCGCAGCGCGGACGCCCTCGGGAGGGTTGGGCGTGCCCGCTGCGTGTGACGGCGCTGCGGCCGCCGCGAACTCTGGTGGGCCGGCGCGCGGCGCCGGACAGCGACGATCGGATCGAAAGGTAGTGGAACCGACCAAGCAACCCCAATCCCCCCGCCCCTCTCGAGCCCCCACTGAGCGTCCGAACGAGGACCTGCATGACCTGCTCGCCCGCGAGGTCGACCCGGTGCGGCTGCGCCGCAGGCGCCTGAGGCTGGCCGCCCTCGGCGGCCTCGGGCTGCTCGGAGTCATATGGATGCGCTCGGGCGGCGGCGGTGAGGAGCCGGCGCTCTACCAGACCGAGCCGGTGGAGAAGGGAAACCTGGTGGTCACGGTCAGTGCCACCGGGACCCTGCAACCGACCAACAAGGTCGAGGTCGGCAGCGAGCTGTCAGGCATCGTCGACACCGTCAGCGTCGACTTCAACGACCGAGTCCGCAAGGGGCAGGTGCTGGCCAAGCTCGACGTCTCCAAGCTGAGCGCCGCGGTCGTCCAGTCGCAGGCCCAGCTCGACGTCAACAAATCGCTGCGTCGCGAGAAGGAAGCGACGGTGGCCGAGGCCACCGCGGAGCTCGAACGCCTGGCCGCGGTGCGCAAGGCAAGCGGCGGTCGTCTCCCCTCGCAGCACGACATGGACGTCGCCGCGGCGACGCTCGAGCGCGCCCGTGCCAGCGTCGACAACGCCGCCGCGCAGATCGAGCTGGCCGCAGCCAAGCTCGACGTCGACCAGACCAACCTGGCCAAAGCCGAGATCCGCGCACCGATCGACGGCATCGTACTGAGTCGCAAGGTGGAACCCGGCCAGACCCTGGCCGCGTCACTTCAAACCCCGGTGCTGTTCACGCTGGCCGAGGATCTGGCGCAGATGGAGCTCGAGGTCGACGTCGATGAAGCCGATGTCGGCCAGGTACGCGACGGCATGAGCGCGACCTTCACTGTCGACGCCTACTCCGATCGCAGGTTCCCGGCCAAAATCACCCAGCTTCGTTACGCCTCCGAGACGGTCGACAACGTGGTGACCTACAAAGCCGTGCTGGTGGTAGCCAACCCGGATCTTGCGCTGCGACCGGGAATGACCGCGACCGCCGACATCGTCATCAGTACCGTCGACGACGCCGTGCTGATTCCCAACGCCGCGCTGCGCTTCATTCCTCCTCGCGCCCAGGACGAGAAGGATGACCGCAGCCTGCTGCAGAAACTGATGCCGTTTAGCCGCCGTCTGTCGGCCTCCAAGCGGCCACCGGCCGATGGCGCCGGCAAAGGCTCCAAGCGCAGCGTCTACGTTCTCGAGGACGGCAGGCCGCGAGAAGTGTCCGTCACGATCGGCGCCAGCGATGGCAGTCGCACGCAGGTCCTTTCCGGTGACCTGAGGCCGGGCACCCAAGTGGTCGTCGACGCGACCACCAAGTCCTCGTGAGCGACGCGCGAACGGGCGGGGCAGGCGCGCAGGCGCTGATCCGGATGCGCGCCATCACCAAGGTGTACGGCGCCGGGCAAGCGGCGATGCACGCGCTGCGAGGCATCGACCTCGCGATCCACAGCGGCGAGTTCGTCGCGGTGATGGGGCCGAGCGGCTCTGGCAAGTCCACCTGCATGAACATCCTCGGCTGCCTCGACACGCCGAGCGGTGGCAGCTACCGCTTCCAGGAAATAGAAGTTCCGTCGCTGACCCGGCGCCAGCGCGCGCTGCTGCGACGTCACCGCTTCGGCTTCGTGTTCCAGGGCTACAACCTGCTGCCACGCACCACCGCGCTGGAGAACGTCGAGCTGCCGTTGATGTACCGCGGCACCCCGCTGCGCGAGCGCCGTGAGCTCGCACTCGGCGCGCTTGCCGACGTAGGCTTGTCGGGATGGGAGCAGCACCGGCCGGGCGAGCTCTCGGGCGGCCAGCAGCAGCGCGTCGCGATCGCGCGCGCGATCGTCACCGCGCCGGCCGTGCTGCTCGCCGATGAACCCACCGGCAACCTCGACTCGATTCGCAGTCACGAGGTGATGGAGCTGCTGCGCGGTTTCAATCGGCGCTCCGGCGTTACCATCGTCATGGTCACCCACGAAGCCGACATGGCCGCCTACGCCGGGCGCGTCGTTCAGTTCGCCGACGGACTGGTGGCTTCCGACGTGCGCCAAGCGGAGAACGCCTGACATGTGGTGGGACACGCTGGCACTGGCCATCCGCGAGATCCGGCGGCGTGTGCTGCGTTCGTTCCTGACCGTGCTCGGCGTCGTGATCGGAGTGGCGGCGGTGATCATCATGGTGACTGTGGGCAGAGGCGCCACCGCCAGGATCACCGCCGACATCTCGAGTCTCGGCAGCAATCTGCTGGTCGTGATCGCCGGCCAGCACCGTGGCCCTGGCGGATCCTCGGCGGCCCCCAGAGCCTTTGATCTGCGCGACGTTGCCGCCATCGCCGATCAGGTTGCGTCGATCAGGGCGGTAGCCCCGACCGCGTCGCGCCAGGCCACGGTGGTCTACGGCAACCAGAACCGCGCGACCAGCGTCGTCGGCACCACCGACCTGTACCTGACCACGCGTGCATGGGGCCTTGGCACCGGACGTAACTTCGCCGAGGCCGAACTGCGCGCCGGCAAGGCGGTCTGTCTCCTCGGCGAGACAGTGCGCGGGACGCTGTTCGGGCGCATGGATCCGCTCGGGCAGCGGATCCGGGTTGGAAAGATCTCGTGTCAGGTGATCGGCGTGCTGGCGGCCAAGGGTCAGAGCAGCATGGGCAACGATCAGGACGACACGTTGCTGATGCCGCTGCGCACCTTCCACCGCCGTATCGCCGGCAACCAGGACGTAGGTGCGGTCATGGTCTCTGCCGCCGCGCAAAGCGACACCGAAAAGGCGCGCGCCGACATCCAGACACTGCTGCGCGAGCGCCGTCACATTGCGGCGGGCAACGACGACGACTTCACCGTGCTGGACATGAAGGAAATCGCCGCGACGCTAACCGGCACCACGCGAGTGCTGACGATGCTGCTCGGTGCGGTTGCCGCCGTGAGCCTGCTGGTGGGCGGGATCGGGATCATGAACATCATGCTGGTGTCGGTCACCGAACGGACCCGCGAGATCGGCACCCGCCTGGCCATCGGAGCGCTCGAGAGCGAAGTGCTACGGCAGTTCCTGGTCGAGGCCGTGGTGCTCTCCTCGCTCGGCGGTCTGGTCGGAGTGGCGGTAGCGCTGGCCGCAACGGCGGCGATCACGCGCACCATGAACATTCCGTTCCTGTTCGATCCCGGCATCATCGCGCTCGCGTTCGCGTTCTCCGGAGCCATCGGCGTGATCTTCGGATACGTTCCGGCTCGGCGCGCGGCAAGACTCGACCCCATAGAGGCGCTGCGCCATGAGTGAGCGAGGCGCCTGGTCTGGTAGTTGCGCGGCAGCAGTCGCCATCGCGTGCGCCGGCTTGCTCGGCCTTGGAGGTTGCGCCGTCGGCCCCGACGCACAGCCGCCCGCAAACACCGCCCCACAGCAGTGGAGCGCCGAACTCGCGCGCGGACTCACCGCGTCGAGTCCCGACCTTGCGCAGTGGTGGGCCCTGCTCGGCGACTCTCTTCTCGATGATCTCGTCCGCCGCGCGATCGGCGGCAACACCGATATGAAAGGTGCGGTCGCGCGCATCCGGGAAGCCAGAGCGCGCCGCGCAGAAGCCGGCGGCGCGCCGCTGCCGAGTCTCGATGCCAACGCATCCTACACGCGACGGCGCAGCGGCGGCGGCGGCTCATCGGCGGCGGCGTCGGTGCTGGAGTCGGACTACTTCGCAACCGGCTTCGACGCCAGTTGGGAGATCGACCTGTTCGGCGGGTTGCGCCGAACCATCGAGCAGCGCCAGGCCGAACTCGAAGCCTCGCGCGCCGATTTCGGCAACGTGATGGTGAGCGTCCTGGCCGAAGTCGCGCGCAACTACGTCGAAGTGCGCTCGCTGCAGGCGCGCATCGCGATCGCCGAGTCGAGCGCGCGCAGCCAGACCGACACCCTCGAACTGGTGCGCCTGCGTCGCGACGGCGGACTCGGCGATGAGCTCGAGGTGGCGCAGGCCGAATACAATCTTGCCGACACGCGGGCGCGCATCCCGGTGCTGCAGACCAGCCTGGCTTCGGCAAGAAACCGTCTGGCCGTGCTGCTCGGCGTTGGCGCCGGCTCGCTCGACGCCGAACTGGCCGCTCCCGCGCCGGTACCATCGGCTCCTGCCTCGGTGGCAGTGGGAATGCCGGCCGAGCTGCTGCGCCGTCGCCCCGATGTAGCGCGCGCCGAGCAGCAACTCGTCGCGGCCACCGCCGCGGTCGGCGTAGCCACCGCCGACCTGTATCCGAAGCTGACGCTGTCCGGGTCGATCGGCTTGTCGTCGCTGGATCTGGCCTCACTGGGATCTTCCGCGAGCCGCGTCTTTGCGATCGGCCCGAGTCTGACCTGGAACGTCTTCGACGCCGGTCGCATCCGCCACCGCATCGAGGCCCAGTCGGCGCTTCAGGAACAGGCTCTGGCCACCTATGAAGGCGCGGTGCTGACCGCCTATGAAGAGGCAGAGAACGCGCTGGTCGCCTACGTGCGCGAGCAGGTCCGCCGCGACAGTCTCGGCGAGGCGGTAGCTGCCGCCCGACTGGCCGACGATCTGGCCCGCACCCAGTACCAGCACGGTCTGGTCGATTTCCAGCGGGTGCTCGAAACCGAGCGAGCCGCGCTCGTATTCCAGGAATCGCTGGCGATCAGTTCGGCCGCCGTGACCACCGACCTGATCGCACTGTACAAGGCCCTGGGCGGCGGCTGGGCACCGGCCACCCCTGCGCCCCCGCCCCGGCTGGGGTCACGGCTGGGGTCAAGTCGCGGCTTTCGACAACTTGCCAGCGCCGGCACCGCTCCCCGGGCGCCGCGAGGTCCGGGCGGCACAGCCGCACCGCGACCGGCTACTTCTTGGGCTGGCTATTCCTTGACAGGTGTGATGAAAGGTCCCCAGGCGCGATGCCATCCGGTATCGCGGCTGTAGCTGGTTTCCCCTTCGAAGCGATCAACTCCCTTCCTTGCGTGTCTAGCCCCAGCCCCCGCTCCCACAGAAGCTCGCCAGAATCTGTGTCCCGGTTTGCCGGGAATTCAACAACAAAGTCGACGCCAATAAAGAGTTGCGCGCTCGCTTAGGAGAACCATGGCCAAGAAAATTTACGTAGGAAACCTGCCCTTCAGGGCTACTGAGGACTCGCTCCGCCAGCACTTCGGACAGCAAGGCGAAGTGATCTCGGTCGCGATCGTCACCGACCGCGACACCGGCCAGTCTCGCGGCTTCGGGTTTGTGGAAATGGCGGACGCGGACGCGGACAAGGCGATCGCAGCTCTGGACGGATCCGAGCTCGAAGGCCGCAGCCTGAAGGTCAACGAGGCCAAGCCCCGCGAGGACAACCGCTCGCGTGGCGGCGGCGGCGGCGGCGGTCGCCGTGACGACCGCGGCGGGCGCGGCGGCGGCGGCGGCAGCCGCTGGTAGGTTTCCGGCCGGATCCGTCCCGGACGGATCCTCGATGAGAAACTGAAGCGAAAGAGCCGGGCCCCCCAGGGGGTCCGGCTCTCTTGCGTCGGGAGGGACGCTCACCCGCCCACGAACAGCAGCGGCCCCGGCTCGTCTTCGGTCACGTATTCGAACTGCCGGCCAAACTCGCCGGCTTCCAGCTTGGCGACCTTGGCCAGCGCGCTAAGCGCGGCCGCGTCTTCGAAGTCCGCCTTCCTCAGACGAATCATGTAGCGGCGCGCGATCTTGTAACGGGTCGAGGCCACGTCAACCAAACGTACGCGCGCCCTCCCGCTGCTCGCATCGAGCATTGTCGCGAACGGGACCGGGACGAAGTGCCCACCCTGCAGCGAGATCATCGCCGCGTTGCCGCCGTCGAGCAGGAACTGCGCGGCGCAGTAACCCAGATCGCGCGTGTACTCCATGTCGTAGGGCACCGGATCGGCGCACCGCAGTTCGTAGCCGATGTCTTTGGCGACCACCGTGCTCTTGACGCCGAGTGCGGCCAGCCGTGCACGTACGCGGCGCTTCAAGAGATCGCCGAGGTCGATCTCGGCGATGCGCACGTTGCCGTGCTCGTCGCGTTCGACGTTCTCGATGCCGGCCAGATCCTGGGACTCGAGCCCGAGCACGACGCCCTCGGCAATGACGGCCACTCCGTCTTCGCGACCGTCGGCGAGCCGCTTGATGATCGCGCCGGCAAGAATGTCGACCAACGCGCCGAGCGAGAAGCGGCCGTCACCGAATTCTTCGGGGATCAGCGTCAGCGTCGCTCCGGCTGCCTTGCCGATGCCGAGCGCCAGGTGCCCGGCCTTGCGCCCCATCGTGATCACGAAATACCAGCGATGGGTCGTGAACGCGTCCACCATCAGGTTCTTGACCAGATCGGCGCCGACCGCACGCGCGGTCTGGAAACCGAAGGTGTCGATGTTGGGCGGCAGGTCGAGGTCATTGTCGATGGTCTTGGGAACGTGGGCGACGCGCAGGCGCCCCGACGCGACGCTCTCGAGTCTGAGCGCCGAAAAGGCGGTGTCGTCGCCGCCGATGGTCATCAGCTTGTCGACCCCGAGACGCGCCAGAGCCTGAACGCAGGCCTCCAGCAAACCGGCGTCCTTGGTCGGGTTGGCGCGCGATATCCCCAGAATCGAGCCGCCTCGAAAGTGGATGCGGCTGACCTCGTCGATCAACAGGGGAGCGACAGCTTCGGTATCGCCGCGCATGATGTGCTCGAAGCCGTCGCGAACGCCGAGCACGTCGACGCCGGCCAGCCGGCAACGTATGGTGGCCGCTCCGATCACGCTGTTGATGCCCGGTGCCGGCCCGCCGCCCACCAGGATCGCCAGTTTCCCTTCACTCATGAGCCCTTCCTCGCAAGCCCGCCGAGAAACCCGCTACTCGGGTGCGGGCGCGGCGAAACGCACTCTCAGCACTCGCTTGAGGATCTTGCCAGAAGCATTGCGGGGAATCTCTTCGACGAAATGGATGTCGCGTGGCTGTTTGTAACGAGCGAGCTTGCCGCTGGTGAAGTTCAGGATGTCGGCCGGATCGATGGCGCGCGCGGCTACCACTATAGCCACCGGGCTCTCCCCCCATTTCTCATCGGGCTGCCCGATCACCGCCGCGTCGCGCACGTCGGGGTGCTGAAGCAGCACGTTCTCGATCTCGGCCGGATAGATGTTCTCGCCGCCCGAGATGATCATGTCCTTCTTGCGGTCCTGGATGTAGACGAACCCCTCGTCGTCCACCGTGGCCAGGTCGCCGGTGTAGAGCCAGCCGTCGCGAATCGTCTCGGCCGTGTCGCGCGGACGTTTCCAGTAACCCTTCATCAGGTGACGGCCACGAATCAGCACTTCGCCGACCTCGCCCGGCATCACGTCGTCGCCGGTGACGTGGACCACGCGCACGTCGGTGTGGAAAAAAGGCTTGCCGGTGGAGCCGGCCTTGCGCACGGCATCCTCGGGGCTGGTCAGACAGGCCGGCCCACAGCTCTCAGTCAGCCCGTACACTTGATGAATGTCGATGCCCTGCGCGGTGTAGGTCTCGATCAGCGTGACCGGCACCGGCGCTGCTCCGCTCATCACCCAACGCAGCGAGGAGCAGTCGACGGTGCGGCAGTTCGGCGCCTGCTGCATGACGTTGAGCATCGCCGGCACCGCGATCATGCAAGTGACCTTCTCCTGCTCGATGAGATTCCAGACTTTGACCGGGTCGAACGCGCGCAGCACCACGCTGGTACTGCCCCGGTAGACGTTGGCGGTAAACGGGGTCAGCGCGGCGACATGGAAGAGCGGGACCGCGACCAGATAGACGTCGCGATAGCGTACATCCTCAGTTGCGTTGATCGTCTGACAGGCCGCGATGACGCTGGCATGCGTGTGGACCGCGCCTTTGGGCAGCCCCGTCGTTCCCGAGGTGTACATGATGTACAGCTCGTCGTTCTCGCCGCCGCCGATCGCCGGCGGCGTCTCGCCCGCCGCCGCGTGGAGCGCTTCGTACGACCTGGCGAACGGCGCGAGCGCCGCGCCTCCCGCCTGGATCCAGTCTCGAACGTCGGTGCCGGCGTTGCCGCGCCCATGCAGATCGGCCACCACCGCCGCGAACTCGGCGCCGAAGATCAGCGTCCGCGCGCCGCTGTCGCCGAGGATGAAAGCCAGCTCGTCGGGCGCCAATCGCCAGTTGAGCGGCACCACGATGGCGCCGAGCTTGGCGATCGCGAAAAAACTCTCGACGAACTCGACGCTGTTCATCAGCAGCAGCGCCACACGGTCAGCCGGGCGGATGCCGGCCCGCGCCAGCATGTCGGCGGTGCGATTGCATCGCCGATCCAGCTCGGCGTAGTTCAGGCGCAGTCCCAGGTCCGGCTCCACGAACGCCTCGACGCTTGGCGAGAGCATCGCTCGCTTGCCGAGGAAAAGGCCGACGTTGTCTCTCACTGAAAACTCCTTCGCTTACTCAGCGTCCTTGGAAGTGCGGCTTGCGTCGCTCACGCAGGGCGGCCAGCGCTTCGTGGTGATCGTGGCTCTGGAAGGTGACGATCTCGAGCGCCGTCGAGGTGTCGAAGGCGACGTTCAGTGCGTCCTTCAAGAGCTTGTTTACGGCCAGCTTGGTGTAGCGCACCGCCAGCGGAGCGCCGGCGGCAAGCCGCCGCGCAAACGCCATCGCTTCTTCGAGCAGATGCTCGGCGGGCACGCACTTGTTGACGAGCCCCATGCGTTCCGCCTCAGCGGCCGAGACCGGATCGCCGGTCAGCAGGAACTGCTTGGCCAATGCCGGACCCACCGCCAGCGGCCAGATCGCCACGCCACCGTCGCCGGCGACGATTCCGACCCGCACGTGCGGATCGCCGATGGTGGCGGTGTTGGCCACGAAGATGACGTCGCACAGCAGCGCGATCGAGGCTCCGAGCCCCATCGCGTGGCCGTTGACCGCCGCGACTATCGGAATCTCGACGTCGAGGAGATCCCAGATCAGTTGTTTTGCGTCGCGGCGCAGCGGATCCAATCGCCCCGGCTGCTGCAGCAGCGGGAACCAGCCGAAATCGCCGCCGGCGCTGAACACCTTGCCTTTGCCGGTGAGCAGCACCGCCCTGGCCAGCGATTCCTGGCGCAACTCGCGAAACAACCTGGTCAGCTCTTCGTGAAGCTGGTCGTTGACCGCGTTCAGCTCGCTGTCGGCGCGGTCGATGGTGACCACCAGAACGTCGCCGTCGCGGTGGAAATGAATGTTGTGGAACTCCGATCGCGTGATGTCGTGCATGTTCATAACACCGAGGTGTCGGCCTCGCGGCCGAGCAGAACGCGTCCCGCCAGTTCGAGGGTGGGCGAGGCAACCATCATGTGCTGGGTCGCGGTGTGTACGTCGCGCAGGCAGCGCTGCAACGCGCTGGAACGATAGATCGAGGTCCCCCCGCCGGCTTCGTACATCGCATCCACCACGCCGGCAGCTTGCGTGACGCAGTAGGATGCCGCCAGACGCAGCAGCGCGCGCTGGCGCAGCGAGATCTCTCCGCAGCGCGAAGCCATCTCCCAGGTGCACGTCACCGTGTCGTGAAGATAGGCGCGAGCGGCGCCGTAGGCCGCCTCGGCCCTGGCAACCTGCATCTGCACGTGGCCACGGTCGGCCAGACGGCGCCGGCTGCCGGTGGGAGTCTTGGCCGCGGCCAGATCGCAGAGCTCGTCGATCCCGCGGCGCGCGATACCTAACGCGACCGCCGCGATACCGATGGCCAGACAGCCGAACACCGGGAAAAGATACAGCGGCCCGCGCTCGCGCGGTTTGTCGTCGACCAGCGACACGGTGCGCGAACGCGGCACCCACAGATCGGCGACCTGCATGTCGTGACTGCCGGTGGCGCAAAGCCCCGCCACCGACCAGGTGTCTACGATCGTTGCTTCGGCAGCCGGGAACAGCATCAGGCGCGAGTCCGGTGCGCCGCTTGCCGACAAGCCGGGCTTGCCGGCTTCGATGACCACGCAGCCTCCCATCAACCACGAACAGTGATGGATGCCGCTGGCGAAAGGCCAGCGGCCGCGAATGCGGTAGCCATCGCCTTCGACCACTGCCTCGCCGAGCGGCGCAAAGACACCGCCGCTGGCCGCGAGCGGATCGCTCGCGTAGATTTCGCGTGCCTCGTCTTCGGGAAGATAACCGCCCAGAAGTCCGCTGGTGGCCGCGATCGCGATGCACCACGCGGCCGACCCGTCGCCTCGCGCGACCTCCTCGACGGCTGCGATCATTTCGCAAGCCGGCGCTTCCAGACCGCCGTAGCGTCGCGGCACGCACAGCCGAAACAGCCCGGAAGCCCGGATCGCCGAGACAGTTGCGTCGGCCAGCCGCCGCCTGGCCTCGCCTTCTTCGGCGCCGGCGTCGACGGTCGCGACCAGGCTGCGGGCCCGATCCAGCGGCGTGATGCTCTGGGGGGTATCCATCGGGGGCTGACGGCGCAAGGCAACGCCGCTCGCACCATAGACGAGCGCACGCCAACAGGGAATGGAATCGGCGAGGCGGCGCTTCGAAATCGTTCAGTGAGGCGGAAGCGGGGCGGAATTGCTGGTCCAGATGCCGAGGTTGTAGCGCCAGGTCCCGTCGCTGCCGGCCTTCCAGATGACGAAATACTTGCCAGTCTCGGCGCTGACCAGGCCGCCCTTCGCGCCCGAGCTGAACCCGTAGGTTCCGGTCTCGTACGCGACGTCGCCCATCGTGACGACGTCGAGAGTCTTCAAGAATGGATCGCTCATCTCGCGCTCGCGGCGGCGGCTGAGGTATCCGAGGATGCTATCGCGACCCTCCAGCGGGTCGGTTCCGGGCGCCGACAAGCTGGCGTCGTCGCTGTAGAGCAACGCCATCGCGGCGAAATTACCGCTACGAAACGCATCGAGCCAGGCCGCGTTGGCCCTCTCGATGGCCGCCCTGGCCGCGACCTTGTCGGCCGCCACCGACGGGTCGGCCTCACGCGATGCCAGCACGATCCCGGTGTCGCTGGCGCCTTCACCGGCCGGTGCGAATAACATCAGCAGTTCCAGAGCGACGGCGACCGCAACCACCCCGACCACTGCCCCGGCCGGCCATCGCCAGCCCACCAGGCCGGTCCGAGGGCGGCGCACGAAGCGGGACTGCGACAAAGCGCACCCGGTCGCGTCTTCGACATCGAGCAAAAGGTTTTCGGTGGTTTCGGCCAATTTCCAAGACCGCGCCTGCGGTCCTCGCAATGTCGGGACAATAGCGGGACTCCCGGTAGGCAGGAAGAACCTGTGCGATCACCGCGACCGGCGGCGCATCTTTTTTCTCGCGGCGCGCGGGCGCCTGCCCCCACCTTGAGCGCGGGAGGGGTCCGCGCTACGCACGGGCTTTCCGGGAGTCATCTGTGGCACTGAGCATCGGCATCGTCGGGCTGCCCAACGTAGGCAAGTCCACCCTCTTCAACGCGTTGACCAAGGCCCAGAACGCCGAGGCGGCCAACTACCCGTTCTGCACGATTGAGCGCAATCACGCCGTGGTGCCGGTGCCCGACCCGCGCCTGGAGGCGCTGGCCAAGATCGTCAGCCCCGAGCGCATCGTCGCTGCCACAGTGGAGTTCGTCGACATCGCCGGGCTGGTGCGCGGCGCCAGCACCGGCGAAGGCCTCGGCAACCAGTTTCTCGGCCACATCCGCGAAACCGCCGCGATCGTCCACGTGGTGCGCTGCTTCGAGGACGAGGACATCGTCCACGTGGAGGGCAGCATCGACCCGGTGCGTGACATCGAAGTGATCGAGACCGAGCTGATGCTGGCCGACCTGCAGGCCGCCGAGGTCAAAGCCGAAAAACTCGCGCGCAAGGCCAAGGGCGACAAGGAAGCCGTCATCCAACTCGAATGCGTGCGCCGCCTGATAGACCACCTCGGCGCCGGGCGCACGGCCGCCGAGTTCCCCGAACGCGACACGCACCTGGGCGAGGAGATCCTGGCCGATCTCGGCTTGATCACCTCGAAGGCGGTGATCTTCGCCGCCAACGTTGATGAGGCCGGGCTTGCCGAGGACAACGACCACGTCCGGCGCGTGCGCGAGATCGCCGCGCGGCGCGGCTGCCCGGTGGGCAAGATCTCGGCCAAGGTCGAAGAGGAACTGGTCGGCCTCGACGACGCCGAACGCGCCGACTTCCTGGCTTCCTACGGCGTGACCGAAAGCGGCATCGAGCAGGTCATTCGCGAGTGCTACGAAGTGCTCGGCCTGGTCAGCTACTTCACCGCCGGCCCCAAGGAAGTGCGCGCCTGGACCATCCATCAGGGATGGAAGGCGCCCAAAGCAGCATCGGTAATCCACACCGACTTCGAAAAAGGGTTCATCCGCGCCGAAGTGATCTCGTACCGCGATTACATCGCACATCGCGGCGAGCACGGATGCCGCACCGCCGGTCTGCTACGCGTGGAAGGCAAAGACTACGTGGTGCAGGACGGCGACGTGATGCACTTCCGGTTCAACGTCTGAGCCGGGAAGAAGCGTCCTGCGTCTCCGGGTCCGCGCGCGACGTCGGCCGGAACAGGCGCGCTGTAGGACTACGCGCCGGCCGGTGGGTTCGTCTGCTTCGTCACGTCGGCGGTGGCCGTTTCGCTCTCTTGCGCCGGCACGGAGAACTCTTGCTGCGAGGATTGAGGCGACACTGGCGGTAGCTCTTGTTCCGCCGACGCGCGCGTCTCGATCACTACGCCTTCGTCGGCTGCGGCCGTTTCGCTCTCGGGCCTGGCGAGGATCGTCAGTTGAGGGCCGAAGGCGAGTGCGTTGTCGGCCAGCGCGTCACCGCAATAGCGACGCGCTCCGCCGGCCAGGTGATCGTAGACGGCGGCGTAGCTCTTGGTCATCTCGCCGACCAGGTCGGCGGTCTTCTGGAAGTGCTCGCTGACGCCGGCCTTGTAGACCTCGTGCTCGCGGCGAAGGCCCTCCAACTCCTCACGAAGTCGCTTGGCCTGACGGATCGCCGGAAACGCGAAGTAGCCGATCGCGAGGCCGAGCGCGATGCCGATCGCCAGCACGGCGGCGTCGAGAATGGACAGAGTCGCAAAGGGACCGTTCATCGTAGTTTCCTCGCAGCGCGGCGCGCGATCTTCTCCGGATGCTCCTGCTTGCGCCGCATGCGGTGCTTGCCGGCGCCGGCGCAGCGAAACGGAGACGGACTATAGCCGGGAACCAGCGCGCGTGCGACGAGCGAGCGTCGGGTCACCGCCGCGAACCCAGCACCGCGCGCGAGATGGTGACGACCGCGATCACGCTGGCGCCGGCCATGGCCCACGCGCTCGGTACTTCTGCGTGCACGAGATAGGCCCAGATGGGATTGAGCACCGGCTCGAAGAATCCTAGCAGCGCGGCTTCCATGGCGGGAAGACGCCGCAGCCCGCGCGCCAGCAGGCGATAGGCGAGCGCCGTCTGTACGACGCCGAGATAAACCAGCACCGACCAGTCGGCGATGCTGACGTCAACGAGCGGCAATGCCATCGGCAGCGCAGCGACTACGACCAACGCGTTGCCCCACAGCATCGCCGACTTCGCGCCGAAGTCGCGGTGCTCGGTCGAACGCGCAGTCCATCGATAGCCGAGCACCGTGAGCGACCACGCAAAGCCGCTGCCGATCGCCAGCGCATCGCCCAGGCGCGGCTGCGGCGCGGTGGCATAGGTGGCGGGAGTCCCGACGAAGAACAGTGCCATGCCGCCGCCGATCACCGCCATCGCCCACCAATCCGACCGCTTGGCTCTCTCGCCGATCAGCAACGGGCCGAGCAGCGGCAGGTAGAGCGGGCCGGTACATTGAAGAAAGATCGCGTTGGCCGAGGTGGTGAGCTTGTTGGCCAGCACGAACAGCAGCATCGTCGCCGCCTGCGCTGCGCCGACCATCGCGGTGCTGCGACGCTGCAACGCGACCGGCCCGGGTACCAGCACCATGATCGCGACCAGCGCGAACAGCGCGCGCAGGCCCGCGACCTGCCATCCGTCCAGCGTGGCGGTCTTGATCGCCGCGCCGCCGGTCGAGAACAGCAGGGCGGCGCCGAGCACGCACAGGCGATCCGACAGTCGAGCTTCTCGAGATGGAACCAAAGTGGGCACTCCGCGCGGTGGGAGCGCACCTTCTACCACTACCTCGGTCGCAAAGACGACGCCGCGGCCGGCTCACGAGATATGAACGGACTGCTCACGTGCTCTTTACGCAGCAGGTCCAGGATCCGAGGCGTTCGACCGGTGCCGCCGCTGCCTGTTTCCACCACCACAGCGCGGCGCGCCGGCCGACTCGGATAGCACCATGGACACAAGAGCCGCCGCCGCCCTGCAGACCGGAATCGATCGGCTGATACGCTGGGATGCCTCGGTACTGGTCAGCGTCAGACGCTGGGAGCACCGCTGGATCCGCCGCCTGATGAAGGCGCTTACCCGCGCCGGCGACACGCCGGGCTGGATCGTGCACGGGCTGGTGCTCGCCGCACTGCTCGAATCCGGCTCCCACGTCGTCGCATTGCTCGCAGCCGGTGCCGGCGCCGGCACCATCACCTGTCAGTTGCTCAAGCGCGTGTGCCGGCGCGCCAGGCCCGACGCGGCCATCGCCGGGTTCGCCGCCACGCTCGAAAACCCGGACGTCTTCTCGTTCCCTTCCGGTCACAGCACGGTCGCGTTCGCGGTGGGCACCGCCATCGCCACCGCCGATCCGGTACTCGGTGCTCTCGAACTAACGCTGGCGAGCGCGATCGCCTGCTCGCGCGTCGTGCTGGGCGCGCACTATCCCCTCGACGTCGCCGCCGGAATCGTGCTCGGCATAGGCTCGGGGCTGGCGGCTTCGTGGTTCTTCTGAAGCTGCGCGCAATCGCAGTAACTGCGCCAGCTATGCGCTCCAGCGTTCGCGTATAACCTGTTAGAATCCGCCGCGTCCATGAACGCGGCTCCGTCATCTTCTCAGGCCGGCCCGCGGTCGCGCCGCCCGGCTTCGCAGCGCGCGCCGCGCGGTCGCTGGGCGCCCTCGCCCACCGGACTTCTGCATATCGGTAACGCGCGCACGGCTCTGGCGGCGTGGCTGTCGGTGCGACAGCGCGGCGGCGCCTTCGTGTGGAGAGTCGAAGACATCGACGCTCCGCGCACCGTAGCCGGGATGGCCGAGGCCGCTGTCGAGGACCTTGCATGGCTGGGTCTGGATTGGGACGAGGATCCGGCGCGCGGTGGCCCCTACGCACCGTACGCACAGTCGCAGCGCTCGCTGGTCTACGAAGCCGCGCTGCGAGTTCTGGCCAAGCGCGGGCGGCTGTTCCCGTGCCGCCTGTCGCGTCGCGACCTGATCGACATGGCCTCGGCGCCGCACGCCGAGGACGAACATCAGGCGGGCGAAGAAGAACCGCCGTATCCGGCGCACGCGCGGCCGGCCGATCTCGAACCCGGATGGTACGACCGACTGAGCAGCGGCGAGGCCGCACTTCGCTTCGCCGTCGATGCCGGCGTCGTGCGTTTCGTCGATCGACTGTACGGGGCTATCGACGAGCGCGTCGATCGCAGCGTCGGCGACTTCGTTCTCAAGCGCCGCGACGGACTGTACGCCTACCAACTGGCGGCGGTGGTGGACGACTGGACGATGGAGATCGACGAAGTCGTGCGTGGCGCCGACCTGCTCGGTTCCACTGCCAGGCAGATTCAGCTCCTGGAAGCGCTCGGCGCCCGGCGGCCGGTGTACGCCCACGTGCCGCTGGTAGTCGGCGCCGGCGGCGAGAAGCTCTCCAAACGCGACGCCTCGATCACACTGCGATCGCTGCGCGAGCAGGGTGCGGCGCCGTGGCAGGTCGTCGGATACCTGGCCTGGTCGCTCGGTATTGTGGATCGACCGATGGCCGCCACGGCGCGCGAACTCGTCAGCGAGTTCTCGTGGAGTCGCATCGCCCCAGGTGAGTGGCGACTTCCTGGCGACCTGCTCGCCCGGTTGCGCGAGCTTCGCCGAAGCAGCCGGCAGCCAGGCCGTGGCTGAAAACAGCGCGACGGCTCAGCGCCCCGGGAACCGCGGCGGGCGTTTCTCCAGGAAGTGCGCGACTCCTTCGCGGAAGTCCTCCGACCCCAGGCTCTCGTGCATCTCGCGGGTGGCCACATCCACCGACGCGGCCAGGCCGCAGAGCTGGTCGTCGTAGAGTTGGCGCTTCATGACCCGAATCGAGCGCGGCGACGAAAGCGCAACCAGATCACGCGCATAGGCATGCACCTCTTGGGCGAAACATGACTGCGGTATCACGCGGCTGACCAGTCCCATCCGTAGCGCCTCGGCGGCGTCGACCAGGCGACCCGAGAACAGGATGTCGCTAGCGTTGGCCAGCCCGACCAGGCGCGGAAGGATCCAACTGATGCCGTACTCGGCCACCAGCCCACGGCGCGAGAAGATCGCTCCCATACGCGCCTTCTCGCCGGCCAGACGGATGTCGCTGAACAGGGCCAGCACGAAGCCGACGCCGGCGGCGGGACCGTTCACGGCGGCGATGATCGGCTTGGGGATCGACAACAGGTAGCTGAACTCGGTCTGGAAATCGGGGCGGATCGGCCCGGGCGGCGGCGCGTGCTCGACCGCGGGCATCTCGCCTACCGCGCCGGCGGTCGCCCCACCCGCGCCACTGAAGGCGCTGAGCAGCTTCATGTCGGCACCGGCGCAAAAGCCGCGTCCGGCTCCGGTCAGCACGATGGCGCGAACCGAGCTGTCGCCGGCGGCCTGGTACATCGAGTCGCGCAGTTCGACGCCCATCCGCGGCGTGTAGGCGTTCAGGTGCTCGGGGCGCTGCAGCGTACACGTGGCGATGCCGTCTGCGACGTCGTAGGCAATTTGCTCGTAGCCCATTGATTCGGGGTCTCCTTGGATTGTCGGCAGCTCGAGAAAGGTCTGCTGAAGTTCTCGGCGACTCTTCGCGCCGCGCCGCCAGCCGCGGCGTGGCGCGAACCGGCGGGGCAGCGATATCGAATTGGCCGGGATCATGGGGAGGTAGCGGTTCATTGGCAACCGCGCAGCAGCGACGCGCGAGCCGTGTGGACCGCCGGTGGATCGGCACCGCCCCCGCCTGACTCGAGGCGGCAGGGTTGCTACAGTGCATCCGGCGCCGCACACTCGACGCGGTCGCTTCGCGCGACCGCTGCCCTGCTCCAAGCTGCGGGGTGGCGCATAGAGCGCCGGCACGCGGCGCGGCGAGGGGGAGAGGAAGCGGTGGCTGTAGCAGCAACGAGAGACGGCGCGGAGTTCCTGCTGAGGGCGTGGGGGGAACCGGACGCCGAGTCGCTGGCTGCCCAGGCCAACAACCGCAACGTCTGGTCGAACCTGCGCTCGCGCTTCCCGCGCCCGTACACCATAGCCAACGCTCGCACCTGGATCGCACGCGTAGCCTCGGGCCACGAACGCGGCCTGCAGTTCGCCATCGACATCGACGGAATCGCCGTGGGCGGCATCGGCATCGACGTCATCAGCTACAACGCGCCACGCCTGGGTGAGATCGGATACTGGCTCGGCGAGGATTTCTGGGGACGCGGCATCGCCTCCAAAGCGGTGCCGCTGGTTTGCGCGCAGGGCTTCGAAAAGCTCGCGCTCGCACGTCTTCGCGCGGTCGTGCGAGACTCGAACGCCGCGTCGCTACGCGTGCTGGAAAAGAGCGGCTTCGCGCTGGCGAGCAAGCTGCGGCGCAGCGACAGACGACCGCGCAGCGCGGTGGTCGAGATGGTCTACGTGCTCGATCGCACCGCGGCGGCGGCACAGTGGCCGGCCGAGTCGCCCGCCGGCCTGATCGCGTAACCGGCGCTCGCGAAACGCGTGCGGCGGCGCAGCGGCGAAACTCGGGCGCCGTGGTACACTCGCCGCCATGTGTGCCGCGCCGGCCAGAACCCGCCGCCGATGGATCCGCGTTGGCCTCGACCTCGCGCTCGGGGTCTTGCTTGCGGTGTCGCTTGCGGCGCCGGGCAGGGCCGAGGCGCCGCCGGGAAGCCCGCCGCGCTTCTACTTCTTCAGCCCCGACTGGCGCCCGGCCGACCTCAACACGCTCACCGAACGGGTCCACGCAGCGCTTCTCGAGCAGGGCCTGGAGATGTCCTTCCAGGCCTTCGCGCGATACGATGACTTCTCGCAACAAGTAGCTGATTTTCCACCGGCATTCTTGATAGCACCGGGCTGGTTCCAGAGCGCGGCCGCGAGCGACCTCGGCTTGTTCCTGCAGCCCATTGCGGCACCGCTGCGCAACCACCGGGCGACCTACCGCAAAGCCCTCATCACGCGCTCGGACATAGACTCGATCGCCGACCTGACCCGCGGCTCGATCGCCGCCGCGGTGCACTCGCTTGGACCCGGCAGCGAGATCGCGGTGCTCAAGACCCTTCACCTCGACGCCGGCTCCGCCAAGGTGGTGGCGGTTCCCAAAGACGTAGACGGGCTGCTGGCGCTCGGCTTCGGGCAGGTGGACGCGGCTCTGGTGACGGCGCAGCAATACGACCTGCTGGCCACGAGCAACCCGGAAGCTGCGGCCAAACTCCAGGTGCTCGCGTTCTCGGCGCCGATCCCGCTGCCGGGCGTCTTCGCCGGCACGCAGACCCCCGCCGAGGATCGCCGCCGCATGGCGGCGGCGCTGGCAAAGTTCACCGAGGCCAAAGCCGGACGCGAGGTCCTTGCACTGCTCGGCTACGATGCCTTCGAGGCCTTGCAACAGGCAGAGGCGCCGGCGTTGGAAACGCCCACTGCGCAAGCAGCGGCGCCGGCGACTCGTTCTGGCGCCAAGGGCCGCAAGAAGGCGAAGTAGGTCGGAAGTAGGTCGATGGATCAGCCGCAGTCGCCCGAGCCGACACCGACCGAGGTCGCCGCCCTCTCCCGCTCTTTGTCATCCTGGAGCGCGCGCCTCTTTCGCCAGAGTTACGGACTGCATCTCAAGCTCGCCCTGGCCGGTGCGGTCTCCCTGTTCCTTTGCATCGCACTGCTGTCGTCGACGTTGATGTTCCGCCAATCGGCGATCCTGCACAGCGAGATCGAGCGAGCCTCCGCGCAACTTCAACGCGGCATGGTCCAGCGCGGCGTGCTGCTGGCCGAAGGCATGGCGGCAAGCATGGAGTCGGCGATCGCCGGCTACGATTTCGCGTTCATCACCGACACGGTGACGACCATGCAGAAGAAGAACGAGAACCTGGCCTACGCCTACCTCACCAACGCGGCCGGCATCGTCATCGTCCACTCGGATCCGCACGAGGTCGGAAGCCGCGCCGCCAAGATCGCCAACGCCGAGCCCCGCTTCGTGCGCCACGCCGACGGCTACGAGGTCGTCGAGATCACACGTCCGCTGGTGGTCGGAGGGCGCGACTGGGGATGGCTCGTGCTCGGGTTCGATCTGACTCCGATCCGCACGCAGGCCGCCGTGTCGATGGTCCGCGGCCAGCAGGTGCTGGCGCGTTCGACGACGCTGGCGATGCTGCTGGCAGCGACCATCGGTCTGTTCGGGCTGGGTGGATCGATCTGGGCCAGCCGCCGCCTGCTCAGCCCGCTGACCCAGCTTGCCGAAGACGCCGCCGCGATCGCCTCGGGCACCCTCGATCAGGAGATTCAGGCGGTCGAGTCGTCGGACGAGATCGGCATGCTCGCCCGTCAGTTCGAAGCGATGCGGCGCTCGATCAAGTCGAGCGTCGGCGAACTGCTGGTCGCCAAGCAACTGGCCGAAGACTCGATGCAGCAGGAGAAAGCGCTGCGCGCCGAGATCGAGGAACACTCGCACCTGCTCGAGAGCAAGGTTGCCGAGCGAACCTCCGAGCTGCTTGCGATCAACGAACGCCTGACCGAGTACGACCGGCTCAAGTCGGAGTTCCTCAGCAACGTCTCTCACGAACTGCGAACACCGCTGGCCGCGATCTCTTCGGCGGCCAAGATCATCAACCGCTACAGCGAGCGCGACGCCAACAGCGGCAAGCGTTTCAGCAAGGTCATCATCCAGGAAACCGAGCGCCTGACGCGGCTGATCAACGATCTGCTCGACATCTCCAAGATCGAGGCGGGCAAAGCCGACTGGCATCTGGAAACCATCGACGACCCGCGCACGTTGCTCGATCACGTCATCTCCACGTTTCGCCCGCTGTACCAGGAGAGCGGCATCGAACTCGAGTTGGTGGAGAATGGACGCTTGCCCGCGGTGCGCGGCGATCGCGACCGTCTCATCCAAGTGTTCGCCAACGTGTGCGGCAACGCGATGAAGTTTACCCCTCGCGGAGGCAGCGTCCGGGTCGAGGCTTGCGAAACCGACAGCTCCGGCACACCGGCGCTACGCGTGACGGTGACCGACAACGGCCCCGGCATTCCGGCCGACGATCGCGACGCGGTGTTCGAACGCTTCCGCCAGGGCGGCGGCGCCGACAAGCCCAAGGGAACCGGCCTCGGCCTGGCGATCTGCCGCGAGGTGGTGCGCTATCACGGCGGCACCATCTGGGCCGAAGGCCCGCCCGAAGGCGGAACGCGGATGGTGATCGTGCTTCCGGCGCTGCGGCGTCGCGAGGGCGCCGCAGCGCCGGAAGCTTGATG
>JACRCR010000139.1 GCA_016218925.1 Deltaproteobacteria bacterium | reverse complement strand
CTCAGTGAAAAGCAGATGCTGATGTCGGCCGACTACGTCGATGCGCCGTGGCGCTACCGGAGAATCGAAGGCGCCAACCACTGGATGCCGCTGGACGCACCCGACGAAGTGAACGCGCTGTTGCTCGACTATCTGCGCTGAGCGGCGCGACAGCTGCGAGGATGACGAGAGGGACCGCGGCCGCAGCGGCCATGCGTGAGACGGATCAGTCGAGTCGGGTTGAGCGCTTTGGCAGGGCGGTTGTTTCGGGGCGAAACGCCAGCGCCGCCTCCCGCAACCTGGTCTTGATCTCTTCTGACAGGGCCTGGTCGAGGCCGCCGTCGCGATACCACGTCAGTGTCTTCACCGACTGGAGCCCGCTGGCCTGAGCGCCGTACAGTCCCAGCATCGCAGCCACCCCTTCGTTGATGGTGAGGCCGGACGCGAGCAGCGCCGCAATATCGACGTAGTCTCGCGCTTCGATCCGCTGGGTGACCGTGGCGAGCTTCGTTCCCAGGAGATCGATGGTCGACGCGACGGGTACGTGGCCCGCTGTTCGTACCGGCTCACCGACACGGCCGAAGTCGATGCCTCCAAAGAACGACAACTTTACCGGGTCGTTCGAACTTTCCACCACCACCGTGAGCGTGTCCGGCTCGTCCTGAAGCGTTCTTGCTCCGACCAGTAGCGGACATGAACGTCTGAGCGCCGTGCGATCGAGCGGCTGTGCGCAGAAGAAGTCGAAATCCACAGACCGCCGGTGCCCGAGATGAAGCGCGATCGCTGTGCCGCCATACAGTACCCAGCCCGGAGGCAGCGCACACAGCTCCCCATCCCACAGTGTGAGCTGCGAGGGCGGCAGTACGCTGCGGTACATCATTGAGAGTCGTCCAACCCAAAGCGCAGGCGCCAGAAGTGTTGCGACTTGGGGTCGATCTCACCAGGGAGCGCGCCAAGCAGAGCTTCACGCAGGGCGCCAGTGCCCCACAGACGCACGGCGGTGAGATAGTCGTCCGATCGCCCGAGGCGCAGAATCTGACAGAGCAGCTTGCGTGGGTCTGCCAGGGTCGTCTCGGCCGGTTGCCACCACACGTACGTACGCGCCAGAAGCCGAGCATCGAGGTCGTCGGTCATCGAGGCAACGATAGCACGGAAACGAACCGGCACCCATCGGCCGGTCCTCTGCGCGGCTCGGTCAGACCGGCTCGAACCCGCCGTCGCCGCCACGGGTACTATCCGGCGCGAAGCTGGCTCTTGACGATCTTGCCGGCCGCGTTGCGCGGCAGCGGCTCGTCGCAGAACGCGACGATGTCGGGAACCTTGAACGCAGCAAGTCGCGCCGCCACGTGGGCGCGCACTTGTTCGGCGCCTAGCGTTGCGCCAGGTCGGGGCTGCACCACCGCCTTGACGATCTCGCCGAGTTCGACGTCTGGCACTCCGACGATGGCGGCCTCGTCGATGTCGGGGTGCTCCATCAGGCAGTTCTCGATCTCGACGCAGTAGACGTTCTCGCCGCCGCGGATGATCATGTCCTTGATTCGGTCAACCAGCGTGTAGAGTCCGTTGGCGTCGCGAAAAGCGATGTCGCCGGTGTGTAGCCAGCCGTCTCGGATCGCCTCGGCGGTGGCCTCGGGCCGGTTCCAGTATCCGGGTGTCACGGTGGGGCCGCGCAGCAGCACTTCGCCGAGCTCGCCGTCGGCGACTTCGCGACCGGCACTGTCGACCAGCTTGACGTCGAAGAACGCTACCGGACGCCCGACCGAAGTCGGGTTCTCTTCCAGGTCGCCGCCGCCGGCGAGCATGATGATTCCGTGGGTTTCGGTCATGCCATAGCCGTTGGTCAGGCTAGGGGCGATGTGGAAGACCTGCCGCGCCCGCATCATCGTCTCTGGTGCGGTGGGCGCACCGCCGAACGAGATGCGCACCAGGCTGGAGAGATCGTAGTCGCGCAGCCGCGGTGACTGCACCACGCGGTGCAGCATGGTCGGGATCGCGCTCCAGGTACTGACGCGCTCCTTCTCGATCAGGCGCAGCACCTGCTCGGGATCGAAGCGGCCTTCGCTGAGGACGACCTTGGCGCCGGCGGACATCGCCGTGCTGACGCCGGTGTGAATTCCGGCTACGTGGAACAGTGGCGCCGTCATCAGCGATGTGGGCCGGCTGCCATCGGTGGGCAGCGGGCTGGGCTCGCCGAGCAGTGTCGAGACCATGCCGTGCAGCAGGATCCCCATCACCTGCGTGATGGTGCCGCGGTGTGTGGTGATGCAGCCTTTGGGACGGCCGGTGGTCCCCGAGGTGTACAGGATAACGAACGGATCGTCTTCGTCGATCGGATCGCGCGGCATTTCATCGCTCTCGCGAATCAGTTCGCCGCCGGCGAGCAGGCCCGGCGGCGGTGCACTTGCGCCGGTGACGAAGACCTTCTCGAGGGTGCCTGGTTTCCCGATCAGGTCGCGCACGCGCGCCAGCAGCCGGTCTTCGACGATCAGCATGCGGCTGCCCGAGTCGCGTAGCGCGTAGTCGAGTTCATCCTGGGTCCACCAGCCATTGAGCGCCACGACGATGGCTCCGACCGAAGCGCAGGCGAAGACGGTGACCACATAGTCGACGCTGTTGTAGGCCAGGATCGCGATGCGATCGCCATGGCGTAGTCCCTGGCCGCGCAGCTCGGCAGCGGTGCCCCAGACCCGCCGGGCGAACTGCGCGTAAGTCAGACGCTGCTCGCCCTGCACCAGGAACTCCGCGTCGCCGTGCTGGGCGGCGCGCTCCACCAGTTCGCGCAGCGAGCGCGGGCGCAGCGCGAAGTTGCGCATCGCCACTCCGCGCACTTCGCCCGTGCTGAGCTCGAACGGAGAGCCGGGCCCGGTCAGCTGTGCCAGCGCCTGTTCGTACGTCGTGCGGTCAATTGTCATCGCGTAACCTCGTGTGTGCCATCGGGTCACCTCGCCTGCGGCGCCATCGATTGCCGGCCAGCTATGCGCTCGGCCAGCAGGCTCGAGTTGCGCGCTGCCAGCGCGTAGATCGAAAGGCAGGGATTGACGCCGAGGCTGGTCGGAAACACCGACCCGTCGATTACCGTCAGATCTTCCACCTGATGATGACGACCGTCGGGCGCCACCACCGAAGTATACGGATCGCCTCCCATCGCGCAGCCGCCCAGCGGATGAGTGGAGTTCAGGAACACGTTGGGCGAGCGCAGTCGCAGCGCCGAGATGGCGGCACGCGCGTGCGGCCAGCTGCCGTACGCCTCGGCGTCGCTGCACGCCGGGTGCACGCTCTCGGCTCCGGCCGCGAACTGGCACTCGGCCATCGCCAGGTACGAGCTGCGCACGCCGTCCCAGATGTAGTCGTTGATGCGGTAGTCCAGAACCGCGCTGCCGTCGCTGCGCAGACGGATTTCGCCGCCCTGGCTGTCGGGATGGAAGCCGTCGCGGATCTGCGACACCAGGATGTGCAGATAGCGCAATCGCTGCGCGAACTCCGCCATCTTGCTGCCGAGGCCGCGCCAGAAGTTCATGCTGACGACCGGCTGTGCACCGACCACTTCCATGTTGAAGCCGGCGCGGCCGGCCACTCCGTCACGCCAGGTGAACTGGTCGGTGTAGATCGACTGCGGCGCGCCGTAGAACGGGTCGATCGCTTCGGGCATCGACGACAGCGAGTAGTTGTGGGTTTGCAGGAAAGTGCGCTTGCCCACGCGCTTGTAGGGATCGGGCACTCCCGAGCGCATCAGCAGTGCGGGGCTGTTGATCGCGCCTCCGGCCACCACTACCGACCCGGCACGCAAGCGAACCCGCCGCCCGGTAGTGCGCACCCCGCGCTCGTCCAGTGCGACGCCTTCGACTGCGACCACGCGGTTGCCGCTCAGCTCGAGCCGCTCGGCGCGCACCCGCGTGACCAGCACCGCTCCGTTGGCCAGCGCGTCGGGGATCGCGGTGCGCTCCATGCTCTGCTTGGCGCCCACCGGGCAGCCAAGGCCACAGAAGCCGTGGCTGGCGCACTCGTGGACGTTGCGGCTGATCGCGCCGTAGTTCCAGCCGAGCCGCTGCGCGCCGAGCGCGAGCAGTTCGTTGTTGCGATTGTGCAGCTCCCAAGGCCCGATGTGCAGCCGCTCTTCGATCGCCTCGAACCACGGGGCCATGTCGTCGACCCCAAGACCTTCGATGCCGTGGTGCTCGCGCCAGTGGCGCAGCGCGGGCGGCGGCGTTCGAAAACTGCTCGTCCAGTTGACGGTGGTTGATCCGCCTACCGTGCGCCCCTGAACGACCGACAGTGCGCCGTCGCGAGTCGGGATCGCACCGCCTTCCCGGTACAGTCGCGCCAGGCTCGGCACCTCGCGCAAGGAAAAGTCTTCCGACCTGCGATACGCACCTTCCTCGACGAGCAGCACGCGCAGCCCTGCGCCGGCCAGGATCTCGGCGCTGATCGCGCCGCCGGCTCCGGTTCCGACGATCGCGACGTCGCCGTCCAGCACTAGGTCGCGCTCCAGCTTGCTGCCGTCGTGGATGCTCGGCGCGCTCACGAGACTGCCTCGGGCCACTGAGGGCGGTCGATCGGCGGGCCGGGGTAGCCAAGCTCGTTCCACGCGCCGGGCTGATCGAACCAGGCAAGCACCGTCATCGAATGGAGCAGTGCGAACACCAGTCGCAGCGGCGCCAGGCCACTGCCCTGCGCGCGATGCAGGAACGCCTCTACGCGGGCCGGGTCGGCGCTGCGCCAGCGGCTGGCAGTGCCGAGCAGCAGCAGGCGCACCGGTAGCAGCGAGAGCGCGCCGAAAACCAGCCGCACCTGCTTCTGCAGCGGCAGCGAGAAGTGGGCGAGGTACTCGTCGAGCGTCGCCATTCCTTCGGTGAGCGCCGCGGCACGCGCGGCCGGGTCCGCCGGCATCAGCGAACCCAGTACGATCGGCGCGATCGCACGCATGATCTCCTCGCCGTGCTTCGGTAGAGCTACGCGCGAAGGCGCTGGCTGCGACGAGTGGGACGGGCTTTGCGGATGCATAGCCGGCACCTCGCTTACTTGCGCTGGTCGAAGGTGCGGCCGAACACGGTGGCCGCGATCAGGATCTTCTGGATCTGCAAGGTTCCACCGGCCAGCGGCCAGCCGCGGCTGTCGCGCAGCATGCGCTCGATCGGGAATTCGGCCGTGTAGCCGTAGCCGCCGAGGATCTCCATCGCCATGTCGGTCACGGCCTTGGCGGTCTCGTTGGCGAAGACCTTCGCCATCGAGGACTCGCGGATCGACGGGAAACCGCTCTGTGAGCCGACCGCGGCGCGGTACACCAGCAGGCGAGCCGCGTCGACGCGGGTGGCCATGTCGGCGATCATCATCTGGATGGCCTGGCGCTCGGCGATCGGCTTCTTGAATGTCTGCCGCTCCATCGCGTACGCAGCCGCCACTTCGAGTGCGCCGGTAGCGATTCCCAGCGCCATCGTGGCGTTGCCGCAACGCTCGACGTCGAAGCACTGCATCAGCGAACCGAAACCGCCGGCCGCGACGACCAGGTTCTCGTCAGGAATCAGGCAGTCTTCGAAGATGAGGTCGCAGCTCGGAAAGCCGCGCATGCCCATGAACTGCTCCTGCTTGCCGAACGAGAAGCCCGGCGTGCCCTTCTCCACCACCAGCGCGCCGATGCCCTTGGCGCCGGCGACGTCGTTGAAGCGGCAGTAGACCATGTAGGCTTCGCTGTGGCCGCCGCCGGTGCAGAAGACCTTACGGCCGCTCAGGCGCCAGCCGCCGTCGACCTTCACGGCGCGGGTACGCAGGTCGGTCAGCGCGCTGCCGGCCTCGGCTTCGGTCATGCCGACGCTGATCTGCATCTCGCCGCGGCATACGCGCGGTATGAAACGCTGCCTCTGCTCCGGCGTGCCGAAATGCTCGATGACGCGTACCGGCCCGACGTTGCTTTCGAATACCGGCGCGGCACACAGCGGTGAAATGCGTGCGAGCTGCTCGATGCAGATGATGGCCGTCAGCAGGTCCTGGCCGCCGCCGCCGTACTGCTGCGGCAGACACATTCCCACCAGGCCCATGCCGAGCATCTTGCGGACGACGTCGTCGTCGGGCACCCGTGCATCGCGGTCCCACTGCGCCGCCAGCGGCTTGCACTCGCGATCGGCGAATTCGCGAACCGTCTGCTGCAGCAGACGCTGTTCTTCACTGAGTTGGAAATCCATGGAAGCCCTCCGTCCGGCCAAGCCGCCGCTCAGGCCGCGGCCGAAGTGGTGCGACCCAGGTGTGCAAGCGCGTCCAGCACCAGGCGCTTGGCGTCGTCGCCGAGTTCCGACAGCGTCTCGTCCACCAGCGCGCGATAGAAGTCGACTTCGCGCCGGTAGGCGGTCTCGCCCTTGCGCGTCAGGCACAGCAGGGTGGCCCGCCGGTCGCTCGGATGGGACTCGCGGCGCAGGAAGCCCTGGTCCTCCAGGCGATCGACGAGTCCCGTCATGGTGGACGGCGTGAACCCGAGTTGCTGGCTGATGGCGGCAATGGGACGGGCGTTCTGCTGTCCGAGCGACTGGATGACCAGGCGCTGGCGTACGTTCAGCCCCAGGGTGGCCCTCTCGGCGTTGCGGGCGGTGACCCGGTGGACCAGGCTCATGATCGCCTTGCCGTGGTGATCGTCGGCGTGCTTGTCTCGGCCCTTCATGATTCCGGGCTGATATTCGGAATTGGAATATTTTGCAATCCGTAGTAGTTGCCGGGCAACCGGACGGAGAAAGCCAGATGAGCCACATCGTCGTAATGAATCCGATCGCCAGCCCGCCCCCGCCTCAGGCACTGGGCCAGCGCCTCGACACTCTTGCCGGCGCAAGCGTGGGCTTCTTCAGCAACAACAAGCCGGGCGCGGACGTTCTGCTGGAGAGGACCGCCGCGGCGTTGCAGCAGCGTTTCGGGATCGAGTCGCATTTTTTCACCAAGGAAGTCCCCTCGCTCGAGGCCGGCGCGGATCTGCTGCGCCGGTGCAGCGAGAGCTGCCGGGCGGTGGTGCTTGCCGCCTACGATTGAGGATCGTGCACGTCGTGGAGTGTCCACGACCAGATCGAGCTTGCGCGCAGCGGATGCGCGGTGGTGGGGCTGGTGACCGAGCAGTTCGCCGGTTTCGCTCGTGAACTGCTCGCCCAGCGCAACGCGGGTTCGCTGCCGCTGGCGGTGGTGCAGCACCCGGTCGGCGGCATCAGGCGCGAGGAGGCGGCTGCGCGGATCACAGACGACGTCATTGTGGCGGTAGTGGCGGCGTTGCAGAACGCGCCGGCGGAGCCACGCTCGTGAGCCCGCGCCTGGCGCCGCCTCCGGCCGACCAACTCGAACTCGAGATCGACGGCGACGAGCACGACGCAGCCGAGCGTTTCCACGCCTGGGGTTTCACCGACGGCCTGCCGATCGTGATCCCGACGCGCGAGCGCGTGGATAGGATGGCTGCCGGCGCCAAGCACTACCCGCTCGAGAGCCTGGGAAATCTGGCGCCGCGCGACGGCGCTGCCACAATCCAGAAGATCGCCATCAACGCGCTGATGGCCGGCTGCCTGCCCGAGCACATGCCGGTGCTGGAGGCGGCGATCTCGGCGATCACCGAACCCGACTTCAACCTGATCGCGATGCAGACCACGACGCACCCGTGCGCGTTGCTGGCGATCGTGCAGGGCCCGGTGGCGCTGGAGCTCGAGATGAACTTCGGCCACGGCTGCATGGGGCCGGGCAACCGTGCCAACTCGAGCATCGGCCGCGCGCTGCGGCTGATCTTGCAGAACATCGGCGGCGCGATCGCGGGCTTTACCGACAAGGCCACGCAGGGAGGCCCGGCCAAGGCCGGTTTCTGCTTCGCCGAGAATGAGGAACAGAGTCCGTGGCCGCCGCTGCGCACGACGCTCGGCCTGGGACTCGAAGATTCGTGCGTGACGGTGGCGGCGGCCGAGGGGCCGCACAACATCAACGATCACGGCTCGAGCGACGGCGAATCGATCCTGAACACGATCGCGCAGACCATGGCGACGGTGGGCAGCAACAATCTGTACGTCGGCGGCGACCATTTTGTCGTCTTCGGCCCCGAGCACGCGCAGGCGGTGGCGAAGTCGGGCTTCTCGCGCGAGCAAGTGCAGCGCTACCTGTTCGAGCATGCGCGCGTCAGCGTGGACCGCGTCTCGCCGCAGAAACTGGCGGAGCTGAGCTCGTGGGGCGGCTACGCCGATCAGCTCGAAGCGTGGGGCGGGCGCATCCCGCTCGCGCGTGGCGCCGAACTGCTGCGCGTGCTGGTCGCCGGCGGCGCCGGCAAGCATTCGTGCTGGATCCCGACCTTCGCTGTCGGCTACAGCCAGACCCGCCGAATCGAGTCGGAGAAGCAGATCTGCCTGCTGTGAGCGCGGGCGAGGCACCGGGGACGAGGCAAGTGGAGTACAGGGGGATCAGCCTGGTTACCGGCGCCGGCGGCTTCGTCGGCCGGCACCTGGTCGCGTTGCTGGTGCGCCGCGGGGTGAGGGTGCGCGCCAGCGCGCTGGCGCACGAGGACATGGACGCGATCACCGGGCGCGGCGTCGAAGTGGTCCGCGCCGATTTGACGCAGGCCTCGACACTGCCGCCACTGTTCGCCGGCGGCGTCGATCGTGTCTTCCACGCCGGCGCGATCTGCAACTTGTCGACGCCGTACGCGGTGCTGCGGCGCGTGAACGTGGACGGCGTGGAGCGGATCACCGGGCTGGCGCTGGCGGCCGGCGTGCGCTCGTTCGTGCACCTGAGCTCCACCAGCGTGTATGGCCGCTACCGCGCGGTGCCGCTTACCGAGGACGCGCCGCGCGAGCCGCAAGAGGACTACGGGCGCAGCAAGCGCGACGGTGAAGACGTGGTGTGGCGGCGCATTCGCGAAGGGCTTCCGGCCACGGTGCTGCGACCGTGTACCGTCTATGGCCCCGGCTGCACCGATGGGGCGGGCAAGGTGTTTTCGCGTCCGGCCTCGCTCGGGGCGATCCCCGGTGACGGTAGGCAGCGTCTCTCCAACGTGCGGGTCGAGGACGTTGCCGGCGCCGCCTACCACCTTTCGTTGCGCGAGGATGCTGCCGGCCACGCTTTCAACGTCGCCGACGACAGCCATCCCGCTATCGAGGAGGCGCTGGGGCTGGCGGCCGCGGCTTTCGGCACGCGGCCGCCGCGTCTGCATCTCCCGGTCGGGGTGGTCGCGGCGGCCGCGCGCGTGCAGGGACTGGCGGCGAGGATCGCGCGGCGGATACCCGATCTGGAACTGGATGCCGTGCGCTATCTGAACGACGACTACGTGGTGGACAACGCCAGGCTGGCAGCCGCCGGCTATCGGTTGCTCTACCCGGACTTTACTCAATCGATGCGCGAGCTGGGCCGGCGCTATCTAGAGGAACAGGCGGCGTGACGCGCGCAAGGAGGCAGCAGCGATGCAAGTAGTGGTGATCACCGGGCTCGCGCAGGGGATGGGACGCGAGGTGGCGCTGCGGCTGGCAGCGGCGGGCAACGCCGTGGCAGGGTTCGACGTCGACGCGCGGGGAGTCGAGTCGCTGGGCGCCGAGTTGAAGGAGAAAGGGTGCGACGCGCTGCTGACCGCGCTCGACGTTTGCGATCGGCCCGGCATTCTCGCCTTCCGCGACGAAGTGCTGCGCAAGTACCGGCGTGTCGATACGGTTCTCTCCAACGTCGGCATCGGTTTTTTCGGACCGTTCGAGGAAGTCGATCTGGAGAAGGCCAACCGCTGTCTGGAGATCAACGTGGTGGGGCCGGCCGCCATCTTCCAGGCCTTCGTGCCGGCGATGCGCGAGCGCCGCTCGGGCAAGCTGGTGGCAGTGTCGTCGCTGGTGGGGCAGATCCCGTTCCCGTTCGAGTCGATCTACTCGGCGAGCAAGTTCGCGCTCGAAGGGATGGTGCTGTCGCTGCGCTACGAGCTCGAGCCCTACGGAATTTCGGTGGCGCTGGTTCAGCCCGCCCAGGTCTCGACCCAGTTCGCGGCCAAGATCCACACGCTGCCGCCGCAGGGCTCGCCGTACCGGGAGCGGGTACGGCGCTTCATCGCGCGCGATGAGGAACTGATCAAGAGCGCGATCGATCCGGCCACTGCGGCCGAACGGATCGTCGCCGTCGTCGATGCGTCGAGCCCGCGGCTCCACAACCCGCTCGACACGCAGAGCCGCCTGTTTCTCGCGCTCAACCGATTCCTGCCGCGACGCGTCCGCGACGAGATTCTGCTACGCCAGATGGACATTCGCTGATCGCCTGGGCGCCAGCGGCGGGCTACCGGCGCCTGAGGCCCCGATGGTCGCTGTTGACCTTAACCGCGTCCCTGCGTAGGGCGGGAGCACCGCTTCGGCCATGGCGTAGTGCTCTGGGCTCGATCTCGGGGGTGACCCCGGGCCGGCGGTCTGCAGGAAGGGTTCCATGAAGAAGTTCCTCGATTTTCTCGCGTCTCTGCAACTCGCCGTCATTCTGATCGTGGCGCTGCTGGTGGGGCTGGCGGTGGGCACCGTGATCGAGTCGCGTTCGGGCGTCGAGACGGCCGGCAACCTCGTCTACTACTCGTGGTGGTTCCTCGGGTTGCAGGCGCTGTTCGCGATCAACGTCACGCTGTCGATCGCCGAACGCTACCCGTGGGGGAAGTGGCGGATCGGATTCGTCATCGTCCACGCTTCGCTGCTGCTGATCTTCGCCGGATCGGCGGTCTCCTACTTCTTCAAGATAGAAGGACGCATCGCTCTGTGGGAAGGCGAGGCCAGCCACGAGATCATCCAGACGGGTCCCGACCGGCAGATCGTTTCGCGGCACGAATTGCCCTTCTCGGTGAAACTCGGCGACTTCGTTCTCGAGACCTACCCGGGCACCAGCCGTCCCTCGGGTTTCCGCAGCGTCGTGCAGATCACCGATCTCGATACCAACAATACGTTCGCGTCCGAGATCTGGATGAACAACGAACTCCACCACCGTGGATACGCGCTGTTCCAGTCGAGCTACCAGCAGCAACAAGGCCGTGAGGCGACAGTGCTCTCGGTGTCGAAGGACCCGGGTCAGATCATCGTCTTCGCCGGCTACATCCTGCTCGTCATCGGCATGATCGTCGTGCTCTTCACGCGCATCGAGCAGGCGCGCGCAATCGCGCTGGCAGAGCAGCAGGCCGCGGCGCGCTGGTCGGGCGCGAGCCGGACACTTCCCGGGGTGGCGGCGATCCTCACCGCGACTCTCGCTGCGATGCTCGCCGTCACCGCGTCGGCGGCACCGGCGGTTTCACCTGACCTGCTGCGCAGGCTTCCGGTTCAGCACGACGGCCGCGCGATGCCGCTCGACACCTTCGCCCGCGAGGCGGTCTGGAACGTCACCGGCTCGTACTTCTGGAATGGCGAAGATCCGACCGCGACCGTCACCGGCTGGCTGTTCGATCCGCAGGCCGCCGCCGAAGCTCCGCTCGTGAAGATCGGCAGTTCGGAGCTCGCCTCGAGCCTGGGGCTGTCGTCGTCGATGACACACGCGTCCTTCCATCAACTGGTCGACAGTCCGCGTCTGCGCCAGCTCACACAGGATGCGCGCCGCCAGGCTCAGGCACAGATCCCGCGCAAGGGGGTGATGCAGGATGCGGAGAAGCTCGAGGAGCGACTGGTCGTGATGCAGGAAATTCTGCAACGCGAAGCGGTGCGACCGATCCCCGTGCCGGGCAATCCCAATGCACTGTGGGCGGTGCCGTCTGCGGTCACCGCAGAGTCGCTCGCGGCGCTGGCGAGCGGTCCGCGTCAGCCGGGCTGGCCGCCGGCGGAGCACATCGACGGCGAGATCCTCTACAACCAGGTCAACCCGGTACGACTCTCGTGGATCATTCTGCTGGTCTCGCTGGTCCTGTCCGTCGTCGGCTGGAACAAGTCGGGGCTGCTGCTCGACCGCTGCGCGTTCGGTTTCCTGATCGGCGGCTTCGCGATGATGAGCTGGGGCATCTGGATGCGCTGGCTGGCCGGCGACCGGATTCCGGCCGCGAACATGTACGAGTCGATGCTGTTCCTGGCCTGGGGCGTCGGCTTCTTCGCAGTGATCGCCTACGGCCTGCTGAACAACAAGACCGTGGTGATGAACGCCGCGATCATGGCGGCATTGACGATGGCGCTCACAGACCTGCTTCCGATCGACCGTTTCATTCACCCGATCGCACCGGTGCTGGCGGGGACGCCGTGGCTGGCTATCCACGTGCCGATCATCATGGTCGCCTACTCGGTGCTGGCGCTCGGGCTCGTGATCGCCCACATGCAGATCGGCTTCACGATCTTCAAACCGCGAGGGTTCGAAGCCATCGCCCGGATGAGCGAACTGCTCTACTGGTACATGTTCGTCGGTTCCATTCTGCTGATCGCCGGCATCTTTACCGGCTCGATGTGGGCGGCGTCGTCGTGGGGGCGCTACTGGGGATGGGATCCGAAAGAAGTCTGGTCGCTGGTGGCGTTTCTCGCCTACATGGCGATCCTGCACGCCAAGCACGCCGGCTACATCGCCCGTTTCGGAATCGCGGTGGTCAGCATCCTGGCGTTCCAGACCATCATCATGACCTATCTCGGCGTCAACTTCGTGCTGGCCACCGGAATGCACTCGTACGGCATGGGCGACTCGCCGGTAGTCATGTGGATGGTCATAACGGCGCTTGTCGAGACCGCTTTCCTGCTCTGGGGCTGGGCGGCCTATCGCAGGCAGATCGCGGCGCGGGCGGTCCGCTGAGGAACTCTGGCGCACCGATCGCGGTCTCGAGGGGAAGCTCATGAACTACCAGGCGATCACCTACGAAGTGAGCGACCGCGTCGCGCTGCTGACGCTCAGCCGGCCCGAGCAGCGCAACGCCATCAGCCGCCGCATGAATGCGGAGTTGCAGGACGCGTGGCAGCGTTTCCGCGATGACAGCGATGCCTTCGTGATGGTGATGACCGGTGCCGGCGACAGCTTCTGCGCCGGATGGGATCTCGCCGACGCCGCCGAGTGGCCCCGCGAGGATTGGGACAGTTTTCGTGCCGGCGTCCATACCCTGGCGGGAGTGTGCGGCTACACGCGCAGAGTCGACGTTTTCAAGCCGGTGATCGCCGCCGTCAATGGCTATGCCGTGGCGGCCGGGCTGGAAACGGCGCTGCTCGCCGACATCCGCATCGCAGCCGAACAGGCGGTTTTCGGCGCGCTCGAGCGGCGCTGGAACATAGTGGCCGGCGACGGCCTGACCGTGCGGCTGCCGCTGGTTGTAGGCTACGGCCGTGCCATGGAGATGATCATCACTGGACGTGCGGTCGGCGCCGAGGAGGCGTTGCGAATCGGCCTCGCCAACGAGGTGGTTCCGGCAGGCAGGACGCTCGAGCGCGCGCTGGCGCTTGCGCGCGAGATCGCGACGCTTCCGCAAGGTGCCATCCGCACCGACAAGGAGACGATGATCCGCAACGTCGGGCGTACCTACGAAGAGCAGCTTCGCAATGAGGCGGAGGCGACGATGTCGATGTGGATGCGCAAGGATTCGCACGCGATCGG
>JACRCR010000137.1 GCA_016218925.1 Deltaproteobacteria bacterium | reverse complement strand
GCACTGGATCTTCGTGATGCCGACCATGAACCTGACGGAGCAAGACAGGCAGTGGGCGGTGGTCGGCGCGATGCCGGTGGATGCCGAGGGCATCACCTACATCTACGGTCGCCAAAGCAGCGACACCCGCGCGCTCGAAGGCGGGACCATCGACGTCGGCAACGCCGAGTTCGGCGGCCAGGAAACCCTCGTCGTGTTCGACCACGTGTTCATTCCGTTCGAGCACGTGTTCATGGACGGCGAGTACGAGTTCGCGCAGGAACTGGTGGCGCGGTTCACCGCCTACCACCGTGCCTCTTACGTCTGCAAGACCGGCCTCGGCGACGTGATGGTCGGGGCGGCCGCGGCGGTGGCCGAGTACAACGGGGTGGCAGCCGTCTCGCACGTCAAGGACAAGCTGGTCGAGATGACGCACCTGAACGAGACGATCTTCTCGTGCGGGATCGCTTCTTCGTATTCGGCGACCAGACTGCCCAGCGGCATTTTCATCAACGACTCGATGCTGTCGAACGTCTGCAAGCACAACGTCACGCGCTTCCCGTTCGAGATCGCGCGGCTGGCGCAGGACATCGCTGGCGGCCTGATGGGGACGTTGCCTTCGGAGCGGGATCTCGAGCACGGTGAGGTCGGCCCGATCCTGGACAAGTACCTGCAGGGTCGCAGCGACGTGCCGACGCAGGCGCGCGTGCGCATGCTGCGCCTGATCGAGAGCATGACGGTGGGACGTAACGCGGCCGGCTACCTCACCGAGTCGATGCACGGTGCCGGATCGCCGCAGGCGCAGCGCATCCAGATCCAGCGGCAGATGAACGTCGAGCAGAAGAAGTCGCTGGCCCGCCGGCTTGCCGGCATCGAGGACGACTGAGCCGCGCGCGCCCGGGTTGTTGCGCCACGTTCAGTCGCGCACCGCCGCCACCTTGTTGCCGGCTTCTTCGATCCGCCCGGCGTCGCCGGCCGCGAGCGCGTTCTTGCCCAGTTCGATCACGACTTTGTCGAGGCCGCCCGTGAACTCGAACGGCATCTTCTCCACGTAATCCTCTACCACCGGCGTGCCGGTGTCTTTCCCCACGTCCATCGTCTCGTCGAGCGAGAAGCGGATCGGGACGGTCCGCTCGATCTTCCCCTGAGCGGCTTGCCGCCCGTCCACCGTGAGCGTGCCGGTACCGCCCTTGCCCATGCCGGGGCCATCGTAGTCGAACACGAACTTGATGGTGTGCTTGCCGGCGGCGAGCTTCTCCTTCGACGCGACGCGATACTTGTGCTGCTCCTGATTCGAGAACGCATGAACGAACTGCGGCCTGCCGTTGACGATGAGCAAGCCCCAGCCGCCGAAACGTCCGCCCTGTGTGACGAGCACGCCGTCGGCTCCGCCCTTCGGGATCTCGACCTGGGCCGTGATGGTGTAGGACTTGTTTTTCAGGTCGGGCGCCGCGCCTTCGGGGATGCGCACCGCGCCCGGATAGTAGGTGAACGTGCTGCGCCCGCGCGTCAGGCTTGGGCGCAGGCGGACATCGGCGCGCTCGGCGAGCGAGGAATCCAGTGGGTAGACGCTGTACTGCTTCGCTTCGCGGTCGAACGCCGCCTGCATCTCTTTGAGCTTGGCGGGGTTCTGCGCCGCCAGGTCGTTGGCCTGGCTGAAGTCCTCCGCGATGTTGTACAGCTCCCACTTGAAGTCGTCCGGGTTCGGCGTCGGCGCGGTCAGCGACACCTTGGCCCATGGCAGTTTCAGCGGCGTCGTGTTGGCCATCCAGCCGTTGTCGTAGATTCCACGGTTGGCCATCAGCTCGAAGTACTGCGACCTGTGACGCGTGGGCGCCCGGGCGTCGTCGAAGGTGTAGACCAGGCTCGTTCCTTCGATGGGCGTCTGCTTCACGCCGTTGAGCATGGTCGGGGCTTTGAGCCCTGCCGCTTCGAGGATCGTCGGCGCGATGTCGATTACCGAACTGAACTGGGAACGAACTTCGCCGGTCTGCTTGATGCGCCTGGGCCACGAGATGACGATCCCGTTGCGGGTGCCGCCGAAATGGGACGCGACCTGCTTGGTCCACTGGAACGGCGTGTCCATCGCGTGGGCCCAGCCCACCGGATAGTGGTTGTAGGTCAGCGGTCCGCCGAGCTCGTCCATGATCGACAGCAGGTAAGGAAGGGTCTCTTCGACGCCGTTGGCCGCGACGCCGACTTCGTTGGCGAGCCCCTGCAAGGTGCCTTCGCCGCTGGCGCCGTTGTCGCCCATCTCGTAGATGATCAGCGTGTTGTCGAGCTCGCCGGTCTCCTCGACCGCAGCTACGACCCTGCCGATGTTGTGGTCGGCGAAGGCCAGCGAGCCGGCATAGACCTCCATCATGTAGGCGAACAGCCGCTTCTGATCCTGGCTGAGCGAGTCCCACGCCGGGATCTGCGCGGGTCGCGCGGTGAGCTGCGTGCTCGCTGGGACTACCCCCAGCCGCTTCTGGCGGGCCAGCGTTTCCTCTCGCAGCTTGTCCCAGCCCTGATCGAACTGCCCCTTGAACCTGGCGATCCACTCCTTGGGCGCGTGGTGCGGTGCGTGGGTCAGGCCCGGCGCGTAGTAGGCGAAGAAGGGCTTGTTCGGCGCGAGCGAGTTCTGCTCGCGAATCCAGGCGATGGCGTGGTCGGCGAGGTCCGCGTCGAGGTGATACTCAGGGTCGTTTGGTGCTTCGATCGGCTTGGTGCCGTCGAAGATGGCGGGGTGCCACTGGTCGGTGTCGCCGCCGATGAAGCCATAGAAATGCTCGAAGCCCAGCCCCGTGGGCCACAGATCGAACGGTCCGGCCTGGCTGGTCTGCCAGTCGGGCACGTTGTGGTTCTTGCCGAACCAGGAGGTGTTGTAGCCATTCTGCCGCAGGATCTCTCCGATGGTTCCGGAACTCTTCGGCATCAGCGAGTTGTAGCCGGGGAAGCCCGTTCCCATCTCGGTGATGACGCCGGTGGCGTTGGTGTGATGATTGCGCCCGGTTATCAGCGCCGCACGCGTGGGCGAGCACAGGGCGGTGGTGTGGAACGTGTTATAGCGCAGGCCGGCCTGTGCCAGGCGGTCGAACGTCGGTGTGGGGATCGCCCCGCCGAACGTGGACGCCGCGCCGAAGCCGACGTCATCGGTCAGGATCAGCAGCACGTTGGGGGCGCCCTCGGGCGCGGCGGTCGGCTTGGGGAAATCCGGAGTGGATTCGAGGGACGTGCGGCCGATCTTCCCTTTGAACGGCTGTGGAGGATGGGGCAGGACTTCCTGCGCCGAGCTCGAGGCTGCCAGTGCGAGGACCAGCGCCAGCGCGATGAGGATGCTTCGGTTCATTTCCCTTCTCTCCTTTCGGTACTTGGTCGATTCGGGCACTGCGGCATCTCGAGGTCTCCGGCCTTCCCGTTTTCCACTGGCGGCCGGGTCACGCGCGCAGTCGGCAGGGCATCCATTGCCCGCCGGCGGTCCCTCTTATCTCAACGCAGGCCCGCCTTCCTACCGATGCCCCGGGGAACCTGTGCTTCAGCGCACGAAGCGGCGCTTCCCCGTTGACGCAAGCGAGGACGCCCGGTACTTTCCACGGGTTACCGGCCGACTTTCGTGCCCAGGGTGGCTCGTCCTCGAGGCGAGTGGGCGTGAAGTTCGATGCCGAAGCAGCGGTCGCCGCTCGAGCGGCGCCGCATCTTTCGGAGGGGCAATGAAACGAACGATGAAACTGGGCGCCGTCGTGGCGCTCTCGTGTTTGTTCACCGCGGGATTGACCGCTTCCGCGTCGGCCAGGACCGCCAACAAGACCGTCTACCCGATCGTCTTCGCCCACGGCATGGGCGGATTCGACGACATCCTCGGCTACGACTACTGGGGCGACGACTACGGCGTGTTCGTGCTCGACCCCTGCGACGGATTCCTCGAAGTCACCTGCAACGGTGACATCGACACGAGCCAGCAATCGTTCGTCGCCTCGGTGACTCCGCTGCAGTCGTCCGAGCAGCGTGGCTACGAGCTTTACCAGGACATCCTCGGCTACATGGCATCCTCAGGCGCGGCCTACGTGAACATCGTCGGGCACTCGCAGGGCGGCGTCGATCTGCGCAAGGCGGCCAAGCTGCTCTACACGAACAAGGCTCGCACGGTCGTCAAGTACGGCATCAGCCTGTCCTCCCCGCACCGCGGTTCGCCGATCGCCAAGTATGTCCTCGACCTCAAACCGGGCGTGTCCTCGGTGCTGACCGCGCTGGCCAACTACTACGGCAGCATCGTCTACGGTGCCGGCAACGACGCGTACGCGGCGCTCAAGCAGTTCGTCTACAACGACTACAGCGCGACCGACGGCGTGACGACCGGCATGAAGGCCTACAACACGACTTACCCGAACAGCACCACGTACATCGCGCGCAGCCGCAGCATGATCACCGCGCAGCAAGGCCTCGACATGAACCCGGCGCTGTATCTGGTGCAGCAGGGCTTCACGAACATCGACGGCGACGGGTATGCCACCACCGACGCAGACAACGACGGCGCCGAGGGAATCGGCAACGGCAACAAGAACGACACCGACGACGACGGGTTGGTCGGCATCAACTCGGCTCAGATGGGCTACCGCCTCGAGCACGTCGGCTGCTGGCCGTGCCTGGACTACGTGTACGAGCGCACGGGGACCGGCAACTGCACGAGCCTGAACGCCCCGACCTCGACCATGATGACGTCGCACTCGTACGTGATTCCTCAGGATCACATCGACATAATCGGCGTGGGTCCGGACACCTTCGACGAGATGGAGTTCTACGCGGCGCTGACCGACTACATCGCCGATTCCGGGTTCTGATAGAGTTCGTCCGGTCCGACAGTCTGGCATATCAGGGGCCTTTATCCCGACCGGGGTAAGGGCCCTTGTCGTTCGTGCGGCGGAGTGAGGAGCAGGCTGTGTCGAAGGATTCACGAAACAGGAGACTCGCGATCGGTGCGGCGGCGCTGGTCGCGGCGCTGGTGCTGCTAGTGATGAGGTCGGGGACGGCTCCGACCGGCGGCGACGTCGCGCCGCAAGCGACCGGCGACGTCCCGGCGACCGGCGAGGTTCACTCAGAGGGTTCCCCAGCGCCTTCTGAGCGAGGCTTCGAGCAACGACGGGGAAAAGACCCGGCGGCCGCGGATGCGCAAGCGGCCGAGTACCTGCGCGAGCAGTTCGGCGCCACGATCGCCAACAAGCACACGCAGATCAAGGCGATCGAGAAGCTGCTCGCCTACCTGATGAAGAACTACCCGGACGACTGGCAGCAGCGCGTGCAGGCACTGCTCGCGCAGGCCTTCCCGGGGCTGGCCGGTCAATTGTACGCGCAGTACCAGAACATGTCGGCGTACAACGACTGGCTCCGCGCCAACCGCGAGCAACTCGCCGAGATGTCGCCGGGCGACAAGCGCGCTGCGCTGCGCGACGCGCGCTTTCGCTTCTTCGGGCCCGATGCCGCCGAGATCTGGGAAGAGTCGCTGCGCCACGAGCAGATCTACGACGCGATGGACGCGATCGGCCAATCCACCGGCACTACCGTCGAGCAGAAGCTTTCCACCTACCTGGATGCGATCAACCAGACCTACGGAGAGCGGGCACCCGAGTTCATCGAGAGGCGCCAGACCGAGCTGATGACCAACTTCCTGACACTGCCCTCGGTGCAGGACGACCTGCACGCGATGAGCGCCGAGGCCCGTGAAGGCCAGCTCGATCGCATCCGCAGCGCGATGGGGCTGGACGAGGACGCGCGCGATCGCTGGCGCGAGCTGGACGGCCAGCGCGACCAGGCCTGGCAGAACGGCGAGCGTTACATGGAGAAGCGCGACGAGATCACCAGTGCGCGGCAGGGTGACGAACAGGCTCGCCGCCTGCAGGAGCTTCGCAGTCAGATGTTCGGCGACGAAGCCGACACGATTCGCGCAGAAGAAGAGTCGGGGTTCTTCCGCTTCCGCCACCGCCGGGTGTATGGGAAGGAGTAACGTTGGGGTCAAGTCGCGGCTTGCGACAGGTTCTCCCGGTGATGACGGCGATGAGGGGTCAAGTCGCGGCTTGCGACAGGTTGCCTGGACCGGTCGGAGTTGAGACGAAGGGTAGAGGTGCCCGGTGCGCCGCGCGCTGCTGAGCGCCCTCACATTCGCCAGCTTTTGCACGCCCGCGATTGCGGTTGTCGAGCTCGGGCCCGTCCATCAGGTCGCGAACATTGCGCGGCTCGAGCTTTGGGAGGGTTACACCGTGGCGGTCTGTGGCGACGGGTGGCTTCGCACCAGGGCCAGCCCCTGCACGAGCTATCGCTGCTCTGATCCGCGTCCGCCGGAGGAATGTGACGACGGCAACACCGCAGCCGGCGACGACTGCCTGGCCGACTGCACCCTGCCGGTATGCGGCGACGGCGTCGTTCATGAGGGCCTGGAGCAATGCGACGACGCCAACCGCGAAGATGGTGACGGCTGCGACTCCAACTGTACGCCTACCGGTTGCGGCAACGGCCGCCTCACCGACGGCGAGTTCTGCGACGACGGCAATACCGCCGACGGCGACTACTGCTCGGCCGATTGCACCAGCTTCTCGGACGGTTGCGGCGATGCCGACTACAGCGGCGACGTCACGGCGGGCGACGCGCAGCGCGTGCTCGGCAAGGCGGTCGGATTGCAGACCGACTGCCCGCGCTGGGCCTGCGACGTCAACGCCAGCGGCGAGGTCACCGCGGTCGATGGCGGCGTGGTGCTTCGCAGGGCTGTCGGCCTGCAGGTGGATATGCGCTGCCAGGACCGCGTTCGCGTGCGCCTGGACTCGCGATCTCTGGTCGCCGCGCTGCAGCTGCGCATCGATCACAATGGCGCGGCCGGTAGCTTCAATGAGGCCTCCGGCGACGCGATGTGCGCCAGACTCGTGCCTGCCATGACGGCGTTCTCGGACCGGTACAACGTTCTGTCGATGGCCTTCGTATGGTCGGACGGTATTCAGGGCCCCGTCGATCTCGCCGAATGCACCTTCCGTCGCTTTGGCCCGCCGACCGGCGACGACTTCAAGGTAGTCATAGAGGATTCGGGTTGCCGGTGTCGGAAATTACAGATAATCGGATTCTATGACCAGCCCACGCAAGCCGGTTCGCCGGCGGACGACCTCAAACGCCGCGGCCATTGCGCCTCCGCGCTACGTGCTGGCGCCCGAGCAGGCACCGCGCGTCGAGGAACCGCCTCCCGCCTCTCGAACCGCGGGGGTCCACGTCGTGACGGCTACCGAGGCGGCACGGAATTTCGCCACGTTTCTCAATCACGTCTGCTACCGCGGCGAGACTTACGTGATCGAGCGCGCGGGCAAGCCGGTCTGCCAGCTCTCGCCGGTGCAGCCGCAGCATTGTTCGGGGCGCCAGCTCATGACTCTGCTTGCGTCGTTGCCACATCCATCCGAAGCGTTTCTCTCCCTGTTGGAGGAGATCACCAGCGGTCAGTTGCTGGTCGAAGCGTCGCCATGGGAAAAGTGATCGATTCGAGTGTGCTGATCGCTGCCGAGCGCGGTCAGCTCGATCTACGCGCCGCGCTGTCCGATCACAGTGACGAGTCGTTCGCGATTTCGGCGATCACGGCTTCCGAACTGCTGCATGGCGTGTTGAGGATGCCGGCGGGGAAGCGGGCCGCGACTGATGCTTTCGTCGAAGGGCTCCTGCGTGGCTTGCCGGTCCTGCCGTTCGACCTGCTCGCCGCGCGGGTGCACGCGCGCTTGTGGGTCGATTCGGTGGCGCAAGGACGCGCGATCGGTGAGCGCGATCTGCTCATCGCCGCCACCGCCGTCGCACACGACTGCAGTGTGATCACACGCGACGAACGCAGCTTCCGGTGGATCGCTGAGCTGACGGTGGAGCGCTGGTAGGCGCGGAGTCGAAGCTCCGAGCGTCAGGCTGCCTCGCTTGGCCGGCGAGCCGCAGCGGCCAAGCGAGGCAGCCGTAACTCAGGCCTGCCAGGGAGTCATCGCCGCGAGGCCGCAACTCCGGTCACGGGTCGATGATGAAGCTGTACGTGGACCACGTCCCCAGAAACGGCTCGCTGCCCTTCGGCCCGTCGCCGAGCTCGTTGATGCCCCACAGCCGTCCGTGCTTGGCGCCGGCTGGCGGCGTCGGGTCGGGCGTCAACCCCGAATAGTCGCCCCAGCGGCAAGTCCCGCCGCTCCGCTGGCAACTGAAGTCGTCCAGAATCAGATTGCCTTTGAAAACCGTTACTGGCGCCGATTGCGCCTGCCCTGTGGCCTTGGCCACCACGAAGATGGATGGAAAGAGCTGAGGCAGATACACATCGCGAGGAGACGTGCTGGTCGTCGGCAGAATGCCGGTGGCGGTTGCGCTGGCCTGCAACACCATCGTGTCTCCGAACTTGGCATTGCTGCCGTCGACGGCCCGGTCCGGCGCGATGGATCCGTTGAAGTAGAACCGCGTCTGGCTGGCAAGCTTGCCGTTCGTGTTGAGCGTGTTGGTATCGACGTTGATTTCATACCAGCGCACTTCCGCGCCGTTGACGATCGGCTGGACCGGCGTCAGCGGATGCGACACCGTGTGCTGGGTCCACAGCGACACCTTGTTGCTGCGCGCCGGGTTGATCGCCGAGACGGCCTGCGTCAAGCGTCCGTCAAGGGTATCCAACTCGCTCGCCGAACCCGGCTGTGGGGCGTTTTGAGGAAAAGTGTACCTAGCCGGCAGTGCGATCCGTATGCCATTCGTATCTTGAAGGGTTACGTCGCCCGCGGCATCGCTGGCCACCTTCCACAGCACCAGTTCGGTCCCGGAGGTTGTCGACGAGCCGATGATCGCTCCGCTGTCGGATCCGTCGATCTGGTTGGCGGGAACCGGCGTGAATGCCGGATCCCCCTCGGTGGTCAGCAGTGGGCCGAAGCCCCGCACGATCATGCTGTCCGGGTCCGGGCACGCGCTGCCGGCCGGAGGTTTGCCGATCGTGTAGAGGTCGGATTCGATGAAGCCTCCTTCATCGCCCTCGAACGTATTGACGCCGATCAGCAGCGCGTTCTTGGTGTCGCCGAGCTTGGGATAATCGGGGAAAAGATAGATTGGCCCGATCGCGTACTTGCAGAAATTCTTCGATCCCGACGGTGAGTCGGTCTTCGAGAACGCGTAAGCCAGATAGTGTTGGGTGCTCGAAACGGCGACCACCGCTATCATGTAGAAGCGATTCGTGGAGGCGTCCCAGATGACCTGGGGATCGAAGACGTCGGTCGCGGACGGCCAATCGAAGAAACCGGCCAGCGTGTCGCTGCCGATTGAGCCGCCGTTCTTGTCCGTGATAGTTCCGTATCCGTTCACCAATTGGATGTAGCGAGTCTTGCCTACCGCGCCGGTGCTGTCCGATGGCGAATACTTCGCGCTTGCCGGGCCGGAGAACCCTTTGACCACCTTCGGCGGGTTGACCGTAGCGCGTGGTGCGGTCTTGGATCCGTTCGCCGCGCCACCCGCGTGCGATTGCGCAGAGGTGCGTCCGGCCGCTTTCGCGGTCGCGAGTGCCACCGGGTCGTAGGGCAGCGCGATGTGCATTCGGCGTCTCTTCTTCTTCTTGGCCAGCACGTTAGCGGTCGCGGCCGCGTGGCCGGCTTTGACGATCGTGACGGACTGCCCATGAGTGGCCGCGACGGCGGGCACGGACGAGAAGCTCATCGCTACCGCCAGCGCCGTCGCTGACGAGAAAGTGGCGCGCAGTCCCCGCTTGCCAAGGAGCGCCGTCGATAACCAAGCGCGCAAGTTCACAGATCTGGCCATGAAACGGCGATAACCCGGGGGTGGAGTCTTTCTCATAGCTCGTCATTCTCCTGCGACTGAGGCTTCAGGGACCATCCCGCCATGTCTGGAGACCTGGCGTGTGGAGCGAACGATCCCGACGGGTTTCGTACTCTCCCATCGATGCTATGACAATCGCGGACCGGGTGCGGGCTGCGCCCTTCGCAGGCCGCTGACTCGCATGAGTCAATCGGGCCGGGCGCCGGTAGAAGCCGATTCAATCCGTCGCCGGCGCGCTCTCGTCGCAGACGCGCTCGTCACTTTCGGGCCGGCCGGCTCTCTGAGACCCTCCGCCTTCTACGACAAGGAGCCCGACTGCGCGGGCGTAGACTGTTGCTGCTGGGGAGACGACGAACGGCGCCCGGCCATTGCCGCCGGCGGGCGCGGCAACGTGGTCGACGTGTCGGCTTCGGATAACACACCGGCCGGAGATTCGAGCGACAACAGCAGATTGCTGGTGGTCTGTTCGTGTGACGGAGGTCACACCTGGAGTTTGCCGGCGGATCCCGCGCCGGGGCTCCCATCGAAGCGATGGACTCCGATAGCGTTGTCGTTCGAGCCCAGCACGTAGAGGTCATCGCCCGGACCGAACGTCATCTTCTCCGGACTCTTCAGGCCCGTCGAAGCCGAGAAGACGCCGATGTAGGTCCCATCCGGCTCGAATCGGACGATATCGGCCTCGTCGAACCCTGCGCCGCGATCGATGACGTAGATGTTGCCGTTCGATCCACCGTCACTGTACCAGCCGAGGCGAGTTCGACCTCGCCGATCAGCGCCGTGGCGGTTGCGGGTCGCGTGGCGGTGTCGAAGGCGCGGGCCCGCTGAAAGTCGTTTGCGAAGATCGTCTCTGCGCCGCCAAACGCAGAACCGGCGCCGCACTAGGCGCCGGCGCCGGTTCTTTGCTTCGCTGTGTTCGCGAGTGCCCGACTACAGCAGCTTCTCGATGCGCATCCCGTAGAACGAGCGGCGCACGAAGAACATCGAGATACCCAGGAACACCAGCGCCGCCACGAAGGTCAGAGTCGGGTTGGTCTTGGACATCTCTACCGCCAGTTCGACCGCCAGCAGACCGAACAACGTGGTGAACTTGATGACGGGGTTCATGGCCACCGACGAGGTGTCCTTGAACGGGTCGCCGACGGTGTCGCCGACCACCGCCGCGTCGTGCAGCGGCGTGCCCTTGGCCTTCAGATCGACTTCGACGACCTTCTTGGCGTTGTCCCAGGCGCCGCCCGCGTTCGCCATGAAGATCGCCTGGTACAGACCGAAGATCGCGATCGAGATCAGGTAGCCGATGAAGAAGAACGGATCGAAGCACGCGAATGCCAGCGTGCCGAAGAACACCGCCAGGAAGATGTTGAACATGCCGCGCTGCGCGTACTGGGTGCAGATCTCAACTACGCGGCGGCTGTCTTCCACCGAGGCCTTGGTCGCGCCTTCCAGTTTGATGTTCTTCTTGATGAACTCGACCGCGCGGTAGGCGCCGACCGCCACCGCTTGCATCGAGGCGCCCGAGAACCAGTAGATCATCGCTCCGCCGGTCACCAGGCCGAGCAGGAACGGCGCGTTCAGGATCGAGATCTTCGAGAGGTTTTCGGTCAGCCCGTTGGTGAGCACGAACAAGATCGAGAAGATCATCGTCGTGGCGCCTACCACCGCGGTACCGATCAGCACCGGTTTGGCCGTGGCCTTGAACGTGTTCCCGGCTCCGTCGTTCTCTTCGAGGAAGAGCTTGCCGGTCTCGAAGGCCGGCGTGAAGCCGAAGTCCTTCTTGATCTCGGCCTTGATGTTGGGGATCTCCTCGATCAACGACAGTTCGTACACCGACTGGGCGTTGTCGGTCACCGGGCCGTAGCTGTCCACCGCGATGGTGACCGGGCCCATGCCGAGGAAGCCGAAGGCGACCAGACCGAAGGCGAAGATCGCCGACGGGTCGATATCGGTACCCGGAATCGGGAAGAGCTGCCCGAGGCCGTGTGTGCTCACCCAGTAGGCGGTCGTCATCAGCAGCGTGATGGTCATGCCGAGCCAGTAGGCGCTGAAGTTACCGGCTACCAGGCCGCTGATGATGTTGAGCGAGGCGCCGCCTTCTTCGGAGGCGGTGACCACTTCGCGTACGTGCCCGGAGTTGGTCGAGGTGAAGATCTTGACCACCTCGGGGATGATCGCGCCGGCCAGCGTGCCGCAGCTGATGATGGTGGAGAGCTTCCACCACAGCGTCGGGTCGCCGTTCAGGTTGCCGATCAGCGCGTAGGAGACCGCGTAGGTCAGCACTACCGATACGATCGAAGTCAGCCACACCAGGAAGGTCAGCGGCTTTTCGAAGTCCATCTTGTTCGCGCTGGCGTACTTGCCCTTGGCGATGACCTCATTGGCGAGGTAAGAGGCGCCGCTGGCGATCACCATCATGACGCGCATGACGAAGATCCACACCAGCAGTTGCACCTGGATGGCGGCGGCCTTCTCGGCGCCGTGCCCGTGGGTGGCCAGCAGGATGTAGGTGATCAGCGCGACGCCGGTAACGCCGTAGGTCTCGAAACCGTCGGCCGAGGGGCCTACCGAGTCACCCGCGTTGTCGCCGGTGCAGTCCGCGATCACGCCGGGGTTGCGCGCGTCGTCTTCCTTGATCTTGAAGACGATCTTCATGAGGTCCGAGCCGATGTCGGCGATCTTGGTGAAGATGCCGCCGGCAATTCGCAGTGCGGCTGCGCCGAGCGACTCGCCGATCGCGAAGCCGATGAAGCACGGGCCGGCCAGGTCGCCGGGGATGAACAGCAGGATCCCGAGCATGATCAGCAGTTCGACCGAGATCAGCACCATGCCGATGCTCATGCCGGCCTTGAGCGGGATCTGGTAGGTCGGGAACGGTTTGCCGCCCAGGCTCGCGAACGCGGTGCGCGAGTTGGCGAATGTGTTCACGCGGATGCCGAACCAGGCCACGCCGTAGCTGCCGCCGATGCCCACCAGACTGAAGAGCAGGATGACGACCACGCGGAACGGCGTCATCGCCTCGTCGCTGGTCAGTATGCCGAAGTACAGCACGATGACCGCGGCGATGAAGATCTCCAGGATCATGATGAACTTGCCCTGGGTCGTCAGGTACTGCTTGCAGGTCTGGTAGATCAGCTCGGAGATCTCGAGCATCGACTTGTGCACCGGCAGGTCGCGCAGTTGGCGGTACTGCACCAGCCCGAACCCGAGGCCCGCTGCGCACACCAGCAGCCCGAAACTGAGCAGCGTGTGTCCCGACATGGCGCCGCCGAAGAACACCGGTTCGGTGAAGCTCGGAAGCTTGAGCGAGGCCTCACTGGCGAGCGTCGCGACTGGCGACGTGAGGGTGGCAACGAAAGCGGCCGCCAAAGCGGCAAGCGCGAAGGGAAGGCGTTTGCCTGCGCGGGCATACACGGCCCGGCAAGAGCGTCTTACGGTCGACTCCATGGAGGTTTGTCCCCTATCGGTTGATTGTTTGGGCGAAAATGATCCGCCTCTATAGCACGCTGACGCGTCGAGTCGAGCGGCCGGCCGGCCGCGGCGGCCCGGCCACGCCAGCCACGCGCGGCGCGGGGTCGCCGGTCGTGGCCTCGGCGGGTGGCTCGACCAAGGCCGGCCTCCGCGGCGAGGCGAATGGCCCGCGCCTTGCTGCGGACACCACCAAGGGACACAGGGGGGGTCAAGTCGCGGCTTGCGACTTCTTTTCGCGGCCGATCGCGGAGGGGGTCAAGTCGCGCCATTCGATTTGTCTTCTCGAGTGGTCGGAGTTGAGACGAAGGGGACAGGGGGTCGATGAAGAAAGTCCTCGAACTGGCGCGCCGTAGCTTGCGCAGCGATCGCCCGCCACGCGCTTTGGAACTGCTGGCGCGCGACGCGCCCGCTCTTGACGAATGGTGGGACTCGAGTGCCGCGGCCGGTGGGAGCGTTTCGAGTGGCGTCCTGGCACGAGCTCGTCAGGGCACCGGACTTCCCGAGGTTTGGAACCGGGGTATCCGATCTTTCTACGATCTGCTGAGCGAGCCGGGGGTGCCGCGGCGTTGCAGCGGTACTGCCTGTCGCTTCGTCGGCGGGGCGTCACACGGCGCGGTTCCCGGCGCCGCGCCAGGTCGGGAGCGGCCGGCTACCGAGGAGCACGCCGCCGGCGAGCACGCCGCCCGTGAGCACGCCGCCCG
>JACRCR010000014.1 GCA_016218925.1 Deltaproteobacteria bacterium | reverse complement strand
GCATCCGGCACCGGCCAGGTGCTGGAGGAGCACGGTGCAGAAATAGTCCTTTTCAATGAGCCTGGAGGAGAAGCCCGTTACCGCGGCGGTGTAATTCACAGCTTCCCGGAACAGCGCGGGGTCCTGGTGGATGCGGATCGGTAGCGACTCATTCATGGTCGTTCCACACGACACCCCAGCGCCGGTCGAGAGTCCCGCGCTTCGGCCGCGTCGGGTTCCACGCGATCAGGCCGGAGGTGGGCTCGAGCGCGCGCTCCAGTTTCCGCAACGGCGCGACGGTCACGCCCGCGCGATCGAGCGATGCACCCATGCGCCGGATCGTCCCGATGTCGCCGTAGCGCAGCGTGCTCCGGACCAGCTCGGCCGCGCCGACCCGCCCCGAGCTCAGTTCCGCTCGGATCCACTCAAACGCCCGCGGCAGACTGTTGAATCGCGACCAATCGTACACCGCGTCCACCAACGTGCGGCAGCGCGATGAGTAGACGGCGGTCAGGCCGCCGGCCGTTTCCACGTTTTCCGTGTCGCCGAGCCGTTCGTCGGCCACTTTGATCAACGTCAAGGCCACAGTTCCGATGACACGCTCCGCGGAAATGCGGTTGTTGTACGCGTAGACCCGGGTCGGGATCTGTTCGTCGAAGCCGTAGCGGTTAAAGGCGTTGGGTCCGCAGATCTGATAGCGCCCGCCGTCACGGTCATCCATCAACGTGTCGAGCACCAAGGCTTCCTCGGGGCTCCACTTGCCCCCTAGCGGCAGCCGCGGCGGGACCAGGTAGAGCCCGCGTCGGACCTGAGTGATCATGCCGGCCTGCGCCAGCCGATTCAGTAACTCGCGCTCCTGTTTGTCGGAGATGCCAAGCGGACCGGTGAGATCGCGCGTGCGCAAGGCCCGCAGCCTACGCATCTGGGCGTAGGCGAATAGCTGCCGCTCCAGGTTGCCCAGTGCTCGCTTCACGGCGGTATCCTATTTCACGCTAATTGCGCGTCAAGCAATTAAGGGAAAATGGTGTACTCACTGGCTCGATGTCGTGGCCGGGATGTCTCCGTGTCGTAGGCGTAGACGCTCTCCCAGCCCAGTACCCTCCAGGTGTTCGGCGAAGGTCTGCTGTACCAACCGGTCCTCGCTGTTTGTGTCGGTGAGCGCCATGGGCCGTTTAGGTCAATCGTTTGGATCGGCTTTGGCTCATTCGAAGAGCCTGATTCTCACAAAAACACTGCTCAGACTTCGGGTTACACTGCCTCCCCAGACCGGCTTTGGATCGGTTCGGCAGTCGTCCGGCCAGGATTTCCCTGCCTTTGCTCCAAACAATGCCCTTCATGGCTCCTCCCTCGAGCGGTAGCGGGCCGCGCTCCGCTGCCCTTCCATGATAGCCGCTCCCGATCTGACCAACTCGAGCCGGTCCGGGTGCAGATTGAGGTAGATGTCACCGAGCTGCGTGTACGGCCGGTGCACCAACGCGTTGACCAGCAGTTCGCGCACTACTTTTTCGTCGTAGGCTGGGACCTGACGCCGGTAGAGGCCTTCGGCCACCTCGTAGCTTTCGCGGAAGTCCGGTACTTCGAGCCAGACGGCATCCACGAGTTCCACCGGCGACAGTGCGCAATCGTCCCACACCCACTTGTTGATCTTCTGTTCTTGGGCGTCGTACTTGATGGCCTGCACCAGCGGTGCGGCGCCGAGCGCCCTTCGGTCAGCCGTCTCGCCCGCGAGCAAGACGCCGACGCGCGTCAGGGTTCGCCCTTGCGCCATTCCGTAGTGCGTGAGGAGTTCGTCGGCGCTTTTCTCTTTCACCGAATCCTTCACGCGATCCGACGCGCGGATGACGTCGACAAAACGCTGTAGTTTGTCGGGCGCGACCGCGGCGCGCGGCACGCCACTGTCCATCGCCTCCCAAGGTCGGCCCGGTCGTTCGTTCGCTAACCTCAGTCGACGGATGGAGGTGGTGGAGCGCTGCAGGCGATCTCAGGGCCGAGGCGCAACGGCGCCGGGCGAGGGTACCGGGCCGTATGCTCAGGCAGCAGACACCGCGGCGAAGAACGCGGCATAGCCGATCCCGCCGCCGACGCGCACCTCTGCACCGCGCCGGTTTCCCAACCGCCGCCGACGTGCAATGACCGAGCGCCGATGCCGCTCCTCTATTTGCCGAATTCAAATGCCTTTTTCCTGTGGGACGATGTCGCCGCGATGGGCGACGTCCCGGCGCTCTCCCGCGGCGCCGAGCCGGCCAGTGCCGAACTGGTCACACCTGCGGGGCGCCGCGTCGTCGAGGGCGCGAAGCTACCACTCGTGGAGACGATGGCGACGCTTGCGGCCGTACCGGCGGCTACGGTAGCCACGCTTCCCGCGTCGCTCGCGACCTGGGTCTTGGCGAGCAAGCTGGCAATCGAACTGGTCGCGCGCGAGCGCGTTGTTCCGACGATCGTGCGCCACGCCGGAAGCATTCAGGCGCGATGGGCAGCCGCGCTGTCGGCGAGCGAAGACGCCACCATGGTCGCGGATCTCGCGCGCAGCATGCCGCCGGCCGCTCATGCGGTACCGGTCGCGGCTGGAGTGGATCGCGACGTCTGGGCTCCAGAGGCGCTGCTGCGCGCGTACCTCGACGCGATCGTTGACGGTCTCGTGCGATCAGCGAAGGGTGTCCCGGAGTTGCCATCGCCGCGCGTTCGTTCCGCACGTCGCAGCGACGCTGCGGCGCCGGCGGCGTGGGAGCAGCGCTGGCGCAGCGCTCTCGAAGGTCAGCACAGTGCCTTTGAAGCCCAAGGCTTCGCCGAGCGTTCGGTCGTCGATGATCTCCAGCGCTGGAGCGAGCCTGCGCTCGGCGCGCGCGATCGCCTGCGCGCCTGCTTCCGTCTCGAGCTACCCGAACGCGACGGTGATCGGTTCGTGCTGCGCTTCCTGCTCCAGTCTCCCGATGATCCGAGTCTGCTCGTTGCGGCATCGGATGTCTGGAAGACCAAGGGGCGTAGCCTCGAGAAATTCGGCCGAGCCTTTCGCGATCCACAGGAATCGTTGCTCGAAGCGCTCGGTCGCGCGGCGCGGCTCTTCAGCCCGATCGAGCGCGCGCTTGCGACCGCGAAGCCTGAGTTGCTCGGCCTCGATCCGGTCGCAGCATGGGAATTTCTTGGCGACGGTGCCGCAGTGCTCGCGGAAGCCGGTTTCGGCGTCATCGTGCCCGGCGAACTCACTGCCGCCGGGCAACGCCGCCTGCGTCTTCGCATGCGGGTCGGATCGAACTCGAAGGCGGCTGGCGCGGTCGCGGGAGCGGCGGGCCTCGGTCTCGACGAATTGCTCGCCGTCGACTGGCAGGCTGCGATCGGTGACGACGCGGTGAGCGCCGCAGAACTGGCAGCGCTGGCCAAGCAGAAGGCGCCTCTGGTTCGCTATCGCGGCGCGTGGGTTGCGATAGACCCGCGCGAGTTGGCCGAGATCCGCAGGCGCATCGCCGCGGGGCAGACTCGCGTGCCAATGCGCGAGGCGGTGCTCGCGGCCCTGGCGGGCGAAACCCGCCAGGGCTCGCTGTGCGCGCTGGTGTCGGCGACCGGTTCGTTTGCCGAGATGCTCGGCCGCATGCGAGACGGCGCGTCCGCCGATCTGACGGCGCCTGCATCGCTGCGAGCCACGCTGCGGCCGTATCAGCAACGGGGCCTGGCGTGGCTCGCGACGATGGGCTCGCTCGGTCTCGGCGCGTGCCTGGCCGACGACATGGGCCTGGGTAAGACGATCCAGCTTTTGGCGTTCCTGCTTCGGCGCGCGGGGGAGGCTGCCAAGGACGCCCGCCCGACGCTGCTCGTTGCGCCGACCTCCGTCGTCGGTAACTGGGAGCGCGAGGTCGAGCGTTTTGCTCCGAGCCTCTGGCTGGTGCCGCACTACGGAGCCGAGCGCCTTCGCCGCGCCAAGGATTTTCCCAGGAAGCCGGGTTCGTTGGTGATGACGACCTACGGGCTGCTGCGTCGCGATGCCGAACTTCTCGCCCAAGTGGATTGGTCCACCGTCGTGCTCGACGAAGCGCAGAACATCAAGAACTCGGCTTCGGCCACCGCGCGAGCGGCGCGGACGCTGCGCGCCAGTCATCGCTTCGCGCTCACCGGCACGCCGGTGGAGAACCGCCTCGCCGAGCTGTGGTCGATCCTGGAGTTTGCCAACCCGGGGTTGCTCGGTCCGCTCGAGACGTTTCGGCGCGAATTCGCGATGCCGATCGAGCGCTACGGAGACGACGACGCGGCCGAGCGTCTGCGGCGCATCGTGAGTCCATTTCTGCTGCGCCGTCTGAAAAGCGATCCCGCGGTCATCAAGGATCTTCCCGCCAAGAACGAGATGAAGGTCATCTGTACGTTGACTCGCGAGCAGGCGACCCTCTACAAGGCCGTGGTCGACGAAGAGATGCGTCGCATCGAAGACGCCGATGGCATCGAGCGCCGCGGCCGCGTGCTGGCGTTGCTGCTGTTCCTCAAGCAGATATGCAATCACCCGGCCCACTATCTCTCGGAGAGCGGACCGTTGGCCAGACGCTCGGGCAAGCTGGCCCGCACTACCGAGATGCTCGAAGAAGCCATTGCGGCCGGCGACAAGGCGCTGGTCTTTACCCAGTTTCGCGAGATGGGTGACCGGCTGGTGGCACACCTTGGAACGAGTCTCGGCTGCGAGGTCGTGTTCCTGCACGGCGGCACACCCAAGAAGGCCCGCGACGAGATGGTCAGGCGCTTTCAAGAGGAGCCTCGCGGACCGCGCGTGTTCGTACTGTCGCTCAAGGCCGGCGGCACCGGCCTCAACCTGACGGCCGCCAGCCACGTTTTTCACTACGACCGCTGGTGGAATCCCGCCGTTGAAGACCAGGCTACCGATCGCGCCTACCGTATCGGGCAGAAGCGGACCGTGCAGGTTCACAAACTGGTGTGCGCCGGAACGGTCGAGGAGAAAGTGGACCGGCTGCTCGAGCAGAAGCGCGAGCTAGCGGCAAAGGTCGTCGGCAGCGGTGAGAAGTGGATCACCGAGATGGGCAATAGCGAGTTGCGCGATCTGTTCGCACTGTCGAAGGACGCGGTGGTAGGCGGCGACCAAGCCGACGAAATGGATGAGGAGGGGAACGGCGAAGAGCGCGCGGTCCGTTCTCGAAGCGGCGCGAAGACTCCCGCGTCTCGAAAACGGGCGGTAATCTCGGCCAACGCGCAGGTGCGAGCATGAGCCGCCGGGGCTACTCGGATTGGTACCACGCGCCGCCCAAGCGTCCGCCGCCCGAACGCGGGATCAAGGTCAAGAAGATCGGGACGACGTGGTGGGGCCAGCGCTGGATGGAAGCGCTCGAAGTCGTCCTTCGCGGCGACTCTGCTCGTCTGGCTCGTGGCCGAACCTACGCGCGTGCGGGGCGCACCCACGACCTGGTCATCAAAGGCGGACAGGTCACCGCCAAAGTCACGGGCTCGCGGGCGACACCGTACAAGGTGACGATCAAGCTTGCGCAGCTCCCGGACGTCGCGTGGAAGAAGGCAATCGCGGGCATGGCGCGGAAGGCCCAGTTCGCGGCCGAGTTGCTTTCCGGGAGCATGCCGAAGGACATCGGCGAGGTGTTTTGCGAACGCGACGCCGGTTTGTTCCCGGCAAAGCGATCCGACCTCGTTACGAGCTGCACTTGCCCGGACTGGGGCGATCCCTGCAAGCACGTCGCGGCCACGCACTACGTGCTCGGCGAGGCGCTCGATCGCGACCCGTTCCTGCTCTTCGAGCTACGCGGCCGGACCAAAGACCAGGTGCTCGGGGAGCTACGTGCCGCGCGCGTAGGTGATGCGCCGGCGAAGGGACATAGCGGGCCGGCTGCGAAAGCCGCGAGCGCGAGTGCTGAAGCCGAAATACCGAAGGTCAGGCTCGGCAAGCTGAGCGCCGCCGACTACGACCGGGCGCGAGGCGACATGCCGGTGCTGCACCTTTCGTTCGACGAACCTGTCACGCACGGTGCGGTGCTCAGGCAACTCGGCGTGCCTTCGGCATGGAACGCCGAGATGTCTCCGATCGATCTGTTGGCGCCGCTGATACGCGCTGCCGCAGAGAGGGCGCGCCGCATCGCGCTGGCCGAGCCGGACGCCCGGGATATGGATGACGGCGGGCAAGTATCGGCGAAGCCACACGCTACGGAACGGTCGCGGAGGGGGAGCGCCGCTAAGAAGGTCGCGGTGAAGGCGGGGACGACGGCCCGGGCGACGGCGAAGGCGAAGGCGACCGCAAAGACGGAGGCGCAGGCAAGGACGGCGGGAAAGGCGACTACGGCGACGGCAGCGAGCAAGACGAAGGCAAGAACGAAGACGAACACGAAGGCGAAGACCCTGGTGACGGCGACGCGCAAAGCGAAACCTAGCACCGGCACCGCGAAACGCCGGCGCCGTTGACGATCGGCGGCCGTCTCAGCGCAGCGGATCCACCAGCACGCCCGGGTTCATCACGCCGGCCGGATCCAGCTCGCGTTTGGCCGCGGCCAGCGCCTTGACGAACAGCCCCGGCATCTGGCGGTCGTACCAGGGACGGTGGTCGCGCCCGACCGAGTGATGGTGCGTGATGGTGCCGCCCAGGCGCAGCACCGTATCGGCGGCCACGGTCTTGATGGCATCCCAGTCTTCGAGTTGCCGGTCGGGTCTGGACGGCGCGATCACGGTGAAGTACGGCGCCGGTCCGTCCGGATACACGTGCGTGAAACGGCAGGTGACGCTGCCGCCGCCGCAGCGACGCGCCAGGACGTCGCGCACCGCTTCGGTGACGCCGGTGTGAAATGCTTCGAAGCGATCCCACGTGATCGCGGTCTCGAACGTATCGCTGATTGCGCCGAGTCCGACAAGAGCGTCGCGCAGATACGGCGCGCGCAGGAACGCGTCGCGCCAGGCGCCGGCCGCGCCTTCGCGTGTCGCACTTTCATCGGTGCGGGTCTTGCCGGCGCCTTCGGGAACCTGGCCGCCGTGATCGCGCACCAGTTCGAGCCCTCTGGCCATCCAGCCGTCGAGCGGGTGGTCGGCCGACTCGAACGCGAGCAACAGGATGTTCGAGAGCCCGTCGCCGGCTCCGCTCGTCATCGCTTCTTCGGCGTCGAGCAGACGCAGGTTGGTGGGATACAGCCCTGCCTGTCCGATCGCGCGCACCGCGCCGACCGCGCGGTGGTAATCGGTGAACTTGACGCTCACCGATGCGCGATACTTCGGGCGATCCTGCAGTCGCATCCACGCTTCGGTGAGTATGCCGAGACATCCCTCCGAGCCGATCAGCATACGGTCGGGGCTCGGACCGGCCCCTGATCCGGGCAGGCGCCTGGTTTCCATCACGCCGGCCGGGGTCACCACGCGCAGCGATTCGACGAAGTCGTCGATGTGAGTGTAGAGCGTGGCGTAGTGACCGCCTGAGCGCGTCGCTATCCAGCCGCCGAGCGTCGAGAACTCGAACGACTGCGGGAAGTGTCGCAGCGTCAGGCCTTCGCGGCGCAGTACGTCTTCGAGGGCCGGGCCGTAGATGCCGGCCTGCACGCGCGCCGCGCGCGAACTGCGGTCGATCTCGAGCACGCGCCCGAGTCCCATCAGATCGATCGAAACCACGCCAGCGTAGTCGCCTAGGCCGCGGGCTTCGACGCCGCCCACCACCGTGGAGCCGCCGCCATACGGGATGGCCGCGACGCGCGCACCACTGCACCAGTCCAGCAGTGCGACGACGTCCTGCTCGCTGCCGGGGAAGGCGACCAGGTCGGGAGCCGCGCTGAAGTCGCGACGAAAGCCGCGCACGATGTCACGGAACGCCTTGCCGTAGGTATGCGAGGCGCGCTCCAGTGGCGCACTCGATACCATGTCTTGCAGCGCGGACGGAGCTCTCACGCGCGGCGCACGCAGCGTGATCTCTTCGATGCGCGGCTCGGCCAGAGGCTCGGGCGGCTCGATACCGAAGCGCGCGGCCATCAGCGCGCCGATGGCCCGCTGATGATCGAGTGAGAGGCTTTCGTCCTCGTAGCCCCAGCCCCAGAACTTGCGACGTCTCGTGCTCATGGTTGGCCCTTCGCATTCGAGCGTCGGGGTTGCAAGTCGGCGGGCCGCGGCGGCCGCCGCGGCGCTGTCGGTCACGCCGGCCGCCGGTGTTGAGAGCCCGCGCGGCGGTTGCTAGGTTGCGCGCCGTTGCGCCGGCGAGCCCTCAAGACGGCGCATCGAGCGAACGAGGATGGAAGCGATGATCGACTACCGGGCCTGCACCCAGGACGTCAACGACAGGACCTACGCGGCATGGAACGCGCACGACGCCGAGGCGGTCGCGGCGGTGTTCGCCGAAGATGCGGTTGCGCGCGAAGTCGGCAGTCCGATGGAGGTGAGAGGACGCGACGGCGTGCGCGCAAGAGCCGAGGCGCTGCTGGCGGCCTTCCCGGACTTCCGCCTCGAACGCGTCGAACTGGTAATCGACGGCGACCGTCACGCCGATCGCTGGATCCTGACCGGCACTCACCTCGGCGACCTCTACGGCATACCGCCAACCGGCCGCGCGGTGCGTATCGAAGGCGCGACATTCTCGCGTCTGGGTCCCGACGGCCTGGTGATCGAGGATTACCACTTCTCCAACATGGCGGCGCTGCTCGCCCAGCTCGGAGTCGGGTAGACGGACGCGAGCTCGCAGTGCGGCCGCTGTCGTGATCAGTAGCGATTCCGCGATGCCTCGCGATGTCCGCGTAAGCGTGCTGCTGCCGGTACGCGACGCCGAGCCCTGGCTGGCAGAGGCCGTCGACTCGGTGCTGGTCCAGAGCGAGCCGTCGTTTGAGTTGATCGCGGTCGACGACGGCAGCACGGACGCAAGCGCCGCGATGCTGGCGGACTACGCGCGGCGCGACCGGCGCGTTCAAGTGCTGTCCACTCGCGGCGGCGGTCGCGGCATCGTCGAAGCGCTCAATCTCGCGCTCGAGGTTGCACGTGCGCCGTATGTCGCACGGATGGACGCCGATGATCGGATGCATCCGTGCCGGCTGGCGATGCAAGTGGCCGCGCTCGACGACGACAGCGAGTTGTTCGGCGTGTCGTGCCGTGCGCGGGCGTTCCCCGACGAGGAGCTGCGCGACGGCATGCGCGCCTACCTGGAATGGCAGAACGGGCTGGTGGCTCCCGAGGAACTCGCGCGCGACCGCTTCATCGAGAGTCCGCTGCTGCATCCGTCGGTGATGATGCGCACCGAGCCGCTGCGCCACAGTCTGGGCGGGTGGCGCGACGCGGGCTGGCCGGAGGATTGGGATCTGTTTCTGCGCGCCTTCGAGAGCGGTCTGCGGTTGCAGCGACTTCCCGAGCTGCTGTTCGAATGGCGGCTGCACGCCGCGCAGGCCACGCGCACAGATGATCGCTACAGCGAGGCGGCGCTGCTGGCGGCGCGGGCGCACTTCCTGGCCCGCGCGCTGCGGTCCGATGTCGGTGACGGTCGCGCGCTGTGGATTCTCGGCGCCGGACCGGTGGGCAAGACGCTGGTCAAGGCGCTCGCCAATGAAGGATTGGGGATCGCCGGTCTTGCCGACGTGGATTCGCGCAAGATCGGCGGCGTCGTACGCGACGGCGCGAGGTCATGGCCGGTGATCGAGCACTCGCTGCTGCGAGGCAAGGAGCCGCGCCCCTTTGCCGTCAGCGCGGTGGCCGGCGCGGCCGCCCGCGCGAGGGTTCGCGCCGAACTGGCGCGCTGGCGATGGAGGGAAGGCGCCGACTTCGTGGTCGCGGCGTGACGCGCAGCGGCGTTTCGACGCCAGCCGCGACGTTGACGTCGTGTCGGCGCTCCCCTCCGTCTCTGCTCCGACCGGTCGAGGAGGCATGTCGCAAGCCGCGACTTGACCCCTTGCCGCAGGTCGAGGGGAGCAAGTCGCAAGCCGCGACTTGACCCCCCCTCCTTCTTTCTGCAGGTGCCTTCGTCTAAGAAGGACGAGCAGGCGGCGACGAGCCCTGCCATCGTCGTCCGCTGCCGGCATTTTGTTTCGCGGGAGTACATCCGCTCATGACCATGCAACGCACGCCGCTTCTGCTTTCGAGGTTGATGGAACGCGGCCCCCTGCTCACACCCGATGAAGAGATCGTCACCCGCACCGACGGCGGCGTGCACCGCCAGAGCTACGCCGACCTGCGGCGCCGTTCTCACCAACTGGCGCACGCGCTGGCCGCTCACGGGATCGCGGTCGGGGATCGGGTGGGGAGCTTCCTGTGGAACAATCACCGCCATCTCGAGCTCGACTACGCGGTGCCGTCGATGGGCGCGGTGCTGCACACCCTCAACATCCGCCTGGGCGCCGCCGACCTCGCCTACATCGCCAATCACGCGGGCGACCGGGTGATCTTCATCGACGACGACTTGTTGCCCAAGCTCGAAGAGATCGCCGAGCGGCTGCCGGCCGTCGAGCGTTACGTCATCTGCTCGCAGACCGGCGCGTGGAAGACCTCGCTCAAAGGCGCGATCGACTACGAGGAGTTCCTGGCCGGCAAGCCCGAGAAGTACGCCTGGCCCGAGCTGGACGAGAACGCGCCGATGGGCCTTTGCTACACCAGCGGCACCACCGGCAATCCCAAGGGTGTGATGTACACGCATCGCTCCACCTATCTGCACACGATGGCCTCGGCGATGACCGATTCGCTGGAGCTGTCGGCCAAGGACAGCACCTGCGCGATCGTGCCGATGTTCCACGCGATGAGCTGGGGCCTGCCGTTCACCGCGACGATGCTGGGGACCAAACAGGTATTGCCCCACCGCTTCATGGACGCCAAGAGTCTTCTGGACCTGTTCGTCTCTGAGAAGGTGACGATTTCGGCCGGGGTTCCGACGATCTGGCAGGCGGTGCGCGCCGCCTATGAGGCCGAGCCGTCGCGCTGGGATCTGGGCGAGCTGAGCCGTCTGACCTGCGGAGGCTCGGCGCCGCCGGTCTCGCTGATGCGCTGGTACTGGGACAGCCTCGGTGTCGAGATGATCCAGGGCTGGGGCATGACCGAAACCAACCCGCTCGGTACCATCTCGCGTCGCGTGGCCAAGCGCTCGCAACTCGAGCTGTCGCTCGACCAGCAGTTCGCGAACGCCGCCAAGGCGGGTCTTGCCATCCCCGGCATCGACATCGAAATCGTCGACGACAAGTGGCAGCCGCTGCCGCACGACGGAGAAGCGGTCGGCGAGCTGTTGATTCGCGGCCCCTGGATCGCATCCGAATACTACAAGGATCCGCAACCCGACAAGTTCCATGACGGCTGGCTGGTCACCGGCGACGTCGCAAGGATCGACCGCGACCAGTACCTGATCATCGCCGACCGCTCCAAGGATCTGATCAAGTCGGGAGGCGAATGGATCTCGTCGGTAGATCTCGAGAACACCATCGTCGCACTGCCCGGCGTTGCGCAGGCGGCGGTGGTGGCGCAGCCGCATCCCAAATGGGATGAGCGCCCGGTAGCGTTGGTGGTGACCGCCAAAGGCGCCGAGCTGACCCAGCAGCAGGTTATCGAACACCTCGGCCGGCATTTCGCGAACTGGCAGCTTCCCGACGAGGTGCTGTTCGTCGATGCGCTGCCGCTGACCTCGACCGGCAAGCTCGACAAGAAGGTGCTGCGCGCGGATCTCAAAGACAGAGGGTATCTGCTCCCCGACCTGCGCGGGCCCAAGGCGAAATCCTAGCGCGATGGCGCGCATCGTCAGCCCCGCCGACGAGGGCGCGCTGCGAGGCCGCACCGAACTCGGTTTTCGCCGCCGCTACGGCGCCGAGCCGCACTTCTACGCGTCGGCGCCGGGCCGCGCCAACCTGATCGGCGAGCACACCGACTACAACGAAGGCTTCGTGTTGCCGTTCGCGATCGCACGGCGCACCGGCGTCGCCGCCGCGCCGCGCGGCGATCGGCGGGTGAGGCTGTTCAGCGCGGGTATCGCCGCTGAACGCATCGATGGAACGGCGCGAGGCGTCGCTAGCATGACCACTGACGTCGTCGCGCGAACGGACCACGCCGCCGTCGAACTCGATCTCGACGGCCTCGGCGTCGCCACCACGCCACGCACGCAGGGCTGGGCCCACTATGTTCGCGGCGTCGTCGCCGAGTGTCGCGCCGAAGGGCTCGACCCGGGCGGTTTCGATGCGTGGATCGACTCTGACGTTCCGGTCGGTGCCGGGCTTTCCAGCAGCGCGGCCCTGGAAGTCGCGCTCGCCGGCGTGATCGAAGCGCTGTGCGGTCGAGTTCTCGACCCGGTCGTCAAAGCCAGGGCGTGCCGCCGCGCCGAGCAGCGCTACGCCGGTGTCCCGTGCGGCATCATGGACCAGATGGCGGCCTGCCTTGCCTGCGGCGGCGATCTGCTGCTGATCGACTGTCGCAGCGAGAGTTGGCGCCGCGTGGAGTTGCCGAGCAGCGAAGTTCGCATCGTCGTCGTCGATTCCGAGCTGCCCCACGATCTCGGCGGCGGCGAGTTCGCTCGGCGGGTGGGCGAATGCCGACTGGCGGCGCACCTTCTGGGACTCGGCTCGCTGCGCGACGCGACCTCCGACAGCGTGGAAGCGTTGCGGCGCGGTGGCCACGATCGGCTCTACCGCCGCGCCCGCCACGTAGTCGAGGAAAACGCCCGCACACTGGCCGCGGTTGAGGCGATCGAGGCGTGCGACTGGACCCATCTGGGTAAGCTGATGACGCAGAGCCACGCATCTGCGCGCGATCTCTACGAAGTGAGCCGTCCCGAGATGGACAGTCTCGTCGAGAGCATGCTTGCGGATGGCGCCTACGGAGCCCGGATGACCGGCGGCGGTTTTGGAGGGTGCGCGGTGGCGCTCGTGGCAGCCGGTGCGTGCGTGAAGAATCGAGGTTCCTTCGCCGGCGATTCTCTGGGAAGATTCGGTTACACGTGACCTGGTTGACTGACCGCCCCCGGATGGGCGCCGCCGAAATCGCGATGCGAAGCACGAAGCGGCGCCTGAGTTCGCTTCTGTGTCTGCTGCTGGTGGCAGCCCCGGCCTGTCGCGCGCAGTCCGACCAGGCGCTGGACTGCTACCGATCCAAACTCGCTGCGGTGCGTTGGGGAACGGCGCGACTGCTGCGCTGCGCTGCGGCGCCGTCCACCGCCGATCGAACGGCGCGCTGTCGCGAGCGCGCCGAACTGCGCATCGCCGCGATGCTCGAAGCCGCCGAGGTCGCCGCTGCGGCCGAGGGCTTTGTATGCCCGGCCGGCGCCGAGAGCCTTGGGCTGGATGGCGCGGCGACCTGGCCGATGGACGTGTTCGAAGAGACCATCGCCGGAGATTTGGCGGTGGCTCCGCGTTGCGCGCGAACGCGAGCGCGCGCGGTGGCTGGCTATGCGTCGACCTACGTGCAGTGTCGCGCGGTCAGCGACCAGGAAGATTCGAGCGACGCCGCGGCGTGCACCGAGCGCGAGCGCCGTTCGTTCGAGCGCGCGTGGAGCGAGGGCGCTGCCGAGGGCTGTCGCGGCGACATCGCCCCCGACGATGTCGCCGCGCGGATCGAGAGTGAAGTGGAAGCCGACGCCGCACGTCTGCGGGTGCGCTGCGGCGACGGCCGTCGTGAAGGGTTCGAGGCCTGCGACGATGGCGGCGTCCGGGACGCGGACGGCTGCAGTGCGACCTGTCTTAGCGAGACCTGTGCCAGGGTCGACGCGGAGGTGCATTGTATTGCGTGTCCCGCGGACTCGGAGCCCGACTACGCAGCGGCGCGGGGCCGCTGCGCGGCGGGTTTTGGCGGCGAGCCGGGTTCGTGCCAGGACATCGACGAGTGCCTGAGCGGCGAGGCGTCATGCCCGCAGGGCCGTGCCTGCGTCAACGTCCCCGGTTCCTTCTCGTGCGCGATTCCATGCACGGAGCAAGCCTTCGAAGAGGCTATCACGTCGTGCGGAGCGCCGAGCGGCCACATCACGTTCGATTGTCGCGACACCGTCATCCCGATCGCGCACGCCAGCGGCACCCGCCCGCGTCGTGTCGACTGCGATGGCTTGGTCATCGACGGACTCGATCGCAACATCTCGTTCGAGATGGACCCGCTGTGCTGGCGCATTCCCGTCGAGGCGAGTCAGTGCGCAGCCGGGCTCGAGGATGACGGCACCTGTGCGTGTCCCGACGTCGATAGCGGCACCACTTTCCTGTTGCTGGCCGGCGACGGCGACGTGGTGCGCAACATCGCCGTCACCGGGTTCTTCGACGGGATCCGTGCCCAGGGCGTCGGCGGCGTGGTCGAGAACGTGCGCTTCGGGCGCATCTGCGACGATGCTTTCGGCAGCGTCGGTGCCGGAGTGGCCAACGTGTTCCGCAACCTGGAGGTGCGCGACGGGTGCGACAAGTGCTCGCAGAACAGCGGAAGCCTCGCGACCACCGATACGGATCCACGCGTTCGCGAGCACTACAACGCGATCTTCTCGAACATCGACTTCATCGGTTGCCGCACTCCGCTGCGCATGGCGCAGGGCGGGCGCTTCCGCGTCGAGGACGCCCGCATGGGTCCCGGTGCCGATGGTTCCTTTGCATGCGACGGCCCGCGTTTTTCGGGCGCCGCACCCGGCGGTCTCGTCGTCGAGATGCGGCGCAGCACGGTCACGTCGTGCCGCCGCGGGGTGCGTTTTGGACGTTACGCCGCCGGGATTCTGGACGGCAACTCGATCCAGGCGTGCGCGCTGCGCGGCGTCTGGGCGGGAGGCAATGCGCGGGTTTCGCTGTCGGCCAACGACGTGCGCGCCAACGGCGGGAAAGGCTCGTCGGAGTACGGCTTCGGCGGCGTGGCTGCCTCGGGAGATGCGCGCGTCGATCTTGGCGGAGCTGGTCTCGACATCGACGGCGTGACCGTCGTCAGTCCGGGCGCCAATTCAATCTGCGACAACTACGAACCAGGCGGTGCTCGCAGGGATGTCGACAACGTCTCGACCGGCGTGGTCGCGGCGGAGGACAATTGGTGGTGCACCAAGGAGTCGCCGTCGCTCAGAGTCAACGGGCCGGTCGACGTGATGCCGTACCTGGAGCGAGCGCCGTAGTCTGCGAGACGCTGCGCCGTCGCGGTTCCCGCGATGCACGTGCGAGGTCGCGCGTGCAACCAGTGAGGGCCGCGTCGCAGATACCGAGGCTACTGTGTGTGCATGGCGCCCACGTTGGGCGAAGAGCCCGGGCTGGCCTTTACGAGGAGCAGCTCTGGCAGGTTCGCGCCGATCGGGGGGCAACCCGACAACCGTAATGTCCTCGATCGGCACGGCTACGGATTGCGGCGAGAACCGCGCTCAAGGAACGTACTCGTCCGCGCCCATGTCGGCCGGGTCGCCAACGGTGCGGGGCCGCGTGTCGCCGTCGAGGTCGTCGGCCGGCGCGTACGAATTGTTGGCTCTGTCGATGACCGGAGAGCCGCTCTGGATGTGGTAGTCGCCGCCTCCAAAGAACAATGGATCCTGGGCGGGATCGATCATGTCTCCGCCCGTCGCCGGGCTCTTGCCGTCGAAGTAGCCTGCACCGGTCGAAACGTCCGAGTCCAGTACCGTCATATAGCCGTTGGAACCGCCGCACTCCTTGTACGCGTTGTGACCCTGCGCGCTGGCCGTGTTGTTCCAAAAGATGCTGTTGCGGACGGTCAATGACGTCAGGTTGCAGACCGCGAACACGCCGCCGTTGCCGCTGGTGGCGTGGTTGCCGGCGAAAGTCGTATTGTCGAAGAGCAGTGCGCCGGCGTTCATGTAGAACGCGCCCGCTTTGCCCGCCTGGTTGTCGGCTATGACGGTGTTGGTGAGGTTCACGGTGGAGTTACCGACGTAGACCGCTCCCGCGCTCGTGACGGCCACGTTACCTGCGATGGTGCACTTGTCGAAGCTCGCGACAGCCGCGTTGGTGTTGACGCCGCCGCCATTGGTCGCGCGGTTCGCCTCGATCGTGGTGCGCGTGAAGGTGGTGCCGGTCTTGCTTCGGAGCAGGTAGACCCCGCCTCCGAGCGACGCCGAACCGCTGGCCGGATTGTCGCGGATGATCGAGTCACTGACGGTTGCCACGCCATCTTGAATCATCAGACCCGCACCTTGGCTGCTGGCGCCGCCGTTCTGATAGATCTGCGAGTCCGAGATGTTGACGGTGCTGGTCGCGTATCCCGAGAAGAGCCCTCGGCTGCTGTTGCCATAGATCAGGCAACTCTGCACGCCGGCCGGGTTTGAGTCGTTGACTTCGATGCCGCTGGAATTGCCGAAGATCCGGCTGTTGCGAATGAGACCGGAATGGGCACGTAGGAAACGCATCCCGTAGCTGCCTGCGCCGGTAAGACTGAACCCGTCGAGCACGCACGAAGTGCTGTCCTGGAACGTGACCGGATAGGCGCCGCCCGAGATGGTCGTGAGCTCCGCACCGCAAGCGCCGAGGATCGTGCGGTTGTTCTTGGAACTGCCTACCAACACCGCACCATAGGAAGCCGCCGAGAAGTCGTCGTTCGGATAGACTACGACCGTGTCTCCGCTCGAGGAATTGTCCACCGCCGTCTGAATCGACGTGTAGTCGTAGGCAAGCGCGCTACCCGAAGGCCGGACCGTGAGGCCGCCATGCACGCCGACCTCGCCGCCAGTCGCAGGCGCGCCACCGGCGGGGTCCACTCCGTCGCTGGCGTAGAAGCGATAGGTCAGAACTGCGTCGCCCGCCTGGGACAGCGTTCGCGTCATTGCGTAGAGCTTGCCGTCGGTGCAGTCGATGTCGCCGCCGTCGGTCGCTAGCAGGTTGTACTTCTCGCCCGCTGCGTACGTCGCGTCGTCGTTCTCGTCGATCCACACCTGGATGCTCACAGCGCACTGGCCGTCGGCATCGGTGTAGTTCACCAGGAACTGGAAGTCGGCGCCCGCCGAGCCCGCTGGAGGCCTCACTCCTTCGCTCCTGCACGCGGCCGGCGACCAGCTCAGAGTCGGTGCGTTGTTCGCCACGTTTAGTACCGTCACCGTCTGGTCCGAGGTCGGATCGCCGACTGCGGCGGCGCTGCCGTCGGAAGCGAAGAACCGGTAACGGTAAACTCCGTCCCCCGAGTAGCCGAAGACCAGATCCGCGCTGTAGCGCTTGCCGTCGGTGTAGTCGTGATCACCGCCGTCCGTTTCGATCAGGTCGTGTTTCTCGCCGGCCGCGTAGGCGTCGTCGTCGTCCGAGTCCACCCACACCTGCACCGAGGCCGGGGCCGCGTTGTCGGCGTCAGAGAAATCCACGCGGAACGTGAAGACCGCGCCGGAGTTGCCGGAATCCGGGCTCACGCCGTCGGCGCCGTAGCCGGCCTCGCCGGTCCACGACAACACCGGCACGTTGTCGACGACGGTCACTGTCGAATTCGCCGTGGCAGCGCCGCTGGCGTCGTCGGTCCCGTCGCTGGCGAAGAACCGGTAGTGCAAAGCGCCGTCTCCGGCGAAGCTCAACGCCAACGACTTCGCATAGCGCTTGCCGTCGGCGCAGTTGTCGTCGCCGCCGTCTGTCGCCACCAGGTCGTACTTCTCGCCGGCGTCGTAGAGGCCGCTGTCGTTTTCGTCCACCCAGACCTGGATCGAAGCAGGAGGAGCGTTGTCCGCATCGGAATAGTCGATGCGGAACGCAAATACGGAGCCGCCGGCGGCGCTGTTAGGATGGACTCCGTCGCCGAGGTAGTCAGCCTCGCCGGTCCAGTTCAACGCCGGGACGTTGTTGCCCACAGCTACCAGCGAGTCGGCCGCCGGCGCTCCCGACGCGTCGGAGCTGCCGTCGGTCGCATAGAAGCGATACGCAAGCGCGCCGTCGCCGCCGTGGGTCAGCACCAGTGTCGTGCTGTAACGCTTGCCGTCGGTGTAGTCGTCGTCGCCGCCGTCGGTCGCATCGAGGTGGTGTTTCTCCGCGCTGCTGTACGCGCCGTTGTCGTCGCTGTCCACCCAGATTTCGATCGACAGCGGCGGATCGTTGCCGGCGTCCGTGTAATCCACTCGGAACGTGAAGGCTGCACCGCCAACAGCGCTGTTCGGGTCGACTCCGTCGCTGGCGTAGCCGCTCTCACCGGTCCAGGACAACGCCGGAGCATCGCCTGCCGATAGGTACTCGTCGGCACCGATGTCGTCGGCCTCGCCCTGCGGCCGGCTCTGGCCGTCGATGTCCTCGGCCGGCGCGACGGCGCCGTCGGCGTGGTCCACGCCGTCCGATGACGCTTGGAGATGATAGTTGCCGCCGCCGACGAATCGCGGGTCGCGCTGCGAGGCGTAGCCGCTGACGATCGGCGTCACGTTCCCGTCAAAGTACGGAACATTGGTGAACTTGCCGTCGCCGCCGCTGGCGATGACGCAGTCGCCGAGCAGCATCGAACCGCCGTTCAGGTACGCGATATGCCCCCCCGCAGCGGCGACGTTGCCCCACACGATGCTGTTGCGGATCGTGGAGGTGGCGTTCTGGTTGAAGATGGCACCGCTGTTGCCGCTGGTGGCGCGGTTGTCGGCGATGGTGGTGTTGACGACATCGAAGGCGCCGCCGTTGACGTAGGCCATGCCGGCCTGCGAGGCTTCGTTGCCGGCGACGATACAGTTCTCCAGCGAGGCGCTCGAGGACGCGTTGGTCAGGTACAGCGCGCCTCCGGCTCCGGAGGCAACGTTGCCGGTGACGGTGGTGCGAACCAGCCGCACGGTCGAGCCGTTGTTGTAGATGCCGGCGCCGCCTCGCGAGGCGGTGTTGTCACGCACGACGGTGTCGGTGACGACCAGGTCGGCGTTCTGCACGAACAGACCGCCGCCCCACCCGGAATAGTCATCGTCGTGGACGGCCGAATTCTGGTGGATCGTGCTGTTGGTGATCGTGTGTCCGGTCCCGCCGTTGATCAGGATCCCGGCTCCGCTGTTTCTGGTGTTGCCGTAGACCTGCGAATTGGCGAGCGCCATCGAAGAAGCTGAGTTCGACGTGTAGACGGCGCCTGTCCCTCCACTGATGCCATGGATCCGGCAGTCGTTGACGGTCGCGTGCGCGCCGTTGAAATAGACACCGGTGGTGCCACCGGTGAGCTCGAAGCCGTCGAGCAGATTCCCGGTGTTGTTCTGGAACATGACCACCGCAGCCGTGCCGCGGATGGTGGTAGCCTGTGGCCCGCACACCGAGCGCACGACGGTATCGGCGTCGTTGGCGCCGTTGAAAAGAATGTTCTCGTAGTAGGTGCCCTCGTAGACGAGCACCGTGTGCGCGCCGTTCACGGCATCGACGGCGGCTTGAATACTGTCATACCAGCCGGCGCCGCCGGAGCTGCGAACCTTCAGGGCATTGGTCACCATCACGGCGAACTCGCCCGCAGGATCCCCGATCGCCGTGTCGGTGCCGTCAAAGCCGTAGAAGCGATACGCGAGCGAACCGTCGCCCGCCGCCGATAACCCCAGCGTCAGGCTGTACGCCTTGCCGTCGGAGCAAGTGACGTCCCCCGGGTCGACCGGGCTCAGATCATGTTTCTCGCCGGCCTCGAAAGTTCCCGAATCGTCCGCGTCCACCCAAACCTGGATATCGCCGGCCGCGGGCGGGCACTGGCTGTCCGGGTCGGTGTACATGACGCTGAACGCGAAGTCTGCGCCATCGGCGCCCACCGCCGGTCTGACTCCGTCGGTCGTGCACGATGCTTCGATGAACTCGAGGAAAGGCGGACTATTGGTTCCGGCCAGCACCGCCACGACGGCGTTCGCGGTCGCCTCTCCAGCAGCGACAGCCAAGCCGTCGGACGCATAGAAGCGGTAGCTCAGGTACCCGTCGCCCGCGTGCGCGAGGTTCAGACTTCTCGAGTAGCGCTTGCCGTCGGTGTAGGTCGTGTCGGCGTCTACTCCGGTCATGGCGTACTTCTCGCCTGCCTCGTAGAGATCGTTGTCGTTCTCATCCACCCAAACCTGTATCGAGGTCGGCGGTTCGTCGTCGGCGTCGAGGTAGTCGATGCGGAACTCGAAAGACGACCCGCTGCCACCGGCGTTCGGGTTCACACCATCGCCGACGAACTGAGCTTCTCCCGTCCAATCGAGAACCGGCGCGCCATTCAGTACAACGATGGTGCTGTCACCGGTGGGTGGACCATCGGCGTCGGCTTTCCCGTCCGACGCGAAGAAACGGTAACGAACGACGCCGTCGCCGACGCGCGCGACCGCGACCGCGAGCGCGATCCCATAGATCTTGCCGTTGGTGAAGTCGGCGTCCCCAACCTCGAGCTGCGTGAGCGCGTACTTCTCGGTCGGCGCATAGACGGCGTCATCGTCGAGATCGATCCACAACTCGATCGAGCCGGGAGCATCGTTGTTCAGGTCGGTGTAGGAAACCTTGAAGTTGAATACACCCGCGGACGCTCGGCTATCTGGGTCGGCGCCGTCGGAGCCGTAGCCGGGCTCGTCTATCCACGCCAAGGTCGGAGTCTGTTCGACGTTCTGGAACGGCTCCCGGTCTTCGCCCCATGCGTTGCCGTTTCCGTGACAGTGCGTGCACAGGTTGCCCGAACTCAGGCCGATCCAGACCGTCCCGTCGCTGGCCGACAGCGGCAGCGCCTCGGGCTCGGGCGGGTTGGAGTTCGCTGTGCTGAAGACCGTTATGGCGTCGTTCTTGTACCAGATTTGCACGCCGGGCTGAGCGCCGATCAGATTGCCGTCGCGCACCATCGCCAGGCGTGTCGAGCCGTGTACGTCGTGGCAGGCGACGCAGTTGATCCGGCTGTTGTGGCTTCCCGACCAATCGCTGGGATAGATCGCCTGGTTGTTCAGCACCAGGTGCTCCTGGTGCCGGTTGACCCCGTCGGTCACCAGGTTGGTGTTCATGTTCGCCGAATCGGTGAACGGCCCCGCCGCGTGACAACCGCTTTGCGCACAGAGTCTGTAGTTGTCCGCGGTATTGCCGGTGTTGGCGGGAAGCGGCACACGCATCGGCTCCTGGCCGCCTACCAGATTGAGGCGGTAGCCAATGCGGTAGAGGCTCGGATCGGTCGCGACGCTGTCGCCGTCGTCGTAGCTGCGGGCGAGTCCGTCGACGTGATCGGTGGAGTAGTCGTGGCAAGTGTCGCAGTAGAGCGGCCGCCCCGACACGGTCTCGACTCCGCCCTTGGACGGGTAGTTCTGGCCGACCGCCAGGCCGTGGCCGGTCTTGAAGTATCCCCACCCGGTGCCGTAGGTGTAAGCGCCGTTCTCGTCGCCAACGACGTCAGGTGCAACGACGCCGTAGATCTGCGACGGCGCCTCGTCGTGACAAGTAGCGCACCACTTTTCCTTGCCTGCGGTCGGCCGCGCGCCCGAATAGATGCCGCTGTCCCAGTTCGGCTTGGCGCCGAGCACCGGATCGTTCACTCCGTCATAACTGCCGCCGGAACTGTGGCAGGCGTCGCACACGTCGGTTTCGTCCAGTTCGTAGTGCCCGCTACCGTCGCTGTCGGTGCCGGACTTGAAAGCTGGGAAGTAGCTGGTGTCGTGGCAGGCGTCGCAGGCCAGAGCGGGGCCGCGCGCGTCGTCTGCGTCGTCGTCGGTGTGGGTGGAGTGGCTGTGTGTGGACCCGAAGTACTCCCTACTGTCGTAGCCGTCGTCGTGCCCGTGGCAGTCGGCGCAACTGCCGGAGCCACCGCCGCCGTGTCCGAATCCGTTCTGGTGGCTGTGACAGGCGAGGCAGTCGCCCGAGTAGTGCTCGTTTCCCGAGGCGCCGCGACCTTGGCCGTTGTTTTGGAAACGCGGATTGACGGCCAGGTACTCGGATCCGCTCGCGGTGGTGCCGAGGTACCCTTGAACCAGCGTGATCTCGGTGGCGCTGACCGACGCGACGGCAGTGTCGGCCGAGGGTGGGTCGGCAGCGCGGCGGATCTCCCAGTTGGCGACGATGTCGCCAGGCCACTGGCAGTCACCGGCACAGGTGACCGAAGTCTGGCCAGCCGTGAAATTCGCCGTCCCGGCGGTGTGGGGCGCGGAGTTGCGGGTTCTGGTGTGACAGACCTCGCAGATGCCGTTTCCCGGCGACTGGCTGTCGACCAACCCATGAGGCTCGACGCCGCCCGAGATCGATCGCAGGTCCACGCTGCGGCTGCCGCTGTACGGAGTGGCGACGACGTCGTTGATCAAAGCGACGTTGGTGCAGTCGTGGACACCGTGACAGGTCAGGCAGGTAAAGCTCTCCCCCCAGGTACCGTAGCGGTCGCTGGTAGTGGCGCTGCTGTGCGTGAGCACGTGGTGGCAGCCTTGGCAGGTGGTATCGTCGCGGCCTCGCCGCAACAGATAGCCGTCACCGCCTTCGGAGGTGGCGTCGTCGTAGGTGTTCGGATTCGAGTCGCCGAAGTGCACGGAGTGACACGACGAACAGCTCACCTTCCCGCTGGTGTAGTTCGCGCCGCCGGCGTCGAGCAGAACCAGGTTGTTGGAGACGTTGCCGTCGCTGTCGATTTCGTAACGCGCGCCGGAGGTGACGGCGGACTGAAGGGCCTCGAAATGGATCTGGTCGGCGCCTGTCATCGATTCGACGGTGCGCGTCTCGCCGGCATTGCCGCCGCTGGTGATTCGCACCACCTGCCCGACCAGGTCCGGCCAACTGGCGGTGTCGTCGCGCAACGCGGTCGTGGAACCACCGGTGGCGATTCCCGACCAACCCGAGACCTGCGGTCGCCCGTCAATGTCGTTGGGCGGAGAGAAGAACATCGAATCGCCGACGAGGTCGGCTCCTGTCGGATGCGGCAACGCATCGCCGGTCCAGGCGCGAGCAGTGCCCGGCGCTCCTTCCAGCGCGCTGTGGCACTCCAGACACAGACCGTCGGCAGAGTTGTCCTTGCGCAGGAAGTGGCGTCCGGGCTGTCCCGGGGTCGTGGGCGCAAGCGGATCGGCAGGCGCGTTCCTCTGCGAGTGCTCGTCGTGGCAGGTCGAACACATGAGGTTGGTGCCGCCGTCCAGGCGTACGAACATCTCGTGGTCGCCGGGCAACGACGCGCCGCGCGCGGGTTGATCGGCGGCGGCGTCCCAGCGGTGCGAGGTTCCGCCCACTCCCGGCACGGCTTGGTGGGACGAACTCCACACCATGCCGAACGACGCGTGGCAGGTCAGACACAGGTTGGCGTTGCCTTCCCTGTTGGTGAGACTCATTCCGGCCGCGTTGTGCGCGCTGTGGCAGTCCTGGCAAGTGTTGGGGAAGTTCTCACCCCAGTGCGGAAGGTCGCTCGCCGCGGTCGGGTGAGCGAGGCAGAGCAGCGCCGCGACCACGGCGCACGCGGCGGCCGCGCGACCTGGCGTCGCGGCTGCGACGGGAACGCTCGCGATGCGCGCTCTCACTGTTCACCTCCGCGGTCGCTCGTTGGAATGACGTACTCCACATAGAAAGCAGGGCTGCGGTCGATTCCGTCGCTGACTCTCAGCTCGAAGGCGTAGAGGCCCGCGAGCAGCGCTGTAACCCTGGCTCGGCGCCGGTTCGGATGCATCAGCAGCGCCGGTGGCCCCGTGACTTGCGTCCACACGTAGTCGAGATTGCCTCTCCTGCCGTCGTCGACGATCTCGGTCGCCCGCAGCGCGATCTTTGCGCCCACGCGCCAGGTGTCGGCATGGGCGGTTGCCGTCGCCGAAGGCACGCGATTGCCGTCGGGATCGTCGAGCGAGAACCACAGCCGCGCCGGAACACCGGGTCCGCTGCTATCGAAGGGTTCGAGCTCGAACACGTAGGTTCCCGACTCGGTGGCAACGAAAGCGCTGGCAGCGCCACTGCCCGAGATCGGAACCGACACGCCCTCGATCTGCCGCCAGGCACAGGTCGCATCGGCAGCGCCGGTGATCGGACAGCCCAGGATGATCGGGTCGAGCACGGCGCCGCTGCGGATCTCGCGCTCGACGTTCGCGGAGGGACCGCTGCCGCTCGCATCGTGAACCGCGACCACGGTGACGTGAGGAACGCTGTCGTGGCGACCATCGTTGACGCGAAGCTCGAAGTCGTACAGCCCGCTCTCGGTCGGCCGGAACGAAGCGACCGCCGAGCCGGAATCGGCCAGCGTCACGGCGGGTCCGCCAAGCTGTCTCCACGAGTACGTGAGCGAGTCACCGTCGATGTCGACGCTCTCGCTTGCGTCCAAGTTGATCAGGGTGCCCGCGATCGCACGCAGTGCGTCGGGAGCGGCGGCCACCGGAATGTGCTCGGTTCTGCTTTCGACGACTACATATACGCGATCGGTGCTGCCGGGCCCCGGCCCGCCGTCGCTCACCGTGAGATCCAGGGCGAAGAGCCCGGCTTGCCCCGGTTTGAAGCTCGGCCGCGCAGTCTCGGTATCGCGCAGTTGGACGGCGGGGCCGGAGGTCTGCACCCACGAGTAGCTCAGCTCGTCCTGGTTGGCATCGGAGCTGTAGCGGCCGTCGAGGGTGATTTTGCGGGTGCCGTGTGGATCAAGGTAGGCGACGTCCGGGCCGGCGTCGGCGGTCGGCGCAACGTCGAGGATCTCGATCTTCACTCGACCCTCGCCGCTCCAGCGGCTGCCGTCGCCGACGAACAACCGGAACTGGTACGAGCCGGGCTTGCGGCCCACGAACCACGGCATGGCGCTATCGGCACCGTTTATTGTAACGGTCTCGGGACCGTCGACCTGCGACCACCCAAACGTCACCGGCGCGTTGCCGTGTACGCGCGAGGCCCTCGCGTCCATCGCGACGACTGTCGGCGCAGTGGCAAAGTCTGCGCCGGCATCGACCCAGAACCCCTGGTCACGCGGGTCCATAGGGTCGGTGCCTTCGCAAGCCTCGTTGAAATCGCTGACGCCGTCGCCGTCGCTGTCGGCAGCGGCAGGATCGGTTCCCAGCGCGATCTCGGCAGTGTTGGTCACGCCATCGCCGTCGTCGTCGGCGTAGGCGTCGCGCGCATCGAAGGGGTCGAGCCCGCGAGCAAGCTCGGCGGCGTCAGTGATCCCGTCGCAGTCGCTGTCGCTCGAGCACTCGGGCACGCTGTCACTCGAGCGCAGCAGCACCTCGATGCGTCCGTTGTCGGTGTTGGTGACCAGGACGCGTCCCCACCGATCGACGGCCACATCGATCGGAACGCTCAGCTCACCTGCGCCGATTCCGTGGGATCCCAGGAACGCGACGAACTGGGTGCCGGCAAACACGCCGAGTCGGGACTGGAAGGTATCGACGGCCAGCATGTACCCGTCCGCGGCCACGACAACGCCGTTGACGCGCGTGAGCTGACCGGCGTGGCCGCCGAAACTGCCGGCGGTGTCGAGCAACACGCCGGTGGGAGAAAAGCGCGTCACGCTGCCGTGACGCACGTCGCTCACATAGAGGTCCCCGCCGGGGCCGAGCGCGAGGCCGCCCGGATAGCTGCCGGGCATTGCGATCGTGCGGATCTTCGCGCCCGTCTCGTCATAGACCGCCACCACGGCCGCGCCTGCGTCGGCGACGTAGACGTCGCCGCTGGCCGGATCGACGGCCATGTCGGTAACCGCTTCGAACTCGCCGCGTCCCGTCCCGAGCACGCCGCGTGGAGAAGCTCCGGCGTCCACGATTCCATCGAGATCGAGAATGAAGACTTGACCGCGCTCGGCGTCGGCGACGTAAAGAGTGCGCTCGCCGTCTACCGCCACCGCGCTCGGCCGTCCCGCAACCGGAATACGGCGAAGCCAGGTACCAAGCGGCGTGAAGACCTCGATGGTGCCCGACACCGGGTCGGCCGCGTAGACATAGCCGGCTCCATCGACGACCAGACGCGTTGGACGGAAGTTGCCCGACATGCCTTGGGGCATGCTCTGGCCCGGTATGGCGAATGCGACCTGCAGATGCAGCGACGCTGCCGCGCTCTGGCCGTCAGGATCGGTGACGACAACGCTCACCTCGTAGAGCCCAGGGTCGCAGGCGGCGGTCCACTGCGCGGTCGCGCCGAACTCCGCCAGAGTTCCACCCGTGGCCGTCCATTCATAGGCGAGTGCGGCGCCCTCCGGGTCGCTCGCTACAACGGACACGGTGATGGTTTCTCCGCTCAACGCGCTGGTCGCGGTTGCGCTGAACGATTCTATGGTCGGGGCTCGGCTCGCCGCCTCGGTGATCTCGACGTCGATCAGTTTGGAGGCGCCGGCCGAGCCGCCGAAGAGCCCACCGTTGTCCTTCACGTCGCAGCGCACGGTGTAGGAGCCCGGCCCCGGAGTGCTCCACCCAAGCGTCCCGACGACCGAAGGTGCCTGTGTGATCGCGACCGGCGCGCTGGCTACGCCGCCGGGCAGCGCACCGGCGGAAACGCTGAGCTCCATCGATACGATCTGTCCGTCCGGGTCGTGGGCGGCGCAGGTGATCGTAGCGTTGTCGTCTGCAGGAACAGGGCTCGGAGAGACACTGACGGAGTCGACGACCGGCGACTTGTTGCCCATTCCGAAGCCGAACACCGGCGGCGAATCGAAGGCCGCGCCGGCGGCCAGCACGATCAGCAACGCTCGATAGAGCCCGCGCCGCGCAGCCGTGCAGCGTCCTCGTCGCTCGCTGGAGTCGGAAACAACGACCGGCAAAATGGAAGGCAGGAAAGCCGCGAGGCCGATCCTTTCCATCTCCCCTTCCTCCTGAACCGATGGAAGGTGTCGAACCGACACCATCGCATCGGTAGGAACGAACAGATCACAATCGACTGTTCGCGCGACGGATAACACCGATGTGAGGACAATCAACTCTCACGCGACACATTGGGCGGTCGCGCTCGTTGCAGCGAACGGACTCGTGCCGCTCGTGTGACGGAACGTCACGTCGTCTTCGCTGCCGCGTGATGATTGCCGCGTCGCTTCCTTATCGGTCGATGGCGATCTTCTTCTGGTCGCGGCCGCTCGCCTGTGCTCCCGTCCATGCTGTGCGCATGCCGACTCATGCTGCGCGGCAGTTGCGCGAGCAGCAGCAATATCGCTTCTTTGTTCCGCAAGCTTCCCTGCATTTCACGACCCGGCGACCGTCCTCGCAAGAAGCGGCACGAGAAACGACAGACGACAGGAATATTCCTGAGCTTTGGATGCTGCGCCGGCCGCGCCGGGACTTTCCCGGCATCTGATGAGACATGCTGCCCGACCGGTGCGCGTGTGGCGGTCGACCGCGAGCGCGAAACCGGCTGAGCGCGAAGGACGCTTCGGATGTTTTCCGGCCCGCACGACTGGACTGTAGATCAGATGGTCTCGGTGCGCGGCTGAGAAGGCCATTCCCCTCGAGCCGAGCGATGTGGCGGTCGCGTATCGGCTGGCGGGAAAGGCTCGTTTCGGACTCCAGCCGCGGCGGCAGAATGCAGCCGCGTGCTGCAGAGGAGACCACTGAAACCGGTCAGCGGCGCTGCGGTAGCGATCGCAAATGGAACGAGGCGAGCGCGGCGGAGTGCTTCTTGGGCAGCCCGCCGCGAGCCGCCGTCATGCAGCGACAACCAACCCCCAGACGTGGGCCAGTGCGTGCGACTCGAGGTATTTCCCGAGGCGCGGCCGCGATCGGCGGCAAATCCGCGGTTGTGCAGCCGCGACGCTGTGAATCGCCGCAGTGGCCGGCGCCGAAAAGGCTCGATTCATGGACAAGCCGTGCGCAGCGGCCTAGACAAAGTGCGTCAACGTCGTCGGTTGCACGCGCCGCGCGCCGCCGGATAGCCGTGGCAGCCCCGCCCGCGCAATAGACGATCACCGCCGGGAACGCGCGCCGCGCTCGGCCGGTCGCATCTCCTCCCCCACCTCCTCGCGCCCGGCGGCGAGGCGACCGGCTTCCGCCGCTACGGAACTTCCGCACGGGAGGTGGATCATGAAGACTCGAGCAGCGTTGCACACCGGGTTTGCAGGCTGGAATGCCGTACGAGGGCCGCGCCACTGCGTGGCCGGCGTCGTCCTTGTGACGCTTGCGGCACTGGTGTTGGCGCCCGCGGCGGCTTGGGCGCTGCGCTGGCAGGCCGCGACTGGTCCGGGTCAGCCGGCGTTGTGTCTGACCGATGCCGGGCGCTGCCTGGCACCCGACGATGCTGCAAGCCGGCCGGCATCGATGTCCGAAGGAGCCGGCTTCACCGCAGCGCCGGACTGCGGCGGCGCCCAACAGGCGGCGCCGCAGGTCGGCGAGCGCGTCGAAGTCCGGATCGATTCGGGCGCGCACGCCGCCAGCGCCGCGGGACCGACGCGGATCTTCGACGATGTCGTCGAAGTGGAGGGGGCGCCGTGGCTGCGCCTGCACTTCGAGAACGTCGTGCTGGTGCGCGGCGACCGCATCGAAATCCGGGCTACCGACGCCTCGGGCGAATTCGACGTGCTCACCCGCCGAGACTTCCGCGCGGGCCGCGGCGCGTCGCGCTACCTGGGAACGGGCTCCGTCTCCGTCGCCCTGTTCGTCGGACCCTACGCGCGCGTCTCACGCTTCGTCGTTGCCGAAGTCCAGCACGGCTACGCCGGCGATCGCTCGCTCGTGCCCACGCCGCGCTCGATCTGTGATCAGCGCGATAGCCGCGTTGCCTCCTACAACGATCGCGTCTGTTTGCTGGTCGCGGAGCGGGGTGTCTGCGGGATGGACACCTCGGTAGAGTGCTGGTGTCCCTCCAGCACCGGCGGAGCGCCCGAGGCCTGCCGCGATAACATATGCCAGGGAGGCACCCGTGCCGGGCTTGCCTGCGGTGCCGTCGTTTGTCCGGTCGCGAACTCCGCTGATCCCCGCTGCGTGGCACGGACCTTCGTCGGCACGGCGTTCTTCATCGAACCCGGAATCAACAAGAATCTGTGCCTGCTGACTGCCGGCCACCTGATGTTTCAAGAAGGGAAGAGCTATCCCCGGCAGCGGAATCTTTCTGCCACGCTGATCTGCGGAGTGTACGGCTGCGGCCTCGATGGCGACGGCAAGCCGATCGATTGCAACATGGCCACGCACACCTGTCCCGCCGGTCTGCACGCGGGCAAGTCCTGCACGGACCAGACTCTCGGAGGTGGGCTTGAGCAGTACCGGGCAAAGCTTCTCGACGGCGAACAGTTGGAAGTCACGCTGCCCGGCCAGTCGGGCGCGCCGCACGACTGGGCGCTGCTCCAAGTACGTCCCAACGTTCAGCATGATGCGTTCGGACTCAGCGATGCGTTCGGCGACCGCGAAGGCGCGGTCGTGATCGGCCACGGATCCGACAGCGGTCCCAGACAGATGGATGTGATGCAGCAGAGCGCCTCCGGCAGAGCGATTCGCGAGTCGGACTCGGACGTCATCGATCACTTCGTCGATACCGAGCCGGGCACCTCCGGATCGCCGCTGGTCTTGCCGGACGGGTCGGTGCTGGGAATCCACGTGGAGGGGCCGGCGGCGCACGGAGATTGTCGCACCTCGGACAATCCCAACAAGGCGGTGTTCGTCCATCACAAACATGCCGCCGGAGATCGCGGGCGCGCTCTGGAGGCGGCGCTCAAGCGCTGCCCCGGCGCGCGGCCGGTGGCAGCTCACATGAATATGCAGAAGCGGATCGAGGACGACCCGCTGCCGGGCGCGCGCGTGGCGTATCAGATCAAGATCACCGGCAAGGGCCTGGAAACCAACCCCTCGGTGCTGCGCGACATGCTGCCGCCAGATCTGGTGTTCGAGTCCGTTGAGGTCGACCCTCCCGAAGTGCTGAAGACGGCGCCTGCGGCCCCAGGCGCCGACGGGGTTCTCTCGCTCGACCTCGCCCCGTACCGCGGAACCGTCCTGGTGCACGTACACACGCGCATCAGCGACACGGTCGCGGTCGGTGCCGTCATCACCAACCGCGCGGAACTTCGTATTGCCGGTGCCATGGTTGCATCCGCGAAGGTGCGCTTCACGATCATGGGAGTCGACCGCAGCGGCACGGGATTGTCGCTGCGGCTGGCGTGTCCCGATCACGTCGCGTGGGACTTCAACAAGAACCGTTCCGCAGACGTGTCGTGCGAACTGTCTTACGCCGGCGTCAGCGATCCGAGTGTTGCCGGCAATACCAACCAGCTCACGCTCGCGCTTCCGGTTGACGGCGCCGGCCTCGCGATTTTCAAGCTGCTGATTCCGAGCGGGTTGGCCGGCGGCGTTCTCAACGGCGACGACACCAAGCTGGCGTGGGCGAACCTGCCGGCACCGAGCGGCAAGCTGCGGATCCGCGGCTCTTTCAGCGGGCTGCCTGATGGCTTCGCGCACTGGTCGGCCGCACTGGTGGACAACAGCGTTGCTCGCGGCGTGCGCGCAACCGGCGACATCATCGCGCTGACCGAAGTCGGTCTGCCCCTTGACCTGGGCTGGAAGACGCCGCCGGTTGCGGTGAAGCCAGGTGATCCGTACGGCCCGTTCGGGATCTATTACAGCGGGCTGATCGGGTCCGGAACGATCGACGTCAACTTCTGTAGCGGGGGTCCGGGGTGGGAAATCTCGCTGCCGATCCTGGTAGACAGCCGGTTGTCGGCCGCCGAGATAGCGGCGATCCAAGTGCAGGTCTGGCAGAACTGCCTGGTGAGTGTCAGCAACTTGCCGCCTACTCGGAACCGGACGCTCCTGCTCAAAGTACAGGCGAGACTCAAAGCGTCGACTCCGGCGGGGCCGATCCGAGTCGTCACGGCGCAGATTCTCGACGGCGGCCGAAGCGGCACTGCGGCGACGGCGTCGATCTCGCTCGAGGTCTCGACCCGCTGAGTCCGGTCCGTGCCCCGGAATCGCATCGGCAACCCCCGAGCGGCTTCTTCAGTGCGCGGCGCCGTCAGTGCCGTATCGTTGCCAGGGCCTGGCGCGCGATCTCGGCCTCTTCGTCGGTGGGGATGACGAGGATCCTGACGATGCTGTCGTCGCGATGGATGCCGGTGACGGCGCCGCGAGCACGGCCGTCGTCGTGGTTCACCTCGGCGTTGCGCTCTTCGTCGATGACGATGCCGAGAGCGCCAAGCCGCTGGCAGACCCGGCTTCGCACGCGCGGCGAGTTCTCGCCGATGCCGCCGGTGAAGATCAGTGCATCGGCGCCGCCAAGCACCGCCACGTACGCGCCGATGGTCTTCTTGACGCGATAGCAGAACATCTCGAAGGCGAGACTCGCGGCGGCGTCGCCGGCCGCGGCGCGGCGCTCGATTTCGCGCATGTCGGCGCTGCCGCCGACGCCGAGAAGTCCGCTGCGATGCGAGAGCAGAGCTTCGATCTCGTCGAGCGGCATCCGTGTGTGACGCGCCAGGTAGAACGGGAGGGCGGGATCGATGTCGCCGCAGCGCGTTCCCATCATCAGGCCTTCGAGCGGGGTCATTCCCATCGTGGTGTCGACGCTGGCCCCGCCATCGATGGCGGCGGCGCTGGCCCCGGCGCCGAGGTGAAGCGAGACGGCGCGCAGCTCATTTGCAGGCATTCCGAGGTGAGCGGCGGCGCGGCCTGCGACGTAGCAATGCGAGGTGCCGTGGAATCCGTAGCGGCGCACCGCGTGCTCACGGTAGAGCGCGTCGGGCAGCGCGTAGCGGAACGCGTGCTGGGGCAGCGTCTGGTGGAACGCGGTATCGAACACGGCCACGTGCGGAAGGTGAGGTACCAGACGCCGCAGAACCTCGATGCCGAGCGCGCAGACCGGGTTGTGCAGCGGTGCCAGCGGTGACAACGCGACGATGGCGGCGAGTACCTCGTCGTCGACCCGCGTCGGCTGGCGAAATCTTTCACCACCGTGCACCACGCGGTGCCCGAAACCGAGCAGACCGGGACCCGGCGCCAGCTCTTCAACTTGCCGCGCGGCGTCCAGCAGCCACGCGAAGCCTTCGCGGTGATCGGCAATCGGGGCAGTCTGACTCAGTTCGCGTCGCTCGCCGGGCTCGCTGCCCGCGGCGACGCGCTCGCGCCACCGGAGCTGAAGGCCGGCGCGCGCTGCTCCGATGTTGTCCAGCACCGCGCGCGCCAGCGGGGCTCCGCTGTCCGCGTCGAATACCTGGTAACGGATCGACGAACTTCCGCAGTTGATGACCGCGATGCGCGGCCGCGAATCTCGCGCCCCACCGTCGCGGTTCGTCTGCGGCGCGCCACGCCGTCGTCCGGAACCGCTCACGGCGTCGCTGAGGCCGGTGCCACGGTCGGCGCCGGCCAGCGCCATGCGTTGATCTCGTCGCTGTCGGTGCCGTGCTCGTGCGCGTAGCGCAGGTGGCCGAGGATCGCGTTCTTCATTCGTTCCTTGATGTGCGCGGCGGCCGAGCCGAGCGACGGCACCCGATCGATGACGTCGATCACCAGATCGAAGCGGTCGATCTGGTTCTCGATCGCCAGCTCCAGCGGCGTGCTGATGTTGCCCTTCTCCTTGTAGCCGCGAACGTGGATGCGTTCCTGATTGCTGCGCCGGTATGCCAGTTTGTGGATCAGCCACGGATAGCCGTGGAAGTTGAAGATCACCGGCCGGTCGGTGGTGAACAGGCTGTCGAAGTCGACGTCGCTCATGCCGTGGGGATGGGCGTCGGCGGGCATCATCTTGAAGAGGTCGACCACGTTTATGAAGCGGACCTTCAGCCACGGGATCTCTTCGCGCAGGATCGCGGTGGCGGCCAGTGCTTCCAGTGTCGGCACGTCGCCGCACGATGCGATCACGACGTCGGGCTGGCCGGGCTCGCCGCCACGGTCGTCGTTGCTGGCGAAGTGCCAGATGCCCACACCCTTGGCACAGTGGTCGATCGCTTCGTCGATGGTCAGGAACTGGCGATGGCTCTGCTTGTCGGCGACGATCACGTTGACGCAGTCGGTGCTGCGCAGGCAGTGGTCTGCCACCACCAGCAGGCAGTTGGCGTCGGGCGGCAGATACAGGCGCGTGACGCTCGGGCTCTTGTTGGTCACCACGTCGAGGAATCCGGGATCCTGGTGCGAGAAGCCGTTGTGGTCCTGGCGCCACACCGTAGACGACAACAGGAGGTTCTGCGATGCGACCGAGGCGCGCCACGGCACGTGGTTGGTGGCGATGTCGAGCCATTTGGCGTGCTGGTTGAACATCGAATCGATCACGTGGGCGAAGGCTTCGTAGGTGTGGAAGAAACCGTGGCGTCCGGTGAGCAGGTAGCCTTCGAGCCAGCCGAGCAAGGTGTGCTCGGAGAGCATCTCCATCACGCGCCCGTCCGCGGCCAGTTCGCCGCCGTCGGCGTCTTCGGGACGGCTCTCGGCCATCCAGGTCTTCTTGCTGACTTCGTAGATCGCCTGCAGCCGATTGGAAGCCGTCTCGTCGGGTCCGAAGACGCGAAACCTGCCGGGGTTCTTGCGCATCACGTCGCGCAGAAAGGCGCCCAGCGGCCGCGTGTTCTCGGTCTTGAACGCCGCCGGCTCGGCAACCGTCACCGCGTAGTCGCGAAAATCCGGAAGGTGAAGATCGCGACGCAGCAGACCGCCGTTGGCGTGGAGGCTCGATCCCATGCGCCGCGCGCCGCGCGGCGCCAGTGCATGCAGCTCGGCAACCAGGCGCCCACTCTCGTCGAAAAGTTCTTCGGGACGGTAGCTGCGCATCCACGCTTCGAGAATCGCGAGTTGGCGCGGATCGCTGCGCACGCCGGGAAGCGGAACCTGATGGGCGCGCCATGAGCCTTCGATGTGGTGTCCATCCGCGCTCTTCGGGCCGGTCCAGCCCTTGGGCGAGCACAGCACGATCATCGGCCACACCGGTCTGTCTCCCGGCGCGTGAGCGTGTGATGTCGCAGCTCCGGCCGAGCTTGCGCCGCCGCGGCGTGCCTGCGACTGAATCGCGCGGATCTTCGCGATCACTTCGTCGAGCACCGCCGCCATGCGCTGGTGCATCGCTTCGGGCTCGGTGCCTTCGACAAAATACGGTTCGTAGCCGTAGCCGCGCATCAGTGAGGCGAGTTCGTCGCGCGAGATGCGCGCGAGGATGGTGGGGTTGGAGATCTTGTACCCGTTCAGATGCAGGATCGGCAGCACTGCGCCGTCGCGCGCGGGATTCAGGAACTTGTTGGAATGCCAGGCCGTGGCCAGCGGGCCGGTCTCGGCCTCGCCGTCTCCGACCACGCACGCCACCAGCAAATCCGGATTGTCGAAGGCTGCGCCGTAGGCGTGCGAGAGACTGTAGCCGAGTTCGCCTCCCTCGTGGATCGACCCCGGCGTCTCCGGTGTCATGTGGCTGCCGATGTGGCCGGGAAACGAGAACTGCTTGAAGAACGTCGCGAGCCCTTCGAGGTCTTCGCTGCACTCGGGGTAGACCTCCGAGTAGGTGCCCTCCAGGTACAACGGCCCGAGTACCCCGGGGGCCCCATGGCCGGGGCCGGCCACGAACAGGACGTCCAAGTCGTCGCGGCGGATCAGGCGGCCAAGGTGCGTATAGATGAAGCTCAGCCCGGGGCTCGAGCCCCAGTGGCCGAGCAGGCGGTGCTTGATGTGGGCCGGCGCTAGCGGCTCGCGCAGCAGCGGGTTGGCCCGCAGGAAGATCATTCCCACTGCCAAGTAGTTGGTCGCGCGCCACCAGGCGTCCAAGGTGGCCAGTTCGGCCGCGCCGAGCGGGCCTTCCTGCTCGCCGTCTCGCGGGACAGCCCCCACTCGCGCCGTCGTTTCGGGTCTCGAAGTCATGACTCGCCTCGCTCCGCGCCCGCGTGGCGAGGCACCCGCGGGTCAGCTCACCATCGCCAGCACTTTAGCCGTGTGCGTGGTCGGGTCGATCTTCGGCATCGTGTGCGTGATCACTCCCTTCTCGTCGATCACGTAGCTGATGCGCTTGGCGTACCCGGCATCGGCCTCGTCGCAGGCTCCGTAGGCGAGGCCGATCTTGCGGTCGGTGTCGCAAAGCAGTGCGAACGGATAGCCGAACTTGTCGGCGAAGGCCTTGTTGTCGCTTACGGAATCGAAGCTGCAGCCGAGGATCACTGCGCCGCGGGACTCGAACTGTTTGTATTGGTCACGGAACCCGTTCCCCTGGACCGTTCAACCGGGCGTGTCGGCCTTGGGGTAGAACCACAAGACGACCTTCTTGCCTGTGTAATCGCTCAGGCTGACGGTGCGACCGTTGTGGGCTTTGACAGTGAAGTCGGGGGCTTTGGTGCCTGGTTGAAGCATGCTGCGTTCTCCTGGTGCGGCGCACAGTGTCGGCGAGAAGTCCGGGGTTCTCAAGCGCTACTGCAATTTAACGGATGTTAAGCGCCAAGCTCTGGATTTCGTGCGCGTTTCGCGAATACCCTACTTGTGGGCTGACGGGATCGGGGCTTAAATCGCCCGCGTGATGATGACCAGACACGGGGCGGACAAAGGGCGTAGGTACCAACTGACGTGGGCGGCGACTCTCGTCGTCGCTGGCGTCGCAACGCTGGCCGGTGCGACCGGGGCCATGGCACAGAGCAGCGAAGAGTTGCGGTGCTATTCGGGCAAGATGGGCGCTTCGCTCTATCACGCCAAGAGCCTCGGCCGTTGCCACGGCGGGCTCGCCAAGGGCGGCTCGGTCTCCACATTCAATAGCTGCATGGCCAGCGCAGCGGCCGGTGCCGACTTCCGCATCGGACTGGCCGACGAGAGCGCCGCCGACTCAGCTTTCACTTGTCCCGGCGATTTGCAGAGCCTGGCCCTGGACGGACCCGCCGCCTGGCAGGACGGCCTGGTGACCTCGGCGATCTTCGCGTCCAATACGCTGCCGAATCCGTGCGTTCAGAAGCGTTCGCTGGCGCTGTCCAAGTACGCCGGCAAGTACGCGACCTGCGTCCGGCGCGGCTTCGGTTCGACCCCGCAGGAACTAGATGCGTGCGCAGCCAAGCCGCGCGCGGCGTTCAGTAGTTCGTGGACGAAAGCCGGCCTGCTGGCGGCGTGCACGACCGGCGATTTTGCGACGGTTGCCGCGGGCGTCGAAGACGCGATCGATGCCCAGGGGGCCTTGCTGCATGTGAACTGCGGGGACGGTGTCGCCGCCGGTTTCGAGTCGTGCGACGACGGTAACCAGGTCAGCGGCGACGGCTGCGAGCCCGACTGCACGTTCACGCTGCGTTGTGGCAATGGCGTCGTTCAGATCGACAACAACGAAGAGTGCGACGACGGCAACCTGGCCAACGGCGACGGCTGCGATCAGAACTGCATCATCGAGGAGTGCGGCAACGCAGTCTTGCAGTCGGGCGAGATCTGCGATCACGGCGGCGAGAGCGCGACTTGTGACGTCGACTGCACGCCGGTGGCCTGCGGTGACGGGACGCCCAACACGACCGCCGGCGAGCAGTGCGACACCGCGGGCGCTTCGGCCACCTGCGACGCCGACTGCACGAGCGCAGTTTGCGGCGACGGCACCTTCAACGCTGCGGCCGGTGAGCAGTGCGACACCGCCGGCAACTCGGCGACCTGCGACTCCGACTGTACCCCCGCGGTTTGCGGTGACGGTACCTTCAACTCGGCGCACGGCGAGCAGTGCGACACCGCGGGCGCTTCGGCCACCTGCGACGCCGACTGCACGAACGCGGTCTGCGGCGACGGCACCTTCAACGCCGCGGCCGGTGAGCAGTGCGATACAGCCGGTAACTCGGCCGCCTGCGACTCCGACTGCACGACCGCGGTTTGCGGCGACGCAACTCCGAACGCCGCGGCCGGCGAGCAGTGCGACACCGCCGGCGCTTCGGCGAGCTGCGACGCCGACTGCACGCTCGCGGTTTGCGGCGACGCAACGCTCAACGGCCTGGCCGGCGAGCAGTGCGACGATGGCGGCGAGTCCGCTACCTGCGACTCCGACTGCACTCCCGCGGTTTGCGGCGACGGCACCGTCAACGCGACTCTCGGCGAGCAGTGCGACGACGGCAACACGACCCCCAACGACGGATGCAACGACATCTGCCACCTCGAGTCCTGCGGCGACGGGCGCCGGCAGGTCCTCGAAGAATGCGACGACGGCAACGCCGTGAGCGCGGACGGCTGCTCCGCGTCGTGCCAGCGCGAGACTTGCGGACTGGTCGGCGGCGTCGCTGCGTGCATGTACTGCCCGGCCGGATCCAGCCCCAACGCCGGCTACACCGCGTGTACCTGCAACGCGGGCTACACGCTGGTGGGTTCTACGTGTCAGGACATAGACGAGTGCGCGAGCAATCCGTGCGGTGCCAACCCCTGCGACAATCTGCCCGGAACCTACGCGTGCCCGATCGCGTGTACCGAAGCCGCGTTCCACACGGCGCTGCAGAGCTGCGGCGGCGCGGGCCGTGCGATCACGTTCGATTGCTCCAACACCACCATCCTGATCGCTGACACCGGCAACGGCCCGCGCCAGAACAGCTGCAACGGGCTGGTAGTCGATGGACTCGATCGCAACATCACCTTCGAGATGGATCCCAAGTGCTGGGGCCGCACGATTCCGGCCGGCGATTGCCGCGTTCCGCTCGATCCCGACGGCACCTGTTCGTGCCCGAACGTCAACAGCGGCACCCTGTTCATGGCCCTGAACGGCAATAACATGACGGTGCGCAACCTGACGGTGCGTTACTTCTTCGACGGCATCAAGACCGGCGGCAACGACAACACCGTAGAGAACATGACCTTCGAGCGCGTCTGCGACGATTCGATGGGCAACAACTCGGGAGTCGGCAACTTGTACACCGGCATCTGGGCCAAGACCGCGTGCGGCAAGTGCATGCAGAACTACGGCGTGTTCTCGGCGACCGCCTCGGATCCGAAACTGCGCGACCACTACAACGCGATCGTGCGCGACAGTCTCTTCACCGATTGCCAGCAGCCGATCCGGATGACCAACGCAGGACGGTATCTGATCGAGTACACGCGGATGGAAGGCTTCTATGCCTCCGGCATTTTCCGCTGCCTGGGTCCCAGGTTCAGCACCGGCCCCGGCGACACGCAGGTCGTGCACATGACGGGATCGGAACTGGACGGTTGCGACAACGGCGTGCGCTTCGACGGTGACGTGCAGGGCCTGGTGTGGGGCAACACCTTCGTCAACAACGAGTTCCGCGGCCTGCTGGCCCAGGCCAATTCGCGCGTTTCGATGTGGGACAATGTGGTTCGCTACAATGGCGGTCTGAGCACGTCCGACCTGGGCCTGGGCGGCGTGGGCATGGATAACACCGCCCAGCTCGATCTCGGAGGCGGAAGCATCACGATCGACGGCCAGGTGGTGAGCAGTCCCGGCCGCAACGTGCTGTGCGACAATCTCGCCCCGCAAGGCAACCCGCGCGAGGTCGACAACGTGACCGTCAACACGATCATGGCCGAGAACAACTACTGGTGCACGATGGATCCGCAGAGCCATGTGAGGGGTCCGGTCGATACCGATCCATTCCTGACTCAGCAACCATAGCAGTCCGTCGAGAGAGGCCCGGCTGCGGCGTTGGACGTCGTCCCCGGGCGCTACGACGTAGCTCTACGCCTCCGCCGCCCAGGATCGACCTCCGCCTTCCATCTGGACCGTTGTGAACGGACTGCCGCGTTCTTGGGACGCGTGCTTGCCCTACTGCGGTGGGGCTTCTATCGTCGGCGTGTCGTTGCGCCGAATGGAACCAGACGGAGACAGGGCTTGAGGGGGCGGGTGTCGGCGCGGGTCGGGACGCTGTCGCCGGCGGTTCGTCTGACCGCGGTCGCGGCGGCGGTTGTTGCGCTTGGCGTGTCGAGCTCGCTGGCGGGGTCGGCGGGGCTCGAGGATCCGAGCGGACGTGCCACCCTGCAGGTCGCGTTCCGCTACACGCCCACCTACCAGCAGCTCGCCGAGGCCCAGGCCGCACTGACTCACATGGCCGACCTCGTCTGCGACGCCACCGAGGCCCAGGTACGCATCGGCGAGGTCCGCTTCTCCACTTCGCCGGCGGATGAGGAACTGGCAGGGTTCTGGTTCCTGCCCCAGAGCGCGCGCTCGGGCGGATCCTACTTCGCGGACGGTAGCGGGCTGCGCCGCTTCGGCAGTCACATGGACGTGTTCTGGCCGGCGCAGGCAAGGCCCGACCAACTCGCCCACCTGCTGGGCCACCACGCGTTCGGTCTTGGCGATCAGTATGACGAGCAGCGCCGGCGCGGCGGCGCCTGCGGGATCGGCCCCGGTTTCGAGGCCGACACGCTGAGCGAGGTCAACCATTCGTTGATGCAGTCCGCCGGCGGTATGCGCTGCGCCGATGGGCCGCTGGCCGGACAGTCGTGCCTGCGCAGCGACGAGTGCGGAGGGGCCGCGTGCACGGCGGCACTGGCGAGCGAGTTCAGTGTGGCCGCCAACCACGATCGCCTGCGCGGTGAAGGCGACGCATGCCCGCGGCCGCAGTCGCTCTCGCGTATCCAGTTTCGCGGTCTGCTCCCGAAGACCGCCGAGCCACTCACGCGCTTCGATTCCTCGGACTTCCTCACCGCGCGCGCGACGTCGAGCTGGTATCAGCAGGTCGAGGCAGTCGACTCGAGCGGTACGCTGCCGGGGTATCAGCTGTTTTCCTATCTGACGCACGTGGAGCCGCTGGTCTGGCAGCTCAGCATCGCAGCCGATGGCGGCGACCTCGGCGGTAAGCGCGGCGAAGTGCGCGTGCTACGAACGTGGACGCTGCGGTTCAATGACGATTTTTCGCTCGCTGGCGTCACGCCGCCGTCGCTCACGTTCAAGTTGACGGCGCGCTCGGACGGAGTGCCGTTCGACGTCGCCGTCGATGTGGGGACGCTGGACGCCAGCGGTGTCACGGGTCCGGGTACCGGGTTCGACGGATTGCAGATGGTGGGAGCGGGAAACGTCAAGGTGGCGATGACGTTCGACGGGCTCCCGGGTTGCGGCGCGCCTCACTGCGCCACGAGTTGGAACTCGCGCACCGGCCGCTGGGAGACGACGGAGCAGAGTCTGCTGCACGGTGGGGTTTCGGACTGGGAAACGCTGGTGGCCAACTACCCATTCCTTGCGGCTCCAGCCGGTCTCCCTTCCATCGACCCGCCGGCGGCGTGTCGCGCTGCTCCCGATTTCATCAACGACGTGATGGGGAGCGACCAGGTCGTGCTGGTGATCGACACGTCGCTGAGCATGGCCGCGGCGGCCGATCCGCACGTCGGCGAACTGTGCGACAACGGGCGCGATGATGACGGTGACGGCAACGTCGACGAGAAGCTTTGCTCGAACTCGCGGCTGGATTTCGCGCGTCTGGCGCTGCGCGCGTTCCTGGCTCTAGAGCAGGGCCGCAAGGTGCAGGTCGGAATGGTAGCCTTGCACACCGACGCGGACATCGTCGCCGAGGTGGAGGACCTGACGACGCCGCGGCGCGCTGCGCTCGGCGCAGTGCTCGGCAACCTCACCGCCGACGGTGACACGGCGTTCGGCACCGCACTCGAGCGCACGCAGGAAGCTCTCGCCGACGTGCAGAGGCTCGGGCGCAGCCGCACAGTCGTGTTTCTCACCGACGGCGCGAGCAACGTCGGCATTGCGCCGGGTCGGGAGCAACAACTGCTGTCGCCGTCACGGCTGCGGCTGTTCACGGTGGGCCTGGATCGCTCCGCTGATCTGATGACGCTGTCGGCGCTGTCTGCGCGCAGCGGGGGCATGACGTACTCCGCCCCCGAAGCCACCGATCTTCCCGGTGTCTATGCCGAACTCGCAGCTCGCCATCGCGGCGAGGCGCTGTTGATGCCGCGCTCACAGTTCGCAGTGGCCAGGCCTGGCGACGGGGAAGGAAAACGCGCCGGAGCGACCACCGCCAAGGAGTTCGACATCGAGGTCGAGGAACAAGCCTCCGAACTCGTCGTTTTTCTCGGCACGCGCAATACCCGCATCGATTCGTGGCGGCTTCTCTTCGACCTCAAAGGTCCCGGTGGCGAACGCATCGACGACATTTCACCGCAGACCAGTTCCGAGCCCGGTTTCGTGGTGGTACGAATCTCCGATCCGCATTCCGGCCGCTGGCGTCTTCGCGTGCTGGCGGGAGCGCCGGGAGTTCAAGCGAGCGAACTCGTCGCCTTCGTAGAAAATGACGCTGCCGATCTGTCGGCCGATGTCCTGCCGCGACTGGCGTCGGTGCGTTCGGTGGTGCGAATCAGCGCGACGCCGGTTTACGAGACCGATCTCGAGGACGACGTAGTGGTGACCGCTCGCGTGCACGGGCCTGACGGCAGCGATGTGGAAGTGCCGCTGCGTCGCGACCCGTTCACGCGGGGCTGGCAGGCACCTTTCGACAAGTGGGCGGGGCGTGGACTTTACGAGGTGCGAGTCGATGCCGAAGTAGGCGAGCGCGCACGGCCGGCGCTCGGCGAAGCGATCTTCGACGGTGCCGCGCGTGCACCGGTAAGGGTCGTCCCGTTTCACCGCAGCACGACCGCATCGTTCTTCCTGGCCGACGGAGACCCGCCGCCCTGCTCGAGCAGCGACTGCGACGCAGACGGGATCCGCAACGTCGTCGAGAACCGATGCGGCAACGACAGCGACGGCGACGGCACTCCGAACCGCTTCGACACTGACTCGGACAATGACGAACTGCTCGACCGCATCGAGGGAGTCGGCGACAGCGATGGTGATCTGATCCCCGATTTCTGCGATTCCAAGGACAGTCGACATAGCAGCGGCGGGTCGTTCACCGCTGCTATCGAGGCGCAAGAGAAGGCCCGAGCGCTGGTTTGCACGGACGACGCGGCTGCAGGCGTCGACGAACTCAAAGCCTCGCTGCTGGCGTTGCGCCGTATCCTGCAGATAGTGCGCACCGCGGTTTCGGTGCCCGAGGGGGACCGTCACGCGCTGGTCAGCCGGCTCGAAATCGTGATCGACCTGAAGAAGAAGGCGCTGGTGATCGGCAACGTGGGAGACGTGCTTCCCGACTTCTGCGGCAAGGTGCAGGAGCGGTTGGACGAGGCGCTGGCGATCGAGCGCGAGATCCGGCCCGAAGTCGACGCGATGCTCGGCCCATGAACGACCACGTCGCCTGCCACGGTCACGACGACGCAAACGGATCCCGGCGCGACACGAGCAAGCGCGAGACGTCGGCACGTCTTCGCCTGGTGCTGGTTCTCGCGTTCGTCTACATGCTCGCCGAGGCGGCCGGCGGACTGATCACGAACTCGCTGGCGCTGCTCGCCGATTCCGGGCACATGCTTTCCGACGTCGCCGCGCTGGCGATCTCGCTGGCGGGTCTGCGCGCCGCCCGCCGCGCACCCACCGCGTCGCACACATACGGCTACCACCGCGCGGAGGTGCTCGGCGCGCTCGTCAATGCGGTCGCGCTGGTAGTGGTGGCGACCGGGATCTTCCTCGAGGCGTTTCGCCGTTTCGGTGCGCCTCCCGAGGTCGGCGCGCCGACCGCGCTGGCGATCGCTACCGGAGGCTTGGTCGTAAACGTTGCCGCTCTGGTCATTCTCGGCGGCCACAAGGAAGACGGCATCGGAGTGCGCGGCGCCTGGCTGCACGTACTCGGCGATGCTCTGGGAAGCATCGGCGCGATGGTGTCCGCCGGCGCGATCTGGATCGCCGACTGGCGCTGGGCCGATCCGGCGGCCTCGGTGCTGATCGCCACGCTCGTCGTCTACTCGGCCCTGTCGCTGCTGTGGGAGGTGATCGGGGTCCTGATGGAAGGCACTCCTCGTCACATCGATGTTGCACAGGTCCATGCTTCGATCGCCGCGGTCGAGTCGGTGCAGGGCGTGCACGACCTGCACGTATGGACGATCACCAGCGGAATGGAGTCGCTTTCCGGGCACGTCGTCATCCAGCCGGAGGCCGATTCACAGAAGGTTCTTTGCGCGGTGCGGGCAATGCTGGAGCAGCGCTTCGGCATCACGCACGTTACCATTCAGCTCGAGACCGAGGAGTTCGAAGAACGCGCCGTGTGCGGCTGAGCGGCACCTTGCGCGCACCGTCGCCGGCGATGTGCCGCCGCAGCAGACGGATGTCGGGCCTCGAAAGGAGACTGCGATGTTCAAAGAGTTCAAGGAATTCGCGATGCGCGGCAATGTCGTCGACATGGCCGTCGGTATCGTCATTGGCGGCGCGTTCGGCAAGATCATCGCCAGTATGGTCGCCGACGTGTTGATGCCACCGATCGGCCTGCTGCTCGGCGGCGTCGATTTCAGCAACCTCTACGTGGTGCTGAAGGATGGCGCTACACCTGGGCCCTACGCGGCCCTCGACGTCGCGCAGAAGGCAGGCGCGGTGACGCTGAACTACGGCCTGTTCATCAATAACATCG
>JACRCR010000136.1 GCA_016218925.1 Deltaproteobacteria bacterium | reverse complement strand
TGCCCGATCAGGTCATCGATGCACACGTCACTGGTGGTACAGACATCGTTGCCGCAGGTGGGCTCGCCGAACGCCCTTTCGACCAGCGAGAGGTTGACCCGCGAAAGCGGCCGCGGCGGCGCGGCAACACTCCATGCGAAACAACCGGCGCCGAGCCGGCTCAGCCATCCAAAGAAGCTCCTGCGTCTCATAGTCGTGCTCCCGCCGAAGCGGCCCGCGGCTCGGGCCGACTGCTGGGCTGAGAAAGGACGTCGGCATCGCTCACCGCCAACTCCGCGTTGACTGCCATCGCGCATTCGAGGGCGTGGCGCAGGATGCGGCAACTGCGTTCGGTGTCGGGTGTCTCCAGGCTGCCGTGCGCATCGACAGCGTGTTTCCAGCAACCGCCGCCGCACAGATAGCGCGCCCAGCAGTCGCGGCAGCCCGGCCTGCGGTCCACGGTAAGATCGACGATGCGGCGCTGCAGGGCGCCGTCCAGGCCCGAGTCGAGATCGCCCATCCGGTACTCAGGCATTCCGACGAAGCGATGGCAGGGATAGAACGCGCCGTCCTGCGAGAGCGCGATATAGCTGCGCGCCGCTCCGCAGTAGTGCGTGAGACGCTGGCGCACAACCCGGGTCTGGCGGACCAGCCGCACCAGGTTGGTGTACGGCAGCCTCCGGCCGCGCCGCACATTGGCGACCAGCGCGGCGGCGAGCTGTTCTTGCTGCTCCAAGACTCGATCGACATCGGCCGCCGTCACCGCGGTCTCGGCGGGCTCGCCGATGCACGGCTCCACCTGGACCGAGCCGAAGCCGAGCGAGAGCAAGTGCTCGACGACCGCCGGAACGTCGATCGCGCCGTGCGCCAATGTCGCGCGCGCCGGCACCGCGCCCGGGCGCGCACGCAGCAGTTCGCGAACGCGAGGCACCACGCTTTCGTAGGATGCGAGCCCTCCGCGCAGCGGCCTGTTGGTGTCTTGCAGAGACTTCGGGCCGTCGATCGAAACCTGGCAGCCGATGCGGTTGCGCACCAGAAAGTCCACCACCTCGCGATCGAGTAGCGACCCGTTGGTGGACAGCGACATCGAGACCTTCTTGCCGGTCGCGGCCTCCTTGGCGCGCACGTATGGCACCACCTGCTCGATCAGACGGCGCGCCACCAGCGGCTCGCCGCCAAAGAACACCAGCCCGAGATCGCGGCAGCGCCCCGATGCGTCGAACAGGAAGTCCACCCCGCGCCGCGCGGTCTCCATTGTCATGCCAGAACTGGTCGCGCCGTACAGATGCGGCGCGGTGTCGAAACCCGGCTCGCCGTGGGCACCGTAGCAATAGCGGCACCGCATGTTGCAGGCGTGCGTGACCATCAACTCGAGATGACGGACGCCGCGGCGCGGCTGCTGCGGCGGCGGCGTGACACTCTCGCCGTCGCAGGCCAGGAAGTGCTCGCGCCGCAGATATTCGAGCGCATCGCGAGTCTCGCGGCGGCTCGTGCGGCGGCGGATGCGGTCGCCGAGCGAGTAGCTGCGCTGGTTACCGAGCGCGACAACCACGGCGCGGACCGCGGGCGTCACCTCGTAGAAGACCATCGTCGCGACGTTATAGAGAAGGATGCGCCCCATCCGTTCGAACAGATGGTGCTCGCGAAGACGCGGGTGTGGGTCCATGGCTGGCCCTCCCTGAGGCGGCCCCGGCGAAGGCGGCCGCCACGAGTCCAAGTGAAGAGGAGAAATAGGAAAAGCGCGCAGGTAAGGAAAGCGGCCCCCCACTGACGTCACGCAGCGGACGACCGTCGTGTGACGCGGGTCACCCACATGGACCCTTTCGCGCGGCCACCAGAGCGGATAGGGTCGCGATGGCGCCGGGAGGGAATCGCGATGAAGAACCCCATGGCATACAGATCGTCGACCATCCGCGCCTGCAAGATCATCAGCGCCGCCTGTCTGCTTGCTGCCACGCTCTGCCACCCGCCGCCTGCGCTCTGCGCCGACCCCGCCCCGCTTACAGAAGAATTCCTCACCGGCCAGGACCTCAGTGCGCTGGGCGGATACGAGTGCGACTTGCCGTCGCGGCGGCTGCGGATCGCGTGGCAATGGATCGCCGGCAGCGATGACTTCTGCGACATCGTGCTGGAGCGCGGCGAGTTGGGCAGCGCCGGGTTCGAGAGTCGGGTCGTGAAGGCGACCGCAAGCTGCTCGGCCCCCGCAGAACTGGTGTGCGGTGAAGACGGCGACGGCGTCGTTGTTGTCGGCCAGGGCTACGGGGCGCCGGGCGACCTCGATCTGTTCGCGTTCGACGCGGCGGGAAGATTGCTAGGACCCGCGCACACGATCAGTTCGGCCCCGGACTGCTACTTTCCCGAGTACTGGCTGCTCGTCGGCAGCGCGGAATTGCGGGCCGTCGGGAATTGCCGCGACAGCGACGGAGCGTCACACGTCTCGCTGCACCGACTGTCTCTTGGAGATTCGGTCGAGCCGCCGCCGGTGCAACTGAGTGACGCTGACGGTGCATGGAACACCAACTATCACGCGGCAGTCGACGACGCCGGAGACATGTTGGTCGCCTGGAACGAATCGCCCTATGCCGGGCCGAACCAGGAGTACGAGTGGCAGATTTACGCCCGCGCCGTGGCCGCCGGCGGCACGCCGCTCGGACAGGTGATTCGAGTCGATACCTTCCGGCCGGCCCATGCGTGGATCCTCACCGCGGCGACTGCCGCAGATGGGATCTTCAACGTCTACTGGGAAGGCGCGCTGCAAGGCGGACAGGTGGGCCGCACAATCAGCATCGACCCGGACCTCTACTTCGCCGCCGCCACGACGACGACGACGCTTCCTCCGGCAGCCGATGCGCCGGTCTTCGACCTCGTGCGAACCGTCGGTGGATACGGCGAAGCGGACGAAATGGCGGCCTTCGTCGAGGGACCTCTGGCCGGGCTGACTGGCGATGGCAACGGAGCGTTGCTACTGCACCGCTGGAACCGCTTCATCGAGTACCGCGACTACACGGAGCCGGCCACGTCAACTTACCTGTCGTCGGATGCGGGTCTGCGCTGGTCACGCACGGACGCCGTGCCGCCGGTTCAGTACGGGCAGGATTCCCCACCATGGGAGGGCGGCGCGCGAAGTGGAACTCTGGTTTCGGCCAGGGTGCAAAGGCGCGGTTGGGACGACGAAGAAGGTGGCGGCTTTGACATCGTCAGCTTCCGCTCCACCGATGGCGGCAATACGTGGCCGGACGCGAGCGTCATCGGTCGGATCTACTGCGGCGACTGCGACGAGTTCTTGTTCCAGGAGGTCGCCCTGGCGGGCGACCGGCAGGGAAACTGGATGGCAGCGTCGATCTCCAGCGATCGCACCTCGAACGGCGACCCTGAGATCTACCACGCAGCGATCACGGTTGCGTTCTCCTACGATGACGGCAGGACCTGGACGGAGGGCGCCTCGGCCTGGCGAAGTCCGCCGATCGAGATCGAATGCTGCGGCACCGACCCGGCGGTCCGATACTCGATCGCGGCGGTAGCGGGCCGGGACGGGAGTTGGGGACTAGTCTGGAGGAGCTCCGCCAACGGCGGCGTGTGGGCGGCTCGCACCGCGGATGCGCAATCCGAGTGGATCGTAACTTCGATCGCCGCACCCTTCGCAAGACCGCCGGAGATTTCTATCGACCAGTGGTGGGACAGCGCATCGCCGTATGGCCGGCCGGCGATCGCAACGACTCCTTCGAGCCACTGGGTCGTGGCATGGGAAGAAGAACACGCACCGGCGCAGTACGGCGTCGATGGAGACATCTTCTTTGCAACCTCGGGCGACGACGGAAAGACCTGGAGCGATCCGGCGACGCTCAGTGCCTACGCGGCCATCGACGGAGCGAAGGATTCCGAACCTTCGCTCGCCTCCGATGGAGACGGCCGCGTACTGGCGGTGTGGTCGTCGCACGACCCGCTCGGTGACACCGTCGGCACCGACTCGGACGTGCTGTCGTCGCTGTCGACGGACGGCGGCGTCACATGGAGTCCGCCCGCGCCGGTCGATCCGGCGGCGGCGGACGATGATCGCCAGGACATCTCGCCGCGCGTCGCCGGCGACGCGCAGGGACGCTGGACCGTGGCGTGGACTTCGATGTCCATCACCGCCAGATGGTGGCGGGATGATCCTGAGGACGTCGCGGTCAAGGTGGCGGTTGCGGGCAATCGCTGCGGGAACGACGTCGTCGAAGCGGGCGAGCAGTGCGACGGCGGCATCGGCTGCAACGCCAACTGCACCGCCACCGGATGCGGCAACGAGGTACTGGACGCCGGCGAGGAGTGCGACGACGGCAACCTGCTCGCCGACGACCATTGCTCCGCTTCGTGCACGGCGGCGTTCTGCGGCGACGGCATCCGCAACATCTGGGCCGAGCAGTGCGATGACGGCAACGGCAGCGAGAACGATCAGTGCCCTGGCACCTGCACGCGGCCATACTGCGGCGACGGCTTCGTGCGCACCGGCGTCGAAGAATGCGACGACGGTAACACCTCCCAGACCGACGCGTGCCTCAACTCTTGCGCGGCGGCGCGCTGCGGCGACGGAATGCTTCGCGAGGAAGTCGAAGTCTGCGATGACGGCGATCAGTGGAGCGGCAACGCCTGCACCGATGCCTGCCAGGCCGCCTTCTGCGGTGACGGCGCGGTGTGGTTCGGCGTGGAGGAGTGCGATCCCGCCGATCCGTTCTTCGACGGCGGCTGCACGGCCGATTGTAAGCTCACCAACCCCTGCGACATCGAGGGCGCGTGCGG
>JACRCR010000016.1 GCA_016218925.1 Deltaproteobacteria bacterium | reverse complement strand
GGCTACCAGGGGGCCGGCGAGCAGCGCTGGCGGGCGTTCGAGAGGGTGATGGCCCACTCCTACCTGGTCTGGCAGTCCCAGCCTCGTCACCGCGACAGGGTTTTCGAGCGTGACGGCTGGACCTGCCAGGTCCCGGCCTGTACTTCGCGCTGCCACTTGCACGATCACCACCTGATCTTCGTGTCCCGCGGCGGCGGCGACGAGGCCTGCAACCGCATTTCGGTGTGCGCCTCGCACCACCTGCATGGGATTCACGCAGGAATCATCCACGCCGCCGGCCACGCACCGGATGCGGTGTCGTGGGAGCTTGGTTGCCGCGCAGGCCGCGAGCCGCTGATGCGCACCATCGGCGACCGATATCTGGATCGGCAGGGGCCGTGATGGGCCGAGGAGCGTCCTCAACGCGATCAGTACGTGATCCGCACCCGGTACGAGAGAATGGTCTTGTTCTCGGCCAGCACCGGCACCGTCCAGCGGGCCTGGAACGCCTGCGGCTTCTCGTGCGGATGGCTCTCTTCGAGCACTTTCCACTGTGCCGGAAGCTGTTCGAGCACGGCGACCGAAATCGGTTCCTTCTTGGCGTTCCTGATCTCGACCTCGAAGGCGACTTCGATGACATTGTCGCCGATGTGCTGATAGTCGGTCTGCTTGGATCTGGCGGTAACGTCGAAGGCCTGTCCGAGCGTGAGTTCCACCTTCTCGTTCTTCGGCGTGTGCTCGATCGCGTCCTCGCCGACGAACAGCATCTGGCCCTGGCTGTCGGCTTTGTAGACGCGCACGGTACCCTTCGGCAACGGCACTCCGAGCTGGTCCTCTTCCTCGTTGTCGAAGCTCAGTCGCACGCTGGCGTTGGTGCGCGGCAACTCTCCGATGCGCTCGTCGTAGGCGCTGGAAATGTTGGTAAAGCGATACTCCTTGCTCACCGGGATCCTGCTGCCCGAAAGCAACGCGACCTGCTTGGTCTGATTCTCCGCCACGGTGGTCGGCCGCTCGAGATCGTAGAGGTGATACTCGAACAGCGCCTGCTCCCGCATTCTCGATGCTGCTCCGGCACTCTCCATCGCCATCATGGGCATCGCGTCGCGTTGCATGAGTTTCGGACGCACCACGTTGACGTTGCCGGCAACCAGCCGGAGCTTCGCATCGCGATAGGTCGACCCGCTGGTATTGGTCAGGGTCACCCAACCGGCCAGATCCAGGGTCTTCTCGTCGGTCGCGAGCTCTGCCACGTAGTCGGCTTTCCAGCCCAGTCCGCCGGTGAGGTAGCTCAGCTCCACCGCCTGGTCGCCGGCGGCGCCGCTGTCGAGTTGCAAGACCAGAGTCGGCCGCGAGCGCAGATTGGCGGGCACCTGGTTGAAGACTATGCGGCCGGGAGTCGCGGTCTCGATCCGATCTCCAACCTGCAACACCACACCCTCTGCGACACTGAGCACGGTGGCGTCCTCGAACGTGTCTTCACCGCTCTCCGGATTGGTGCGCACCAGGCGGACCTTCTCGCCGATCGATTTCTCGAGCAGCTTCTGCGGCGTGAGCAGATCGAAATCGAAATTCTGCTCGACGATCGCCAGATCGGCGCGTTCGCCATGGAGCAGCGCCGTCTCCGGCGTCATCTGCGCGCTCACGTCGACGAAAGCCACCCGGTTCTCACCGCGCTGCAGCATCACGCGGCGCCGATCCCGGATCAGCGCGAGGTCTTCGTTGTAGATCGTCACGGCCACGGCCTTCTGATCCTCGAGCGTGACGCGGACCTCTTCGGCGGCGTCCGTCGTTCCCGGGACCGACAGCATCGACGAGGAAAAGAGGGCCACCAGTGCGGCAAGGCTGAGTGGGACGTGCTGCATGCTCAAACCTCCTGCGTGCGGCGCTCGCTTCAGGCCGCGCGGCTTTCCCCGAGCACGATCCGTACTCGATGGGCGCGACCATCGTCGGCGAGCTGCCAGCGTGCGCCACCATCTTCCAGATCGACCGGGCCACCATCGAGCGTCGCGCTGACAACGACTTCGCTGTTGCCGCTCGGATTGGTCACTTCGATGTCGTAACGGGTCTGGCCGCCGGGCACGCGGTAGCGCAGGTGATAACCCGGCCACGCGTCGGGCACGCAAGGCCGCAGGCGCAGCCATTTGCCGCCTTCGACGGTGAGTCCCAGCACCGACTCCAGCGCGGTTCGGTACATCCACGCAGCGGAGCCGGTGTACCAGGTCCACCCCCCGCGGCCCAGATGCGGCTCGACGCCGTAGATGTCGGCGGCCACGACGTAGGGTTCCACCTTGTAGAGAGCGGCCTGCTCGGCGGTGGTGGCATGCGACGTGGGCGCCAGCGTTTCCAGCAACGCACACGCACGATCACGCCGCCCCATCTGCGCAAGCGCTCGCACCACCCACAGCGCGGCGTGCGTGTATTGCCCGCCGTTCTCGCGAATCCCGGGCAGGTAGCCTTTGATGTAGCCGGGGTCGCGCGTGGTGCGGTCGAACGGCGGCGCGAGCAGGCGCACGATGCCTGCTTCGGGCACCACCAGAAGATCTTCGACCGCGTCCATCGCAGCGTCGGCACGCTCGGCCGGCGCAACACCGGAAAGCACCGCCCAGGCCTGGGCCAGCGCGTCGATGCGACATTCGTCGTCGCCGGCGGTGCCGAGCGGCGTACCGTCGTCATAGTACGCGCGCCGATACCATGCGCCGTCCCAGCCAGCGTCGTTCAGCGCCGCAGCCAGCGAAGCGCGATATGCGCGGTAGCTCCTGGCTCGTTCGATATCCCCGCGGTCCTGGCAGCGCGGAATGAACGCATCGAGAATCGTCGCCAGAAAGAAGCCCAACCACACGCTCTCGCCGCGACCGAGCCGCCCCACCCTATTCATTCCGTCGTTCCAGTCGCCGGTGCCCATCAGCGGCAGCCCATGCGCGCCGCGGGTGAGCGAGCGGTCGATCGCCAGGCAGCAGTGATCGTAGAGCGTCGCGGTCTTCTCGCTGGCCTCGGCGCGCAGATAAGTCTCATCTTCGCCATCTGCTAGTGGCCGCGCGCGCACGAACCCGACCTTCTCGTCGAGCACGGCCTCGTCGCCAGTGGTAGTGGCATAAAACGCCGCGACGTAAGCAAGCCACAGCAGGTCGTCGGAAAAGCGCGTGCGGCTGCCGCGCGCGGCAGGCGGATGCCACCAGTGCAGCACGTCGCCTTCGACGAACTGATGCGCGGCGTGCAGCAGGATCTGCTCGCGAACCAGACCGGGACGCGCATATACCAGCGCGGTCGAGTCCTGAAGCTGGTCGCGAAATCCGAAAGCCCCGCTCGACTGGTAGAAACCCGAGCGGCCCCAGATGCGGCAGCCCAGCGTCTGATAGAGCAACCAGCCGCGCATCAGAACGTCGAGCCCCTTCGAGGGAGTCTCGACTTCGACGGCGCCGGCAAGTTCCGACCAGCGCGCGCGCACCTGGGCGAGCGCGGCTTCGTCGGCGCCGCTCTGGCGGCAGCGCGCGACCAGTGCCGCGGCTTGCTCGCGTGAGGCGGCCTGGCCGAGCACGAAGACAACCGAGACTTCCTGGCGCGCGGCCAACTCCACCTGTGCCTGCAGCGCAAAACACGGATCGAGACCAGCGCCGCTGCGGCGGTCCAGAGGCTGCGCTGAAATGACCGCGGCAGGCGCGGCGACAGATCCGTTACGCCCCAGGAACGCAGCGCGATCCGTTGTCCAACCTGCCAGCGCCGGCGCACCGGCGGTCTGTGTGGGCGGCGACTCCACGCCCGTCTGCCCCGCCAGCGCCGGCGCACCGGCTGTCTGTGTGGGCGGCGACTCTACGCCCGTCTGCCCCGCCAGCGCCGGCGCACCGGCTGCACCGGCGATCGCGGCGAAGGCGACCTCGCCTGCGTGATCCTCGCTCATCGGATTGCGCGCGAACAGCACGCCGGCGTCGGCATCGGCGTCGGTGACGACGAAGCGCGAGTCGTCGACCGGCTGCACGCCCAGCACCAGACGCGCGTACGAGAACACCGACAGGCGACGACCGCGGTCGCCGCGGTTGCGCAGCCGCACGCGCAGGTAGCGAACCGGATCCTCGGCGGCAACGAAAGCCGTAACTTCCTGCTCGACGCCTTCGCAGCGCTGGCGCCAGGTGGAATACCCGAGGCCGTGCCGCACTTCGCACTCGGCGCCGCTGGCTGCGGGCCCCGGTTGCGGCGACCAGACACGACCGGTGTCTTCGTCGCGCAGGTAGAGCGCCTCCTCGTGGCGGTCCACGACGGGGTCGTTGTTCCACGGTGTGAGCTTGTTCTGGCGGCTGTTGCCGTGCCACGTACAGGCAGCGCCGCTCTCGCTTACCATGAACCCGAGTTGCGCGTTGGCGACGACGTTGACCCACGGCATCGGCGGCAGTCCAAACTCATGGCCGGGGCGCACGCGCACGACGTACTCGGAGCCATCGTTGCTGAAACCCCCGAACCCGTTGTCGAGCAGCAGAGGCTTGTTGGAAGAAGACGCCGCGGCTCGCGCCGGGCTACGCAAGGTCTTCGGCTTGCGCGCCGCCGCGGGCGCACCGCCGTCCGGCAGCGCCGTGCGAAGATCGGGAACTGCTTTGCCGACCACCCATTGGGCGCGCGTGTGCAGTGCGGCCAGCGTGTTGTCGCCGAGATCGCCGCTGCGACGCACGAAGATCCGCGCGGGCGCGCTGATCGAGGCCTTGGTGGCCCTGGCGTGCAACGGACAAGGTTTGGGCGAGGAGCGACATCCCGGATCGTCGCAGACGACGACGAGCGAGACCGGGAGCGCGAGTTCTCCCCAATAACGGACGGCTCGCAGCACCGAATCCAGGCGACCGCCCGCGGCTCCTTCATCGCCATGTCCGGTCGCCAGCAGCACCACCAGCGAATCGCCGGCGAGCCCGAATCTGCCTATCGACCCCGGATCCGCACTCGACGTCGAGATCGCGGCGGCGCCGGCGCGCAGCGCCGGATGTTGGTAGATCATCGCGCCGGCGAGGTCCTGCAGAAACTGAGCCTCGCCGCTGCCGAGGCCACAGCGACGCTGGCGCTTGCGTTCGAGTTCGGCAGCGGCCTCGAAGGTCTGGCGCTGATCGTCGGGATGGCGGCACGCGGCCAGCGCGGCCAGCGCGGCGTCGCGATCGGCGGCGGCGGCGATCACGAACAGCAGGCTGAGTTCCTGGGCGGGTGCGAGAAACAGCCGGCGGCGCATCGCGAATACCGGATCTAGAACGTTGCCGGTCGTGCGTGACAGTCGCTCCCCTTCGAGCGCGGCCGGATCGGCGGCCGAGCGGCCGCGTCCGATGAAACGGCAACGGTCGGTCTCGAAGTCGAGTTCGCCAGCCGATGGCGGATGCCCGTGCAGCGCCGCTGCCATCCACAACGGCGCTTCGTTGGCGCCGCGGGGACGGCGCCTGGCGGTGAGCGCTTCGTGCTCGGCGGCAAAACCCGTCTCGACGAACAGCTTGGCGAAGGCCGGGTGGGAGTAGTCGGCCGCTCGATCACCGAGCACGACCTCGGCGCAGCAAGTCACTTCGATGCGGCGCGCGCTCGGCGAGGTATTGCCGACCACCACGCGGCGAAGCTCGGCGTCACCGCCCGGCGCGACGCAGACCTCGCAGCGAGCGTCGATGCTGCGGGCTCGCCGGCTCAGTGTCACGATGCCGTTGCCGCCACGTGCGCCCGGGCGTCCGGCGGCGCCGACCATCGGTTGCAGGCCGAGCGACCACACCTCGCCGCTGTCGAGATCGCGCAGGTAGACGTGCACACCGTTGGCGTCGCAGACCCTGTCACCAGCCCAGCGCGTAACCGCCACACCGCCCCATTGCGAGAGCCCGCCGCCGGCGCCGGTCACCAGCGTCCAGTAGCGCCCGTTCGAAAGCACGCGCGCGTGCGGCACAACATCGTCCATCCGGTCCATCGACGGCGGCGCCAGCGCCAGCCACTTGGCGGTCCCGGTGCTGCTGTCGTTCATAGCTGCTGGTTCCTCATTCTTGGCATCCATCTCATCGATCGCTCACTGATCGCGCTCGTCGGTTGTGTCGTTGCGTCCAATCCATCCGCGCGCGTCCCGGCTCGCGCGGTGCGCGAGCCTCGCGGCGCGTGACCCGCGGCCCCGCCGCTCGCCGCTTGCGCCTGGGCTAGTGCGTCCACCACCGCGTCGCCGGAGTGGACTGCCGGTACTCGAACTCGACGCGGGCGGGCAAGGTGCGCACACGCACTTCGCCGTTGCCAGCCGGCACCCGATGCGCGTCGATGGTGGCCGCCCGCACGGCCTTTCCGAACGGCGCCGCCACCATCACCCCGCCGGGCGGAACCCTGATCCCGGCCTCGATGTCGACGACGACCCACCGATCGCCCTGCCTCCGCATCCGGTACGAGAGCGATCCGTAATGGGTCGACAAACCGCGCACCGCGACCACCGGCGCGGCCGCGTCCGGCGCGGCCGACTGGTCCCGTTCGAGCCAGGTCAGCGGCACGCCGGCCCCGAGCACCAGCGAGCCATCGGCGGCGCGCTCGTGCACGAGCAGAGTGCGCGTAGCGTGAAGGAAGGTCGAACCGATCCAGCTATGCGGCAGATCGCCGAGGAAACTCGGCTCGGTCGGCTGCATCCATGAAATTTCCGGCCACTGGTTCCACTGCGGCGGTCTCTGGTCAGCGACCATCGCACCAAGAACCTCAATAGCCTCGCGCTTGCGCCCGAGCAACGTCAGAGCGGGAACGTTGCGCATCTCGTAGGCGGTGTAGCCCGCCCCGCTCGCCACGCTTGCGGCGCGCGCGCGCACGTCGGCGCTGTACCGATCGAACGTGCGCGCCAGCGCGCCGGCCGGGTACACGTCCTCCAGACCGAGCACGAAGGCGATCGCGGTGGAGGTGGGATCGAAGTCGGCGAGTTCGGCCGAGGCGGGAATCGTGTCGAGGCGGTTGGACCGCATCGTCGCGGCTACCGACGCCTGCAACGTGGCGCGAAACGACTTCGCCTCGGCGCCGAAGCGAGCCTCGCGCTGCGCATCCGCGGCTACGCCTGCCAGCATCGCGGCGTCGGCGAAGCCCCTCAACGCGAAGATGTCGTCCCAATACGAGTGCACCGGCCGCGCGCTGTAGCCCTCGTGACTGATCGACTCCGGCAGAAGTCCGTAGAACGCGGCGCGGGTGGGCTCTCGGTACTGTGGCGTCATCCGCTTCGCGCGCAGCCTCTGCATGCACTCGGCGGCAGCGGCGACGTGGGGCCACATCTCACGCGCGAACGCGGCGTCGCCGGTGTGCCGGTAGACCTCGGCCACACCCCAGATGAACTCGCCGAAGCTGTCGTGCTCGGGCACCGGGTCGGCGCCTCGACGGTCGACGCAGCACGGAACCCAGCCGTCCTCGCGCTGATAACCGCCGTACCAGCGCAGGAACTCGCGCGCCTCATCGTAGAAGCCGAGTTCCAGCAGCGCGGCCGAAGTCAGCGCGCCGTCGCGAATCCACGAACGCGCATAGGTCCGCGATCCGGGCTGGATGGCCGGGCGGTCGCGGTTGACCAGAACGTAGGCGAGATTGCTGCGCAGCGAATCGACGAGATCGCCGGCTGCCGGCGGCAACTCGATGCCGACGCGGGCAACCAGGCTGCGCCACTGCTCGCGCGCGTTCTCGAAGCGTTGCTCGGCAGCCGACGCAGTGGCTGCGACCGCGCCTGCGGGGGCGACGCGGCGCGCGGGCGTCACGCGCGGGTGCGCAGCACTGTCGCCGCGCACCGCTGCGGACGCTTCAGGCACCCGCGCGTTCTCATCCATCGGTACGGCGACCCACACGTCACGGCGCGCGCCGACCTCGAGTTGGAGATCGTAGGCGAGAGCGCCCGAAGCACGCGCGAACTCGTCATGGACGCTGGTAGCCGGTGGCACGTCGCCGGCGGCAAGAAAGGACGAAACCTCACCTTGCTCGAACGCGCTGGCGCCGAAACGCGACCACGGCGTGACGGCGACGACACGTCGATCGTCGACGCGGATCTGCTGCCGTCCACCGCTGCGAGCCGCGGCCTCGATCTTCATCGAGGCGACCCTGGCGACGCCTCCGACCATGTTCAGGGCCTGCCACGGCGGCAGCACCTGAAACGGCCTCAGGGCCAGAAACAACGTGCTCCGCAGTGGCGCCGGCCCGGTGTTGGTAACCCGGTAGCGCGCGTACAGCGTCGACTCGCCATCGTGGTCGTCCACGAACGCGGTCACCGCGAGCGATATTGCCCGATGCTCGCGCAGCACGGTCGGGATCGGCAGTTCGCCGTCTTCGAGCGACGGCGTGTGGCGGCCTTGCTTCCACCCGAGCAGACGTCCGTCGCTCCACAAGAATGGCTCGATCGAAAACGAGCCGGCGCCGGTTTCGAGCATGCCTTCCTCGTTGAGCAGCGCTTCGCCATCACCGTCGGGCGCACCGACCACCGTCCAATAACTCTGCTCGCGCGCGAAGTAGCGCGGGTAGAGTCCCGGCGCGGCATCGGCGGCGATGGCGGCAAAGAACTGGTTGAGCGACGACGAAAACTCAAACGGCTGCACGCGCAGTTCGCGGACGGCGACGCCGCGTGCGCCGGCGTTGAAGCGCAAGCGTACATAGCGCGCGAACACGTCGGGAAGATAGACATAGTCGCGGCCACCGTTGCTGCGGGTGAAACGGGCCACCGGCGCCCACGTCCGCGCGTCGGCCGATGCCTCCACGACGTAGGCACGAGCGTAGTCGCGCTGGTCCTGCTCGACGATGAAACCGCCGTGTTCGTAGAGGTAGTGGAAGTCCAGCAGCAGCCACGGGCGCGAGTCCGTCGCAGCGCTGCGCCAGAGGGTATCGGAGTTGGCGTCGAGCACAGCGGCCGGCGTGGTTCCCGAAGCCGACGAACTCGCGCTCACCGACGGCGGCGCGGCGACGCCACCGTCGGCGCGCTCGTCCAGCCTCAGCTCGTCGACCCACAACGTACCGTCGCCGCCCTGCCCCGCCACCACTGCGATCTCGATGGCATCTATGTGATGCAGCCCAGCGGCGGCGCCACTGGGCCCCCAAGCGAATTCGACGCGCGACCTGGATATGCGCAGGTCCTGTCCATCCACGGCGAACTCATGATCGGCAAAGCGCCGCCACCAGACGTTCTCGCCGGAGATCAGTTTGAACTCGACGGTGTTGGGCGCGCAGAGGCCGCGCAGCCGAAGGACGAACATGTAGTCGGCGGGCAGATCGATCGAAACGTCGCGCCGTATCAGCACGTGCGCGCGACCGCGACCCAGATCGAAGTCGGCGCGTACGGCGCCACGCTCCCGGCCGAGCGAAATCGCCGCGCCGGGAGATGCCACCACGTTCCACGCCGACGCGTCGTCACCCGAATCTACGAAGATCGGTTGCGCATGGGCGACCGTCGCGGTGGCGGTCAGCGCCAGCGCCACTGTTCCCGCAGCGGCGACGAAAATGGCGCGGTAAAATCGACCTCGCAAAGCTTCGCTCCTCGTTGTGGTGGGCGGATCCGGTATCACGAGCGCCGGGCAGGCCGCTATCCTTTCAAGCTTCCCGATGTCATGCCGGCGATGTAGTACCTTTGCAGCGCGAGGAACACGAGCATCACCGGCAGCACCGTCACCACGGCCCCGGCCATCATCAGCTCGGGGTCCTGGACGTGTTCGCCGAAGAGCCCGGCCAGCGCGACCGGCAGGGTGTAGAGGCGGTCATCCGTCAAGACGATCAGCGGCCACAGGAAATCGTTCCAGGCACCCATGAAGGTGGCCACCGCCAGCGTCACCAGGATCGGCCGGCACAGCGGCAGCGCGATCGAGTAGAACACGCGCAGTTCTCCGGCGCCGTCGACGCGGGCGGCGTCGAGCAGCGCATCGGGAATGGTCAGCGCGTACTGGCGGACCAGATAGATTCCGAAGATGCCGGCCATGCTCGGCACCAGCACGCCCCAGTAGCTGTTGACCAGTCCCATCTCGCGCAGCAGCAGGAACAGCGGGAGCATCCCGATCTGCCCTGGCACCACCAGCGCCGCCAGCAGCACGCGCTGGAGTGACTCGCGCCCGGCAAAGCGCAGCTTGGCCAGTGCGTATCCGGCCATCGAGTTGAAGGCGACCGAGAACAGCGTCGCGCCCAGCGAGACGGTCGCGCTGGCAAGCAGGTAGCGGGCCAGATCCAGGCGCCCGAGCAACGTGCGGTAGTGCTCGAGAGTCGGCGCGCTCGGCAGCAGACGCGGCGGCAGCGCCATCGCCTCACCGGCTGGCATCAACGAAACACCGACCATCCACACCAGCGGGAACAGCGTCAGCGCCGCGGCCGCAACCAGCAGCGCGTGCAGCGCGACCGAGGCGGCGAAGCGACGCAATTTCATGCGGTCACCTTCCCCTTGCGCGCGCGTGGCGGCGGGGGCTGCGCAGCGCCGGCGCCGCCGCCACGCGCGGCACTCGCACTGAGCAGCCGCCTCACCGTGGCCTGCAGCGCGGTCACTCCCAGCAGGACGGCCAGCAGCACGAACGCCACCGCCGCGGCCATGCCGATGTTCCACCAGCGAAAGCCCTCTTCGTACATCAGCAGCACCACGCTGCGGGTGGAGCCGGCCGGCCCGCCCTGTGTCATCACGTACGGTTCGGCGAAGAGCTGGAAGTAGCCGATCACGGTCAGCAGCGTGACGAACAGCGTGGTGGGAGCCAGCGCCGGCAGCGTGACGTGCAGGAACTGACGCCAGCGTCCGGCTCCATCCAGGCTGGCGGCTTCGTAGAGACGTTCAGGAATGCTCTGCAGCCCGGCCAGGAAGATGATCATGTTGAAACCGAAATTCTTCCACACCGCCATCGCGATGATCGACGGCATCGCCCAGTCCGGGTCGCCGAGCCAGTCGACCGGTCCGAGGCCCGCCGAGGCGAGCGCGTAGTTGAGCAGCCCGAAACGCGGGTGGTAGAGGTAGCGCCACACCACCGCGACGGCCACTATCGTGGTCGTGACCGGCAGGAAGAACACCGTCCTGAACAGACCTTTGAGGCGCGCGCCGCGCGCGTGGACCGCGAGCGCCGCGGCCAGCGAAACGCCGATCGAGGCGGGGCCTCCGACGACGACGAAGTACAGCGTGTTGCGCAGCGCTCTCCAGAACAGCGGATCGCCGAGCAGGACCTGGTAGTTGCGCAAGCCAACGAAGCGCAGCGCCGAGCGGTCGGCGACCGCGTAGATGTCGAAATCGGTCAGGCTCAGCGCCAGCGACGCGATCATCGGCACAAAGAAGAACAGCCCGAGCAGGCCCAGCGCGGGCCCCAGCAGCAACACCACCGCGATGCGACGCGCGCGCACCTTCAGCGAGCCTCGATCGCCAGCGCGGGAAGCGGCGGCGGTGTTGTGGCGGCAGCGCGAAGCGGCGGCGGTGGCGCGGCAGCGGCAGGAAGCGGCGGCGGTGGCGGTGGCGTGGCCGCGGCAGGAAGCGGCGGCGGTGGCGCGGCAGCGGCGGGAAGCGGCGGCGGTGGCGTGGGCACTGCCGCGCCGGCGCCGCGCGCCAGCATCCAGCGCCGTTTCTCCAGGATCGCATCTACGTCGGCGTCGAGATCGGCGAGCGCGCCGTCGATGTCGCGCTCGCCGCGCACCATGCGCTCCATGTGGTAGACGATCTTCGCGGCGATGCGTTCCCACTCCGGAATCTGCGGCGTGGCGCGCAGTCGCTCGAGTTGCTCGCGAAACGCCCTGGTCTTTTCATCGCCGGCCAGCACTTCGCTGCTCCACGCGCTGCGCCGCACCGGCAGATCGCCGCTGAGCCGGTAGAACTCGACCTGCTGCGCAGGCTCGGACAGGTACTCGATCAGTTTCCACGCCGCTGCCTTGCGCGGCGACGACGCGGCGATGGCGAGGCTGGCCCCGCCGGCAACCGAAAGTCCGGGGCCGGGTCCCCCGCCGTCGACTTCGGGCATCGGCGCGGTCGCCCACGCGCCTCGAAAATCAGCGGGCAGGCGCTCGGCGAACTCGCGCAGGTTCCACGGACCGGTCACGTAGAACGCGAAGTATCCCGAGGCGAATTCCTGGTACAGGTTGGCGAGCTGCGCGGCGGCCTTGCGCGGCGCCAGGCCTTGGCGAAACAACTCGAGGTAGAACTGCACCGCCTCGCGCATCGGCCCGCTGCGGAAGTCGCCGTAACTGTCGTTGTCGCGCAGCAATCCCGCTCCGCGCTGCAATGCGAGAATCACCGGCGTCTGCCATTCGTCCAGCGGAAGGAAGACGCCGTAGCGATCCTTGCCGCTGCGCGCGGCGTGCTCGCGAACCCTCTTGCACGCCTCGAACCAGCTCTGCCAGGTGGCAGGGGGCTCGGTGATGCCCGCCTCCTCGAGCAGATCGCGCCGATAGAACAGCAACCGCGTGTCCACGTACCACGGCACCGCCGCGAGCGATCCACCAATCACGTTGGTCGCCAGCACGCCGGCGAAGTAGTCGTCGCGGGCCATCGCCGGCGAGCCCGCCATCAGCGTGTCGAGTCTCTCGACGGCGCCGAGCGCGACGAGCTCCGGGACCCAGGTATTCCCGATCTGAAACACGTCGGGCATCGTGCGCCCGACGTAGGCGGTCAGCAGTTTTTCGTGGGCGGCGCTCCACGGCACGCGCTGAACGCGCACCTCGATGCCGGGGTTGCGAGCTCGAAAACCCGGCAACAGGGCCTCGACCTCCTCGCCCTCGCTGCCCATCGCCCAGAACTCGACCCGCTCCGCCGCCCCACCCGGCGCGCGTGGCGCGCTCGACTCGCCGCCACCGCAGGCGGTCAAGCCCAGGCCGATCAGCAGCGCGCCGCACCCAAGGCCGCGCGCGCTAGACACGCCGAACGCGGAGAAGAGTCGCCACTGCTGCCACACGGGCTGATTAGAGCGGGCGAGCGCGCGCGGCACAACGCGAGCAGGCCCGTGGCGACGTTTGACACACCGCCCAGCCGCCTCAGTCTTGCCCGGTGCTGCGCGGGCGGCAGGCCGCCACACGGCCGCCGCCAAGTGAGGCGGGCTGCCTGGCCGGCCTCGCGGAGACCGCCCAGCGAGCACCACGACAGGAGACGGCAGCGCGATGATCGACTTCTACACCTGGACCACCCCCAACGGCCGCAAGGTCTCCATCATGCTCGAAGAGTGCGCGCTCGAGTACCGCGTGCACCCGGTCAACATCGGAGCCAACGAGCAGTTCACGCCGCGGTTCCTGCACATCTCGCCGAACAACAAGATCCCGGCGATCGTCGACCACGACACCGGCGGCGAGCCGCTCTCGGTTTTCGAATCGGGCGCGATCCTGCTGTACCTGGCCGAGAAGACCGGACGCTTTCTGCCTGCGCGCAACCCCGGCCGCGCCAAAGCCTTCGAGTGGCTGATGTGGCAGATGTCGAGCGTGGGTCCGATGCTCGGCCAGGCCAACCACTTCGCCAACCAGGCCCCCGAGCCGATCGCTTACGCGATCGACCGCTTCCTCGGCGAGGGCGCGCGGCTGGTGCGCGTGCTCGACCGGCAACTCGCGGCCAGCGAGTACATGGCCGGCGACTACTCGGTCGCCGACATGGCCACCTACCCGTGGATCAGCGTGGCGTTCGGATTGGTGCGCTCGCTCAAACCCGACGTCGTCGGCGAAGGCGCCAACGTCGAGCGCTGGCTCGGCGCCGTCGGGGCGCGAGCGGCGGTGGTACGCGGGATGGCGATACCGAAGCTCTGAACGCGCACCGGCCGGGCGGTACAAACACGTACGCGGCCGTTCGCCGCCGCACCGAAGGCAACCGATCCCGGCGACACAATCCGCTTAGAAACAGCTAAGAAAACGCCCCGCGGCCGGCTGGCCCACGGCTTGCTGAGATCTCGACGACGCGAGGACGTGAATGTGTAGTATCGACGACCAGGCAACTGATCCGGCCGACGCGGCGGACGTCACGGCCGTGATCGCCGGCGAGGCTTCGCAAGAAACCCGCGATCACGCCTATCACGACCTCTACGTGGCGCGGGCGGCGCTGGGACTCGTGATGGTCACCGTCGCACTGTGCGGCGCACTGGCCAATCGCGTCGGACTCTTCGAGAATCACTTGACCCAGCTCAGCTTCGGGTACATCGCCCAGCTCTCCACGCTGATCGCGTTCCTGTTCGCGGTGTGGTGGCGCATCCCGTGGTACGGCAGTGCGACCATCATCGTGCTGCTGTACTCGCTGAGCGGCGCCGAACATCAGAGCGCGCAGCTCGTGCGGCTCGCCACCACTTCGATAGCCCTGGTCGCTGGCGCGTTGATCCAGCGACTCAGTACGTTGCGCGCGCAGGTGCCGCCCTCACCCAGGATCGAGCGCCACTACGACCAGGTGCCGTGGGACTCGGACCACGCCCTCGCCGACGAGGAACTGCGCGGCAGGATAGCGACGCTCGAGTGCGAACTGGAAAGGGCCGGCGCCTGGAACCGAGAACTGTCCGAACGTAACGAACATCTCGAGGAGTTCACGACCGCCGCCTCGCACGACCTGCGAAGCCCGCTGCGGGCCATCCACGGATTCGGCCGCGTACTGCTCGAAGACCACGCCCGCGACCTGGCGCCGCGCGGCGTCGACTGCGTCGGGCGCATCCTCGACGCTGCGCAGCGGCTGGAGCAACTGGTCGACGCGCTGCTCGAACTCGGCCGCGTCGCCCGCTGCCCGGTCCAGGCCGAACCTCTGGACCTGGCCGCCATGTCGCGCGAGATCGTCGGCGAATTTCGTGTGGCCAGCTCCGAACGTCGCGTGAAGCTGGTGGTCCCGGCTCGCATCGAAGCGTTCGGCGACCCGGTGCTGGTACGCATCGCGATGACCAACCTGCTTTCGAACGCGTGGAAGTTCACCGGCCGCCGGCCCAACGCTCGCATCGAGGTGGGGCTCGAGAACTGCGCCGGCACGATGGCGTTCTACGTTCGCGACAACGGGGTCGGATTCGACGGCGCCAAGGCGCGAACGATCTTCCGGCCGTTCGAGCGCCTTCACTCGGTTCACGAATTCGAAGGCAGCGGTGTCGGCCTGGCCACCGTCGAGCGCATCGTCGAGCGCCACGGCGGCTGCGTGTGGGCAGACGGCGTCGAAGACCGCGGAGCGACGGTCTACTTCACGCTGCCCCGCGGTCCGCTCTGATCCTCTCCCGTAGGGACCCTGCGACGGCGCGGGACCGCCTCTAGTCGCGCAGAAAGTGGCAGGTGTACCCGCGCGGATTCTTCTGCAGGTAGTCCTGGTGGTGCTCCTCGGCTTTCCAGAACGGGCCGGCCGGTACGATTTCGGTGACGACCGGGTTCTTCCACTTGCCCGAATGGTCGACTTCGGCCTTGACCCGCTCGGCGATCTCGCGCTGGCGCTGGTCGTGCACGAAGATCGCCGAGCGGTACTCGCTGCCGATATCGTTGCCCTGACGATTCATGGTGGTCGGGTCGTGGAGACGGAAGAAGTACCGCAACACGTCGTCGTAGCTGACCTTGCTCGGATCGAACCTCACGCGCACCGACTCGGCGTGGCCGGTCTTGCCCTTGTGGACCGCCTGATAGGTGGCGTTGTCGAGAACACCGCCCGTGTAGCCGACTTCGGTATCGACGACCCCCGGCAACTTGCGCAGCAGTTCCTCGGCCCCCCAGAAACAACCTCCGGCAAGGGTCGCGATTTCGTACTGGCCGTCGAACGCGGGCCCGTGGCCGGCCGTAGCCGCAGCAGCCGGCGCGGCCGAAGCAGCTACGGTCGCACCTGAGGCGGCCGGCGCGGCAACGCCACTCGGCTGCTTGCCGAACAGCGCCAGGTACTGGCCGTAGCCTTCGCGCTCGAGACTGTCCGCCGGCACGAAGCGCAGCGCGGCCGAGTTCATGCAGTAACGCATCCCGGTCGGCCTGGGGCCGTCGGGGAATACGTGGCCGAGGTGCGAGTCTCCGCGTGCGGAGCGCACCTCGGTACGCGAACTGAACAGCCGATTGTCGATGCGCTCGGTGATGTTGCCGGGCTCGAGCGGCTTGGTGAAACTCGGCCAGCCGGTGCCGGAGTCGTACTTGTCGATCGAACTGAACAACGGCTCGCCCGAAACCACGTCGACATAAATACCGTCGCGGTGGTTGTCCCAGAAGTCGTTGCCAAAAGGCGGCTCGGTGCCTTCGCGCTGCGTGACGTCGTACTGAATTTCGCTGAGCCGAGTCTTCAGCTCGGCATCGGCCGGCTTCTTGTAATCCTTCATTCGATCGGTACTCCAAGTGGTTGCAGTTGCCGGCTGCTGCGCGGCCTTTACCCCAGGGTCGTCGCCGAGCAGCAGCCAAGCGGCCGCAACCATCAAGAGGAGCATGGCGCCCACGGAAACGGGAAAGCGTCGAACGAGCGTCATCGGGATCCTCCGGCGTCGGGCCTGCAGTTCCCGTTGGACGGCCCAGGCGTCGAAACCTTACACCTTTTTCTTCGCCGGCCGCGTCGGTGCGGCCGGCGGCACCGGCGCGGCAGTGACGCCGCGGTGGAAGAAGTCGTTGCCTTTATTGTCAACGAGGATGAACGCCGGAAAGTCCTCGACCTCGATCTTCCACACAGCCTCCATGCCGAGTTCGGGGTAGTCGAGCACTTCGACCTTCTTGATGTTCTCCTTGGCAAGGATGGCCGCCGGTCCGCCGATCGAGCCGAGATAGAAACCGCCGTGTTTCTTGCACGCCTCTGTGACGGCCGCGCTGCGGTTGCCCTTGGCGAGCATCACCATCGAAGCACCGAGCGACTGGAACAGATCGACGTAAGAGTCCATGCGACCGGCAGTGGTCGGTCCGAACGAACCCGACGCCATGCCCTTGGGGGTCTTGGCCGGGCCGGCGTAGTAGACCGCGTGGTCCTTGAAGTAATCGGGAAGCCCTTCGCCGCGATCGACTCGTTCCTTGAGCTTGGCGTGCGCGATGTCGCGCGCCACTACCAGGGTACCGCTGAGCGATAGCCGCGTGGTCACCGGATGCTTGCCGAGCTCGGCCAGGATCTCCTTCATCGGCCGACTCAGATCGATGCGCACCGTGCCCGAGGTCTTCACGACACGCAGCGCATCGGGAATGAAGCGACCCGGGTCGGTCTCGAGCTTCTCCACCCACAGCCCCGCGCGGTCGATGCGGGCCTTGATGTTGCGATCGGCCGAGCACGATACGCCTACTCCGACCGGACACGACGCGCCGTGCCGCGGCAGCCTGATCACGCGCGCGTCGAGCGCGAAGTAGTTGCCGCCGAACTGCGCGCCGATGCCGGAGGCCTCGGCCAGTTCGAGCACTTTCTTCTCGGCGGCCAGATCGCGGAACGCGCGACCGTGGGCGTTGCCTTCGGTGGGAAGATCGTCGAGAGACTTGGCGGAGGCGAGCTTGACGGTCTTCAGGCAGGCCTCCGCCGAGGTCCCGCCGATCACGAATGAGAGATGGTAGGGCGGGCACGCGGCGGTGCCGAGCATGTGCAGCTTCTCCTTGAAGAAGCGCTCGAGCCCTTCCGGGGTCAGCAGTGCGCGGGTCTCCTGGAACAGGAAGGTCTTGTTGGCGGATCCTCCGCCCTTGGCGATGAACAGGAACTCGTAGGCATCGCCGTCGGTGGCGTAGAGGTCGATCTGCGCGGGCAGGTTGGTGCCGGTGTTTACCTCGCGGAACATGTCGAGCGGGGCGTTCTGCGAGTAGCGCAGATTCTCGTGCTGGTATGTCTCGAAGACCCCGCGCGAGATGGCCTCCGCGTCGTTGGCGCCGGTCCATACTCGCTGGCCCTTCTTGCCGATCACGGTGGCGGTGCCGGTGTCCTGACAAAACGGCAGGATGCCTTCGGCGGAAACCTCGGCGTTGCGCAGCAACGTGAGTGCCACGTAGCGGTCGTTCTCGGAAGCTTTCGGGTCGTCGAGGATCGCGGCGACCTGGCGCAGGTGCTTCTCGCGCAGCAGGAACGACGTATCGCGCAGCGCCTGCCGGGTCAGGTACGAGAGCGCGGCGGGATCGACGACCAGCATCTCGTGTTCGCCGAAGCGCTCGATCGAAACGAAGTCCTTGGTGAGCAGACGGTACTCGGTCGTGTCCTTGCCGTGCGGAAACATATCCTGGTAGACGAACTCGGGCTTGCTCATTGTCTTCTCCGACGAGCCCTCGGCGACGGGCTCCTTGCTTGCGGCGGTATCCGCGCGGCGGCCGGCGCCGGCTTGCTTCACTCCTGCTTGTCACCCGCACTCGAGCCGGCATCCTTGCCGGTGTTCAGAATGGTGCGCGCTCCCTTGACGAAATCCTCGGTTGAGCTGTCGGTCGCAGCGGCTTCCATCAGCGCCGACAAGTCGACCGGGACCTTGACGCCAGCGCGGCACCCGGGGCGCGCGCTCAGCGCCGTCATCCAGCGGCTCAGATTGGTGAGTCCG
>JACRCR010000130.1 GCA_016218925.1 Deltaproteobacteria bacterium | reverse complement strand
CCGGCACCGAAAGACCGCCGGTGGCCACCACCAGCGAGTTGCACTCGAAGGTGCCGCGGCTGGTCTCGACTCTGAAGCCACCGGCGTCCGAACCCGCCACACCTGCTGCGCCCGTCGCGCGGCCACCGGCGCGCTCGGCGATCTCGACCGGATCGTCGCGCCGAGCACCTTCCCTGCGCGCGCTGCGCTCGACACTCTCGACGTGGCATCCAAGCACGACCTGCGCGCCGCTCCGTTCACACTCGGCAAGCAACATCGCGACGATCTCACGCGCGCTGTGGTCGCAGAAGAGCTCGCCGCCCTGCTTCTCATGCCAGGCGATGCCGTGGCGCTCGACCAACGCGACGAAATCCGCGGGAATGTAACGGGCCAGTGCCGAGCGGCAGAAATCGGGATTGTCGGACAGGAACGACGCCGGCGTCGTGCGCAGGTTGGTGAAGTTGCAACGGCCGCCGCCCGAGATCGCGATCTTCCTCCCGGGCTGCCGGCCGTGTTCGAGAACCGCTACGCTACGGCCGCGCGCCGCCGCGGTTGCAGCGCACATCAGCCCTGCGGCTCCCGCTCCCACAACCAGAACGTCGACCTTGCTTGCGCTACCTTGCGCCAGAGACTTTCCTCAGCGCCGGATCACGCGGCCGGCCTTGGCGCCGGCATCGTAGCGATCGCCGTCGATGACCTGACGGCCGCCGATGAAGACCCCTTCGATCCCGATCGGGAAGCGCGCGGGGTTCTCGAAGGTGGCGGTGTCGGCGAGCGTGGCCGGGTTGAAGACCACCAGATCGGCGGCGCAGCCCGGCCGCACGTAGCCGCGATCGCTCCAACCCAGACGCTCGGCGGCGGCTCCGGTCATCTTGTGCACCGCTTCTTCGAGCGAGAACAGGCCGCGCTGCACGTAGGTGGAGAGCACGCGCGGGAAGGTTCCGTAACTGGCCGGGTTCTGATGCCCGCCCGCCGCCAGCAAGGTATCGGTCTCGATGGTACACAGCGGGTGGGCGAGGATCGTGCGCAGCGCGCGTTCGTCCTGCGCATCGCCACTGTACTTGTGGATCAGCACGCGCGCGTTGCGGTGACTTGCCACGACCATCTTGGCGTAGAACTCCCAGATGCCCATGCCGGCGTCAGTGGCCGCAGCGCCGACGAACCATCCGTTGTAGCGATCGAACTCGGCCGCGTTGGCGTTCATGATCTGGATGTCTTCGAGGTTGAATCCGATCTGGCCGAACATCGCCTCAGCCATCGCCACCAGACCTTCCATCGTCTCGGGGCTGGCCAGCACCGTCTCCAGGAACGGCAGCACCTCGGGCGGGAACAGCACACTGGCCGTTGTGTTGCCGGCCGTGTAGGGGAACGCGTCGAACGCGACGTCGAGACCGCGCTGGCGCGCACGTTCGATGATTTCGACGGCGCGCTCGACCGTAGGCCAGGTGCTCTTGCCGACGAAGATCATGTGGCTGATCTGCAGCCGGGACTTGCCGCGCTCGGCCACGCGGAGGATTTCCTCGATCGCCTCGATGTTGTGCGGGGTCACGCCGGGATCGCTGTGGTAGACGGGGCTGATCCAGCTATACGCACGAAGGTGGGAGGTGAAGATCTTGTCCGCAGCGGCTGCCCAACCTGCAAAGGCCGCCAATTCGTCTTCGGCTGCAAAGATACCCGGCGGATAGCCGAGCCCGGTACTGATACCGACGCACCCTTCGTCGAGTGCCGCGCGCGCCAGCGCTTCCATCTGACGCAGCTCGTCGGGCGAAGGCGCGGCAGGGTTGAGAAGTCCGCTGACCGCCGCGCGCACCGTGCCGTGGCCGACCAGTGCGGCGACGTTGAGCGCCACTCCGCTTTGCTCCAGCGCCGCGAAGAACTCGCCCATCGTCTCCCAGCGCAGGTCGATCACGTCGTCGGAGAACAGCAGGCTCGACTCGATCACCGACGCGCGCGTGCGCTCGGTGATCGGCGCGGTACTGAAGCCACAGTTACCGCCAACCAGGGTCGTCATGCCCTGGCGCACGAACGGCTCGAGCAGCGCGCCGTGGTCGGCGCCCGGTACCAGAAAGTCGGCGTGGCTGTGGATGTCGATGAAACCCGGCGCGACGACGCGTCCGGTGCAGTCGAGCGTGCGCGCCGCCTCCAGGCCGGTCAGGTCGCCCACTGCGGTGATCGTATCGCCTGAGATCGCCACGTCGGCGCGGCGGCCGGCCGCGCCGCTACCGTCGATCACGCGGCCCCCCGTCAGCTTGAGGTCGTAGTTCATGGGCGGGGTTTGTAGCGAGGCCCCGCGAGCATTCCCAACGCGGTCGTCACCGGCGCGGCCACGCGGCTACCCGCCGCGTGGCCGCCAGGTCGCTCTTCAGTCTCGACGCCACGGAAGCGGCGCCGGAATCATCAGGCGGCTCGCCTCGATCAACCAGTTCCCCTTCTCTTTGAGCAGGATCGACGTCAGCAAGCCCTTGCGCTCGGCGATTTCATTGCCTTTGGGGTCGACGATTCCGGTGATCGCGTAGGTTCCGTCCACCAGCGCGATATCCTCGGAGACGAACCACACGCTGGCAACCGTGAGCGTCAGCTTGGTCTTGGCGAACACGACCTCGTGCTGCTTGGTGAACAGTGCGCGAACCTCGTCGCGGCCTTTGACCATGCGGCCGTCCGGATCGACGTGATCGCCGTCTATGGCCCACAAGTCGGCCATGTCGTTTACGCGATGGGCATTCCACTCGTTCACGAAAGTCTCGTAGAGCTTGCGGACGAGCTTCTCGTTGGCTACGTCGGAGGCCGGCATGCCACTGCCGAAAGCGCCGGCAGCCTGGACACCGGCCGCCACCAGCAGGAAGGAACAAAGAACGAGGCGAAGTGACTTTAGCATTGCATCCTCCATCGCGATCGGCCCGGGCCCTCGCGGGCCGGCGACGCCGGCCACAGCTCTCGAAGACCATCCGAAACCGACCGCCGTTATCGCAGGCCGACCGATGCTCTGGATACTGCCTTGGCATGCCCAAGGTCAAGCCCCCGGCAATCCAAGATCATCGAAGGCCCGGCCACGAGCGTAGCCGCAGCCGCGAAGTGGGTTGGATCAGGCGCGGCAGCGCTTGCGGTACTGTTCCAGGAAGCGGGCGATGCGGCCGATGGCCACGCGCAGATCGTCCTCGTGAGGCAGGAAGACCACGCGGAAATGATCGGGGCGCGGCCAGTTGAAGCCCGAGCCCTGCACAACCAGCACGCGCTCTGCCTCGAGCAGTTCCAGCACGAAGCGTTCGTCGTCGTGGATCGGATAGACCTTCGGGTCCAGACGCGGGAAACAGTAGAGCGCGGCCTGCGGCTTCTGACACGTCACGCCCGGGATCGCGCACAGCAGTTCGTAGGCGAGGTCGCGCTGGCGCGCCAGGCGGCCGCCACAGGCCACCAGATCGTTGATGCTCTGGTAGCCACCCAGTGCGGTCTGGATCGCGAGCTGGCCCGGCGTATTGGAGCAAAGTCGCATCGATGCCAGCATGTTCAGGCCTTCGACGTAGTCGGCCGCATGGCGTTTCTCGCCCGATACCACCATCCAGCCGGCACGGTACCCGCAGGCGCGATAGTTCTTGGACAGACCGTTGAACGTCAGGAACAGCACATCCTCGGCCAGCGAGGCGATGCTGGTGTGCTCGGCACCATCGTAGAGCGTCTTGTCGTAGATCTCGTCGGCGAACACCACGAGCTGATGACGGCGGGCGATCTCGACCATGCCGCGCAGGGTCTCGACCGGATACAGTGCGCCGGTGGGGTTGTTCGGGTTGATGACGACGATCGCCTTGGTGGCAGCGGTGATCTTGCGGCTGATATCCGCCAGATCCGGCAGCCATCCGGACGCTTCGTCACACAGATAGTGGACCGGCGTGCCGCCCGACAGCGCGACCGCGCCGGTGTAGAGCGGATAGTCCGGCGCCGGGATCAGCACTTCATCGCCGTCGTTGAGCAGCGCGTTCATCGACATCACGATCAGTTCGGACGCGCCGTTGCCGATGTAGACATCGTCGATGGTCACGCCGGCGATGCCCTTCTGCTGGGTGTAGTGCATGATCGCTTTGCGCGGAGCGAACATGCCTTTGGAATCGGTGTAGCCGGCGGCCTCGGGCAGGTTACGGATCATGTCCTGCACGATCTCGTCGGGCGGCTCCAAGCCGAAGGCCGCGAGATTTCCGATGTTCAGTTTGATGATCTTGTGCCCTTCTTCCTCCATCTGTCGCGCGCGCTCGAGGACCGGACCGCGGATGTCGTAGAAGACGTTGGCGAGCTTGGCCGACTTGCGGATCGTGCGCGCGGTCGCAGGCTGAGTGTCGGGCGAAGAGGGCTTGCTGGAAACTACTCTCATGGTCTGTGGCTCACACCGCGGGACGCTTCAGCCCCGCGCAAGTCCTCTATGATGCGCCGGAAACACTTCGTCTTCCAGATTCGACCCCGTCATCGCGTCCACACACATCACCGCGCTGAGCGACGCGCCGTCCACGCCGCCGCCCCACAGCCTCTTGCCGTACTGGTCTCCGGCAAAATACAGCCCCTCGACGTGCGGCGACTTTACGTCCGGGCGCTCGGCCCCCACCGGCCGCCACAGGCCGTAGGCTTCCGGCGACGGCGTCCAGATGCAGAACTCGACATCCTCCTTCCAGGTCGGGAAGGTCTTCTTGAACCACTCGTCGCACCAGTCGGTGACGCGCTTGACCTTCTTCGGGTCGCGCATCTCCTCGTCGGTGAGCGCCACCGAAAACTCGAACGTACGCTTGCCCTGCGGCGAGCGCCGCGCGACCGTCCCCATCCCCCAGATGACGACGTCGACATCGCCGATGTAACCTTCGCCGCGAATGGCCCCCGGCATGTAGATGAAGCTGCGCTCGTCGATGCCCTTGTCCTTCCAGATGTCGCGTTTGAGACCGATGTAGGCCGACAGCAACCCGGCGCCCCAGAACTCCTCTTCCAGCAACTTCACCCAGTCGGCCGGGAACGGGTCGCGCGGCAACACGCTGAAAATGTACTTGGGCGGGATCGTGCAGATGACAGCGCCGGCGGTGACGGTCTCCAGGCCCGCCGCCGTGCGCAGAACCACGCCGGTAGCCTTGCCGTTCTCGACGATCACGTGATCCACGGCCGTACTGCGCCGCACCTGCCCGCCGTGCTCCAGCAGAGCCTTCTCCATCGCCTGCGGGATCGCGATGGTTCCGGGCTCGTGCGCGGTGGCTACCGAGCCGGTTATCAGGTTCATGCCCACCGAGCGGGCGATCGACATATACGGGAGGAAGTCGCCCGCCGGCATCATCGCCGGTTCGGCCTGCGCCGTCTGCGACGAAGCCAGCACTTTGATGTAGTCGTACGCGTCCGGGTGGAGGTTCTTCGGTCTGAGCCACTCGGCCAGCGAGATGTCCATGATCTCGGCCGCGTCCTCGACGGTGGCCATCGCCATGTCGCGTAGCGCCTCCATCGTCTTGGCGTACCCTTCGTCGGACATCCACGGGTACTTCTGCCGCGGCGCGACCTGATACGTCGCGTTGGCGTGGGCGTGATCGACGAACCCGAAGCCGGTGTTGGTCGGCAGATCGACCGGCTCTCCCAGGTGATCGAGCAGGCACCTGACCCGCGACTGGTTGCCCCAGAACAGTCCGTGACCGCCCGCCTCGAACGTGTAGCCGTCGAGCAGCCCCTTCTCGAAGATCGTTTGCAGATCGGGCTCGGTATCGGAGACGAAACTTCGGGCATGGCCGAGCGCTTGTTTCAATCCGCTCGCATCGAGTTCAATTCCGTCGACCGTCACCTTGTCGCCCTGGCCGACGAACGACACCGCACGCCCGCCGATGAACGGAGCGCGCTCCACGACCAGGACCTTCTTGCCGAGGTTGCGCGCGAGCAGGGCCGCTGCGCCCAATCCGGCAATCCCCGCACCGATGACCACCACGTCGTATCGCTGTGTCTGCGCCATCCCCGGTCCCCCCTTCGCCATGCTGCGGACGGATATCGCGTTGGCTAGGGCCCCTGCCGCGAAACGCCGCCTGACTATCAGACCGGCGCACGCTCAGCCACCGGCAGGATTGACACGGCGCGGCTTTTCGACGAGCAGTCCTCGCGAATGCGTTACGCGCTGAAAATCGGCCGCATCATCGACGCTATTGCGAGGGCCATATGAGCAGCGGCAGCTCACCCTGGCTTGCTTCCAAGACGCTCGCCTGGCGGCCGGAGTTGGTGCTCGGTTTCGACCAGATGGACATGCAGCACCAGCATCTGGTGGCATGCGCCGGCGAACTGCAGTTGCTCATCAGCGCAAACGGCCCCCGCCAGGAAGTCGCGAAGTCCATTGCGGCGTTGATCGCGTTTTCGCGCCAGCACTTCGACTGGGAAGAACGGCTGATGCGCGCCAACGGCTACGGCGGCTACACGACGCATAAGGCCCAGCACGATCACCTGCTCGATCAGTTGCTGCAGGTGGAACACGAGTTGTCGGCCGGACTGGTCAACTCCTGCCAAACGCTCAGCCTGTTCGTCGAGACCTGGACCGTGCAGCACCTGCTGATCGCCGATCGACTTCTGGCAGACTTCCTCAAAGACCTCGCCTGAGAAGGGGTCAAGGGTGGGGGTCCAAGGGTGGGGGTCCAAGGGTGGGGGTCAAGTCGCGGCTTGCGACATGTCCGCTCTGAGGGTGGGGGTCAAGTCGCGGCTTTCGATTGCTTGCTCGACCGCTCGCGGTGAGGCGGTGGGTACAGGGATCGGTGACCGCCTGCGCGCATGCGCCGGACCGGCCGGCCTCGCCCGGCACCACGCAATCGGGGACAGCGCCACCGGGTATCACGCCCGATAGGCAGCCCCCCGCAAACTCAATTGGTTGAGACCCGGGCTTTGGGGGTCCGGCCACTTGTCCGTCGCGTTTGGCGACTGCACCGGCCGCGGCGCTTGACGGACCCGCGACCAGTCTGGTAGACGCTTGGTCAGTTTCGGACTCCGGGTCATACTATGGATCAACAGTCAGCTACCGCCGATCACCCCTCCCACCCCCGCGCCGCAAGAGCGCGCCGGCGCACCAGGGAAAAGGACGCCCGCCGCCAGTCCATTCTCGACGCTGCCCGCGCGGTGTTCCTGGAATGGGGGATGTCGGCGAGCACGATGGACCAGATCGCGCAGCGCGCCGAGCTCAGCAAAGGCGCCCTGTATCTGCACTTCAGCGGCAAGCAGGAACTGTGTCTGGCGCTCCTGGTCGATGTCAGCCGCAGCCTGGTCGAGGTGCTGAAGACCGCCGACCATCCGGCGGCGCCCGCGCTGCCGGCGTTCGAGCGGCTCGAACGGCTGATCGACGCTTACTACGGCTTCTACTTGCGCAGACCCGACTACTTCCGGCTCCTCTTCGTGGTCGAGCACCCTTCATTCAAGACCAGCGTCTCCGATGCGCTGCGAACCGAATGGACGGAGCTCGGCAAGGAGGCGTTGGAACTTCTCTCGGGCGTCATCGAAGCGGGTATCGCGCAAGGTTCGATCCAGTCCTGCGACCCCTGGACTACCGCGGTCGCGCTGTGGACATCGCTGACAGGGGTCATCGTACTGCCGGTACAGGAAATCCGCTCGGGCTTCGTCGGCGACGTCAGTCACGAAGAACTGGTCAGGTCCACGCTGCGAATCTTCTGGCGCGGCATTCAAGCCGCCCCGTCACTGGACAAACAATCTTCCGCGCGTCGCGGCAAACGCGACTCGAAGGTCGAGGGCAGTCCCTCGGGGAGGTGAGCCAGGTGCGATTCCCGAAGCTGTTCGAACCGATACGAATCGGGAAGGTCACGATCCGCAACCGCATCGCGATGGCGCCGATGGTCACCCAGTACTGCGACCGAGGCTACGTCAGCGAACAGCAGATGGCCTACTACGCCGCGCGAGCGCGCGGCGGCGTCGGTCTGATCGTCACCGAGCACGTGCTTGCCAGCCACTGGGCCGAGGACAACTGCCCGCTCAACGTGATGGGCCTCTACGACACGCACCACATGCTCGGACTGGCCGAGCTGGTCGAGACGATCCACGCCTTCGGCGCCAAGACCTTCGTCCAGCTCAATCTCGGAGTGGGCATCCAGGGATCTTCGCTTCGCGCCGGCCTGCAACCGGTCGGCCCCTCGGCGGTCAGCTACCGGGTGCCGGCGGAAATGGTCCCGCGTAACTGCCTGGAGCCGTTCGCACCGTTCATGGTCGGCGAACTGCCACGCGAGATGTCAATCGATGAGATCGAGCGCGAGCAGATCAGCTTCGTCAAGGCCGCGATGATGGCGCGCGCCGTCGGGTTCGACGGGCTCGAGATCCATGCCGCGCACGGATTCCTGCTCTCGGAGTTCCTATCTCCGCGTTTCAATCTGCGCACCGACCGCTACGGCGGCAGCCTCGACAATCGGATGCGCTTCCTGCTCGAACTCGTGCGCAAGGTAAGAGCCGCCGTCGGCGACGAAATGGCGCTCGGGGTCAGACTCAGCGCCGACGAGCACACCCCGGGCGGAACCACCTACCAGGACACCTGCGCAGTCGTGGAGCAGTTGGAGCACGAGGGCGTCGACTACCTTCACGTCGGCGATGGATGCTTCGAATCGCTGAAATACACGATCCCCGACCAGCCCGGCTCGATGATCGACGAAGCGGCCGGCTTCAAGAAACTCACCGCGATGACGGTCGTAACTCCGTCGATCCACGATCCGGCGGCGGCGGAGAAAGCCGTGAGTGACGGAATGACCGACATGATTTCCCTGGGAAGGCAGCTCATCGCCGACCCCGACTGGGCAAGAAAGGTCAGAGACGGGAAGCTCGCCGACATCACGACCTGCGATCGCTGCAACCGCGGATGCTTTGCACGCATCTTTCAGGGGTTGAAGGTCAAGTGCATCCGCAATCCCGAGAGCGGGCTTGAACGCTACAACCCGCAGTACACGCAGTGGCAGGTGAGACAGCGCGCGATCGAGCGCAGGGCGGCGGTTATCGTCCGCTAGCAAAGCAGGGCGCCGTGCGCGCCAGGGACCGTCATCAGGAGGAAGCCCATGCTGAACGAATTCACGGTCGGGTTCAGGACAGCCGACAAGGATCTGGACGCAATGGTGCCGCTCGCCATGTCGGCCGAAGGAGTAGGCGCCGCGATGTATCTCATCGCCTTCCTGGCGGGCTCGCGCGCAGGCGGCGTGGCGGGGCTGGCGCTGGTCTTGATCGGCGCCGGCGCACTGTTCGCGCATCTCGGACATCCGCGGCGCTCGTGGCGCGTGATCACCGAATCGAGTCGTACGTGGATGAACCGAGGCGCGCTCTTCACCGCGGGCCTGGTCCTGGCAGGAGCCGCCGCGCTGCTCTTCCAGGGCGACGGCATAACGGTGTTGATGCTGCGGGCGCTGGCACTGGTCTGCACCTTCGTCGTCGTCGCGTACGCGGGCATCCTGTTCTCTTCGATCAACGCAGTGCCGTTCTGGAACACCTCCCTTCTCCCGATCCTCTTCGTGCTGCATTCGCTCACCTCGGCGGGCCTGCTGCTGACGACGATGCTGTCGCTCGCCGGCGGCGGCATGGCAGCGCATCCGCGCGAATGCGGGATCGTGATAGCGCTGCTGTGCTCCACGCTGGCGCTGACCCGGATGCTGGCGCAGCCTGCGCCGCGCTCGGAGGCCGCGCAGGAATCGGTGCGCCTGCTGACTACCGGCAACCTGCGCCAGCTCTTTCACGGCGGCGCGTTGCTGGCAGGTCTGGGATGGCCGCTGGCCCTGGTGATGCTCGCTTATCTTTTCCGCGGCGCCGGTGCGTTCTCCGGCGTGCTGCTCGTCGCCGCGGTTGCGCTGCGGCTGGTTGGCGACGTGAGCTTTCGCTCCGCACTGCTCAGGGCCGGCGTGTACGCGCCGGTGATCTGACGGCAACACATCGCGCGCTGGCATAACGGCCGCTGCGCGACAGGAGGGATTTCAAGTGCTGAACCCGACACGAATGGATGACGCGTGGGTCTCCACGACCTGCTACGGCTGCTTCCCCTCCTGTGCCATCCAGATCCATCGCAAGGACGGCAAACTGGTCGGATCCAAGGGCGATCCGCGCGTGTACAGTTCGCTCGGCAAGTGCTGCGGCAAGTCGCTGGCGCGCATCGCCGATCTGTACCACCCGAACCGGGTCACCAGGCCGCTGCTCCGAACCAATCCGGAGAAAGGCATCAACGTCGATCCGAAGTGGAAGGAGATCGGCTGGGACGAGGCCATGGACATCGTCGTCGAGCGCCTGCGCAAGGTCCACGCCGACGACCCGCGCAAGCTGGTGATGGCCTCGATGGATCTGAACAACCATTTCTACCAGTACGCGTTCGCCACCGCGTTCGGCTCCCCCAACTACGCCTGGTACAGCGCCACGATGTGCGGCGGCGGCCTGCACACCGTGCTGTTCGCGACTCTCGGCTCGGTAAATTCGGAACCGGACCTGCCACGCTGCAACTACATCGTTCAGTGGGGCTCGCAGTACGGGCTGGGCGCCAACAACAACCCGATGGTCGGCATCCGCGACATGGCCGAAGCGCGCAAGCGCGGCGCCAAGCTGGTGGTCATCGATCCGATCTGCAGTCACGCGGCCGCCAAGGCCGACGAGTGGATCCCGATAATCCCCGGCACCGACGGCGCGCTCGGCATCGGCGTTGCCAACGTGCTCGTCAACGAGCTTGGCATCTACGATCGGCCGTTTCTGGCCAGGAACACCAACGCGTCATATCTGATCGCGCAAGACGGCCACTACGTCCGCGACCGTGCGACAAACAAACCGCTGGTGTGGGACCTCGCCGCCGGAGAGGCCAAGCCCTACAGCGACGAGTCCGCGCGCGATCAGGCCCTCGAAGGCTGCTACGAGGTCGAAGGCGCCTCGTGCCGTCCGGCATTCGAGCTCCTGAAGGAGCACCTGAAGAAATACGACGCCGAGACGGTCTCGCGTATCACATCGGTGCCGCCGGACACGATACGGCGCTTCGCGAGAGAATTCGGCGAGGCCGCGCAGATCGGCGCGACCATCGTGTACGACGGCCACGTACTCCCGCATCGTCCGGCCTGCACCGAAACCAAGCGCGGCGGCAGCCATCACAAGAACGGCTTCTGGAACGTCTACTCGATCATCCTTCCCAACATCCTGGTCGGGGCGATGAACGTTCCCGGCGGCCTGCTCGGCACGCATCCGAACGGACCTTTCGGCATGTGGAACGTCACCGAGTCGGATGACGGCCTGATCGTCAGCAACCTGTGCGACGTGATGGCGCACGTCACCGATTTCATCAGCACCTACCCGGCCGAAGAGGTCCGCGCTCCCGAGAGCCTCGAGCTGATGGAACTGATGCCGTGCTCGAACTTCCGCAATACCATCCCGTTGCTGACGATGAACGACCCGGCCAAGTACGCGATCCCGTACGCCCCGGAATTCCTGACCATCTTCCGTTTCAACCCGATGATGACCACCAACGACCCGCGCGCGGTGGCCGACACGTTGAAGAAGGTCGACTTCATCCTGTCGTTCGCGTGGCAGATCGACGAGACCAACCAATTCGCCGACCTGGTGATCCCCGAGGCGCACGACTTCGAACGCTGGTGGATGTTCCCGGCCAACATGCCGGCCGGGTTCATCAGTCCCGGGCCAGGCCCCTGGTACGGACAGATCGTCCAGCCGGTCGTCGATCCTCCGCCCGGCGTCGGACACTGGGCCGACTTCATGATGGAGGTGGCCGAAAGGCTCGGGATCGTTCCCGAGGTCAACCGGCTGATCAACTTCAACACCGGGCTGGTCAACTCCCCCACTCTCGCGCTCGATCCGAACCGGAAATACACGACCGAAGAGATCGGCAAGCGCACCGTGTGTCTGCTCACCAACGACGAGACCTTCAACCCGGATGTCTTCCGCGATCACGGCGCGGTGCACTTCTACGACAAGACACCGCAGGAAGCGTTTCCCGGCTGCTTCATGAAGGCGCGCATCCCGGTCTATTTCGAGCACTTCATCGACGCCGGCAAGCAGGTGCGGGCGATGACCGACAAGCTCGGCATGGAGTGGTGGGACACTTCCTACTACCACCCGATGCCGCAGTGGCACCCGTGTCGCTCGCACGGAATAGACGATCGCCAGTACGACCTCTACACCGCCTTCAGCAAGGCGCCATTGCTCGGCCACACCATCTCGATGGAGAACCCGTGGGTCGACGACATCGTAAAGCGCAACCCGCTCGACTACTCGGTGATGATCCACACCAGCGTCGCTCGGCGTCAGAACATCAACGATGGAGACATGGTGTGGGTGGAGTCGGACGTCAACCGGGTAAAGGGCCGCGCACGGGTGACCGAGTGCGTGCATCCACAGGTCGTCGCCACCTTCGGAATCGGCGGCCGCTGGGGTCGCGACAAGCACGTCTCGCGAGGCAAAGGCGTGCACCTGAACTCGCTCATCCGTTTCGACTGGGACATGGTCGATACGCTGTCGGGACAGATCGACTTCTGCGCCAAAGTGAAGGTTTACAAAGCGTGACGATCGCGCCGCGGAGGGCAGCATGGCCGCTTACGAGATGATCATCGACCTGGATATGTGCATCGGCTGCAACGCGTGCACGATGGGCTGCAAGGCCGAGCATGGCACCCAGCCGGGAGTCTTCTGGGGACACGTCCTGCAGAAGGAGTACGGCAAGACACCGCGAGCAACGCGGCTGTTCCTGCCGGTACTGTGCAACCACTGCGAAGACGCGCCCTGCGAGGAGGCGTGCCCGACCGGAGCGACCTACCGCAGCCCCGATGGTCTGGTGCTGGTCGATTACGACGAGTGCATCGGTTGCCGTGCCTGCGCGACCGCGTGTCCCTACGACGCCCGCTGGTACATCGAGCGCGAGCAGTTCTATTTCCCCGACACTCCGCTCCCCTACGGCGTCGGCGAGCTGCGCGGCTACGAAAGGATCGTCCAGAAGTGCAATTTCTGCGTGGACCGGCTCGGCCGCGGTGACCAGCCGCGCTGCGTGGAAGTCTGCCCGACATCGTGCAGGACCTTCGGGAACCGGGAAGATTCGAGCAGTGAGGTGTCCAGACAACTGAGGTCGGAAAGAACCTTCGTGCTGCGCCCGGAAGCGGCGACCCGTCCGCGGGTACGCTACGTGATGAACAGGAATCTCGACATCGTGCAGATCCGGTAGCCCCATGAGCAAGAACAAACAGTTGCGAGAGATGCTGGCGAGGCGCGAGTTCGTGGTCGCCCCGGGAGTCTACAGCGCGCTTACGGCGAAACTCGTCCACGCGGCGGGATTCCCGTGCATGTACATGAGCGGCTACTGCACCGCGGCCTCGACGCTGGGGCTGCCCGACCTCGGCCTGCTGACCATGACCGAGATGCTCGGCAACGTCCGCGCGCTGTCGGACGCGGCGCCCATTCCACTGATCGCCGACGGCGACACCGGCTACGGCAACGCGCTCAACGTGATGCGCGCGGTGCGGGAATACGAGCGGGCCGGCGCGGCGGCGATGCACATCGAGGATCAGATGTGGCCCAAGCGCTGCGGGCACATGGCCAACAAGCACGTAATCCCCAAAGACGAGATGGTCGGCAAGATCCGCGCGGCCGTCGACGGCCGCGCCAGCGAGGACTTCGTGATCATCGCGCGCACCGACGCGATCGCCGTCGAGGGGCTGCCGGCCGCGCTCGATCGCTTGTCGGCCTACGCCGGAGCCGGCGCCGACGTGGTGTTCGCCGACGGACAGCAGACCATGGAGCACATCAGCGAAGTGCCCCGGCGCTTTCCGTCGACCCCGTGCATGATCAACGTGGGGCCGCTCACTCCGCCTCTGCCGGTCTCCGAACTACGCGAACTCGGCTACGCGATCGCGATCTATCCCTCGGTGTGCATCGGTCCGGCGGTACTGGCGACCCAGGACGCACTGGAGAAGTTCAAGGAGACCGGCACGCCGCTGTTCGCCGAACCCGAGAAGCTGATGCAACTGTGGAAGTTCTTCAACGAGTTTCTGGACGTGCCCGCGTATAACGCGCTCGAACAGAAGTACAAGTATTGACGGAACCGGCGTTGTCGTCGATCGACGCCGCGAGTCGAACGGAGACCCGAGCGGAGGCCCGAACGGAGACAAATGATGACTGAGCCCGCATCGAAGTTTCCGCACCTGCTCTCTCCCATCAGGATCGGGGATGTCCGGCTCGAGAACCGCATCGCGGTGGCGCCGATGCAGGAGTTCATGAGCGGCTACAACGGCGAAGTCACCGAGCAGACGCTCGCCTACATCGGCGCCCGCGCCAAAGGCGGCGCGGGTCTGGTGACCAGCGGCGTCTTCCTCGCCACGAAACTTGCTGCCCGCTTCCCGATGGGTCGCAGCATGGTCCTGTACAATCCCGGCCACCAGATCGGCCCGACACTGTACGCCGAACGCATTCACTACTTCGGCTCGGTCGCGTGCGCGCAGATGTCGCCCGGGCTGGGACGCCAGTGTACTCCCTACGATCCCGACGACCTGGCCCCTGCACCCACCGCGAATCTGCCGTACGAAATCGCAACCGAGAAGGCCTTCGACGCCTTCGCACGAGTGCTGGAGGTGGACATGCGCTCGCGCATGGTAACCGTCGGCCCGATGACGCGCGAAATGAGCGTCGCCGAGATTCGTGCGGAGCAGAAAGAGTTCGCGAGCAGCTGCCAACTGGCTGTGCTGTGCGGGTTCGACATGATCGAGATCCACGCCACTCACGGATTTCTCTGCCACCAGTTCCTGTCGCCGCTGACCAACAAGAGGACCGATCTGTACGGCGGAGAGTGGCGCAATCGCAAGCGCTTCCTGAACGAGCTGATGGAAGCGACGCGTTACGCGTGCCGCGGAATCCCGGTCGGCGTGCGGATCAGCGCCGAGGAACACATGGAAGGCGGCCTCACTCGCGAAGAGATGGTCGATGTCGCGCGTGACCTGCAGGCGCGCGGAGCCGATTTCATCCACCTGTCCGACGGCGCAGGGCTGGAAGAGAGCGGCCACCAGATCCCGGATGCCGATCGTGCCGAACACATGGCCGAGCACGGCATCACCTTCAAACACGAGCTTGCGATTCCGGTAATGGTGGTCTCGCAGCACGACCCGGTAAAGGCCGAGAGTGACATCGCGGCCGGTGCCTACGACATCTCCGCACTGGGCCGCCAACTGCTGTGCGACCCCGACTACCCGCGCAAGCTCGCGCAGGGCCGCGAGAACGAGATCGTCCGCTGCACGCGTTGCAACATCTGCATGCTCCGAGGGCTGGCCGGAATGTACGTGGCCTGCCCGCTCAACCCCGAACTCGGCAGAGAGTACCTGCTCGACCGCTACAGGATCGGCCCCTGGAAGCGCGAAGAGAACGTGATCCCGAAGAGCTGGGAGATGGCGCGGATGCCGGCGCTGCACGGCAAGCCGTGGTGGCGCGACGAAATCGAACTGGTCGAGCAGTGCTGGAGACCGTTCCGCGGGCCGGGGCCTCGATAGGTGCGGCCAGGCGCGCCGGCGTCGAAGGAGATGCAATGCCCAGAGCGCTGGTGACAGTGAAACTCTCAGGTCGCTGGGGACTGCCCGAGTTCGAGCGCGAACTGGCGCGCGGCCCGCTCGATATCGACCTGCCCGAGGGCGTGACCGGCGAAGGGTTGCTGCATTGCCTGGCCGAACGCTGCGATCAGCGTTTCCGGCGAAAGGCTCTCAAGGCCGACGGAAAGCTGCGCGCCGAAGTGCGCCTGTTCGTGCGCAGCGACGTGGTCCAGGATCCCGCCGCGCCGCTCGGCGACAAGCTCGGCGATGGGGCCGAAATCTCGATCGTACTGCTGAAGCCGCTGGTGGGCGGCTGACATCGCGCGCTGTCGCGAAGACTCACCGAAAGGAGGGAGATCGATGCACTGGTACGTTTACCTGGCACACTTCGCGGCGGGGCTGGTCCTTGCCAACGCCGTTCCACACTTCGTCTGGGGGATCTCGGGCGAGAAGTTCCAGAGCCCCTTCGCGTCGCCCCCGGGCGTCGGCGAATCCTCTGCGCTCGTCAACGTGCTGTGGGGAATGACCAACCTCGTCGTCGGCTACCTGCTGCTGTTCGGCGTCGGAGCGTTCGCCTGCACCGTCTCGCTCGATGCGCTGGTCGTCGCGCTCGGAATGCTCACCACGGGAGCCGGGCTCGCGCGTCACTTTGGGCAGGTGCGTCACACCGACGATCGGCTGTCGGCGCGTCTGAACGGCAGGTAGGCAACTAACCGCGTTCCAAACGTCGTTCGGTGATCGTCAGCACCTCGACCATGCGTTCGAGTGCCGGCCCGAGTTGCGGCGCCGGGAAAGAATGCAGCACGACCTCCTTGGCCAACAACGCGGCCAGATAGCGCAACTTACGACGCGGCGTCTCGACGGCTTCGCGAAAATCGGGGTGGCCGGAGTTCACTTCCCAGCGGCGCTCGATCATCCGCGAGCGCCACGGCTCGGTCGGCTCCTCGATCAGCACCGGTTCGGGAATGCCGCTGCGCGGCGCCTCGGTCCCCGCCGTCGCTTCGACGATCTGCGCCTGCGCCGTCGCCGTGACTTCGCGATCGCCCTCGCGAACCGTCGCCGCAACCAGCACCTCGCCGACCGTCCCTCCCACGCACAGCATCGCGACCCCGGAACCGTTCGCTTCCACTACCGCATCGCCCGCCTCTACCCGCCACGCGATCTCGAGCGAACGCGAGATGCGAAGCCCTGCCGCGTCGCTTGCCAACACGCGCAGCTTCCTTTCGCCGAAACGCTCGACCCGGGTCTTCGGCGGCACGATCACCGCCGCGTGGAGGGGTCCAGACATCGGGAGCAAGGCGTCGTCGAGAGCGGGGTCCTCGTCGGCGGCGGTGGCACGTGACTGGTCGGCGGGCACCGGCGTTCCGGGCGGAACTTCTCCCGCTGCCCTGTCTGCTGGAATCGCCTCGGAAGCCTCGCCATTGGCTGCGTCGGTCTCGCTCGTGATTCCCGGCGCAAATCCGGCGCGGCGACGATCGAGCACCTCGAAGAAGTCATACTCGGG
>JACRCR010000131.1 GCA_016218925.1 Deltaproteobacteria bacterium | reverse complement strand
CGCCAGCAGCGCCAGTGCGGCGGCAACGAAGGAAAGAGCGGCACGACGAAAGGCGACGGGGAAGTAGCTCGCGGTTTGCATGGGTGCGAACATAGCCTCCACGCGCGACTCCAGGAAATGCACTGTCGGCCTGGACCCGCGCGCACGCCGCGTCCAGGGGCTGTGCTACATCGCGTTCGTTGCAGTTCCGGGTGGTCCGTCGAGCAGGAACTCCTGCCACGTGATCGACGCCACCTGCGCTCGCTCGGCCGTCGCTCGCGCATTCGCACTGCACACGACGAGCGGCCTGAAACCCTTGTGACGGCGCGTAAACTCGAGCAGACCGGTGAGGTCGTTCATCTGGAATGCGCCGGTCTTCACCTCGATGGCCCACTTGCCCCAACTGCCCTCTACCACGGCGTCGACCTCGAGCGGTTCCTCGCGCCAGTACCAGACGCTCTGACCGCAGTTCCACGCGTGCGCCAGGCATGCGTTCTCGACCAGGGCGCCGAAGCGCGCCGGATCGGACGCGGGGTCGACAATGCCGCGCGGATCCATGACCGCGACGAGGGCGTTACTCAGCGTCACCAACTTCGGCGGCGCCGCTCTGCGTCGCGGCGCCTGCTTCGAGTACTTGCCAAGCGGCGCGACCAAGAACGCCTCTTCGAGCAGGGCAAGGTAGCCGGCGACGGTTTCGAGCGCTCCGGCGTCCTGCAACTGCCCCTGGATCTTTTGCAGTGAGACGATCTGCGCCGGCGACGAGGTCGCTACGCCGAAAACCTGACGTAGCAAGGCCGGGCGGCGTACTGCTGCAAGGGCGAGGATGTCGCGGCCGATGGCTGGTTCCAGAATGGCGTCGCGCACGTATGCCGCCCAGCGCACCATGTCGTCGCGCAACGCGAACGCGCCGGGATAGGAGCCCATGCGCACGACGAGGTCGGCGGCTTTGTCGGGCTCGACACCGAAGACCTGCGCGACCGAACGCGCCGGCCAGTGCGTCAATGTCAGACGCTCGAATCGGCCGGCGAGGCTTTCGCGTGACCCTGCTGCCAGGTGGAGCGCCGACGAGCCGGTGGCCACAACGTGGACCGGAGCCTTGTCGCGCCGAAATTGATCCCACACGCCCTTCAGTCGCGCGGCCCAACCGTGGAGCAGGTGGGCCTCGTCGAGCAGCAGAACCGCACGTCCATGGTCAGCGGCGGTGTCCTCGGTGCGCGCAAGAAGCCGTTCCCAGAATCCCGGCAACGCGGCCTCCGGAGCGTCGGCCGCGGCGTAGACCGCCTGCTTGCCCACCTGCTGCGCGAGTTCGAGAAGCAGCGTCGTCTTGCCGACCTGCCGCGGGCCGGCGAGTAGTTGGATACGCCCCGGCGCGGGCTCGGCGAGGCGTCGGGACAGCACATCGCGGCACTCGTGGTAGCTGAGCCGGAAACCTTCCGAAGACATAGTCGAATAATTATTCGACTATGATCCGGGAAGCAAGCGCGCCGGGTGAGCGTGCCGGGACCACGAGGTCGCGACTCGCGCCGCGCTCCCTCAGCCCATCGCCGCCGGCAGGCAGCGCAGCGCGATCACGAACAGCACGATCGAGCCGATCGTGAACACCGCAAAACGTGCCGGGATGAAGTTGATCGTGCACTGGATCAGGCTGTGCACCACGCGCACGCCGAAGTAGGTCCACGCCAACGCCACGTTGGTCGAGTCCGCGGTTCCACCCAGTACGCACCAGAGGACCAGCGCGTAGAAGAGCACCGGCTGCTCGTGCAGGTGATTGTAGTTGTCGGCCACCTGCTTGGCGCTCGCCGGCAGCACGTCGAGATCGCTCTTGCTCTTGATCTTGGCCGGGTCGATGCCGGCCGCGCGCATGGCAGGGATGCGCGTCGCGTACATCCACACCCAGATCACGAAAGTCCACAGGATCAGCGCCAGCATCGGCGCCAGGATCGGTTGAGCCATGGTTCCTCTCCTCGGGTGCGGCCTCGGCCCGCGCCCGCTACCTGTTTAGACCACCGCCGCCGGTTTGCGAAGGGAAGGGTGGAACCAAGCCGCGTTCTGCGACATGGTCGCCGCTCGTGAAGACCGCAACCCACATCGTCTGGGGCCCCGAGCTCTCACCGTTCCTGCTCAAGATCGAGTCGCTTCTGGCGCAGGCGGACGTGCCGTTTCGCCGGCTGCCGCGCGATGGGACGCGGCTGGAGAACCTGCGTGTCTCGATGCTCGTCGAACGTGCCCGGCGCCGGCGCACGGCGCTTCGTCCTCCCGCCAACGACGATCTGGACGAGTACCCGCTGGTCCCGTTCCTGATCACGCCCGAGCAGCAGGTCTTGTACGATTCCTCCGCGCTGGCGCGCTGGCTCGACCAGCATCATTGCGGCGCCGCCGGTTCTCTGGTCCCCGTCGATCCCGCCGCGCGCTTTATCTGCATCTTCCTCGACGAGGCCTTCGACGAGTTCGGTCTGTACATGGTTCATCACAACCGCTGGACACTCGCGGCCGGCGACAACGACCATCCCGGCCGCCGCCTGGCGCGCGAGTATGCCAGGCAACTTCCTCCGGGCCTGGGCCGGGTGTTCGCCAACTGGTTCGAGCGCCGTCAGGTGCGGCGCCTCCCGTACTTGTTCAGCGTCGCTCCGTCGGGATACAGCGTGCCGGGCCTGGCCCGAGCGCTGACGCCGCCGAGCCGCGCGGGCTTTCCCGCGACGCATCAGCTGCTCGAGCAGTCGTGGCAGCGCACGCTCGCGTCCATCGAAGCGATCCTGGAGCAGCAACCGTTCCTGCTCGGCCAGCGCTTCACGCTCGCCGACGCGAGCGCGTACGGGCAGCTCTCGATGAACCTGACGGACGGGGCCGCCGCGCGCCGTCTTCGCGAGCTGGCGCCGCGCACGTTCGCGTGGCTGGCGTCGATCCGAGAGCGCCGGCACGTCGAGTCGAAGGGCGAGTTGTCGCTGTCGCCGCTGCTCGCCGCCTTGCTCGACGTCTTCATCGACACCTTCGCGCCGCTGATGCGCGCCAACGAAGCCGCGTACGAGAGATTGAAGAACGCGAGCGCGATGTCGTTCAACGAGAAGGCATTCGACGCGGGCGTGAGTCTCTACGACGGTGAACTGCTAGGCGAGCCGTATCGCAGCGTGGTCAAGACTTTCCAGGTGAGGGTGTGGCGCGAACTGCGCGGCGAGTGGGCATCGCTCGGAAGCGAGGCGCGCGGGCGTGTGGTGGCGCTGGCGGGCGGGCGGGATCTGGATGCGGTCTTCGGCGTGGCTGCGCCGGGCTGACCTGCACGGTGGGCGGTTATTTCGTCCGGCGTAGCGCGCAACTCGCGACGTTCCCTTTGCGCTGCGTGGCATCGAGGTGGCCGCGGATCAGAGCTCGGAGCGGCACCGAATCGCTGCCGTTCATTCCAGCGGTGGCATGGACAACGGCCGCTGTATCGGGCGAACCTTCCCGCAGAGCGATGGACAGTCTCCGGCCAAGACCGTATTGCACGGCTATGCCAAGAAACGTCGTCAGAGACGGTCGCATCCGTGTTCGTGTGAGCAATGCGGGCCAGGTCAGCATCCCGAAACCTTTCCGCGATGCGATGGGCCTCGAACAAGGTACCGTGCTCGAAGTCGAAGCGATTCGCGGGCAACTGGTGTTCACGCCCAAGGTCCTCACGGACTGGGAAGGACGGCAGGCGTACGTAGCAGCCAAACGCGAGAGGCGGGCGGGTCGTCTGCAGGGTCCCTTCGATGCCAAGAAGGCCGACGCGCGCCTGGCGCTGCTCTCCAGGAAGGTTTCCAAGCGGGTGTCGAAGAAGCCCTGAAAACGGAGGCCGACGCGCCGAGCACCGTACGAAGCTCAGCGCACACTGCCAGCGGACATAGCCCCCGCAAGAATCCATTCATACGTCGGTTGGACCGTTGCGCCCGCGACACCTTCGGATGTTTCCGCCCGCAGCGTGAGGATTCGGCACTGCGCGTTCGGGAACGACGCGTGCGCTTCGGCCAGCGCTCGCGACTCTCGTTCGGCCGTGGCGTGGTCGAGCAGGTCCGCGCAGACTTGCAGCAGTTCCACGGTTCCGTCTGGGTAACGCGCGAGGAAGTCGACTTCGTAGCCACTCGCGGTACGCACGTAGGTTATCTCGGCGCGACGCCGTTCGAGTTCGAGCAAGACCACCGTCTCCAGGGCGTGTCCGAGGTTTGCGCGACCACTACGGTCGAACACCGAAATGAGACCAGGGTCTATCGGGTAGATCTTGCGTGGGTTGACCATGCGTCGCCGCTCGGACTCCGACTCCACCCACACGACGCGCACGAGGAAGGCATCCTCGAGGTGAGCGAGCAATGCATGCACCGTGTCCTTGGAGACCCGCAGGCCCTGCGATTTCAGGTCGCGGAAGAACTTCTCGACGCTGAACGGCGACGCTGCGTTGCCCAGGAGATGCCGCACCAGCCATCGCAGGGCCGCGACGTTGCTCACGCCGTGCCTCTCCATCACGTCGCGCAACATCGTTACGTCTACGTAGTCGCGCAGCACGCGTCGGGCGGTGGCCGCATCCAGGCCCTGGACCTCGGGGAAACCGCCCGTCTGCAAGTAGTCGAGAAATTCGCGTTCGAGTGAAGAGCGTTCGGCCGGAGATAGAAACGCGGGATCGGCGGGGATGGTTCGCTCCTGATGGCGCAACGCTTCGTCCAGGGCGAAAGGGTGCACGAGGACTTCCCAAGCCCGGCCTCGCATCGCAGTGGCGATCTCGCGGCTGAGAAGCGCGGCCGAAGAGCCGCTGACGAACATCTCCACCCGTTCGGTGTCGAGCATGCGACGCACGAAGCGTTCCCAACCGGGAACCGTCTGAATCTCGTCGAGGCACCAGGTGACAGCGATCCCTTCACGCGCGGCGGGGTGCAAGCGATAGTACTCGTCGGTGACCAGATGAAGTTGATCGGCGCTCATGCCGACCAACTGTTCATCTTCGAAGTTCAAATAGACGAGGCGCTCGCGGGGAACGCCGCGAGCCAGGCGTTCGCGGCGAAGCTGGTGGAGGTAGGTGGTCTTGCCTGCCCGGCGCATTCCGACGACCGCGGTCGCCTTGCCGGGCAGAACCACCGCGCCGTGAATCCGGCGAGCGGTCGAGTCCGGTATCGGCTGTTCGAGGGCCTCAGCCAGCTTGGCAACGAGGCGGGCGCGCAGTTCTGCGGGGGTGGACGTCATCGAGGCCGAATTTCACCTTCTGGGAGGGAGAATTACAAGCGGATTCGTCCTTCTGAAAGGGAGAGTGTGCGGCGCTGGGGCGCGTTCATTACGCCCACGGCATGGACAACCGCCACCGGACCGCGCGACCCTCCCTCCCGGTTAGCCATTGACAGGGGCCGCGAAGGTAATACACATTGCGGCCATGGGTAATACCAAGAAGCCGATGCGGATAGCCTCCTTCAAGCTGCCTGAGGAACTCGATCGCGCGCTTACCGAGATGGCGCGAGGGCGGCACATGACCCGCTCCGCGTTGGTCCGCGAGGCGTTGGAGAAGCTCGCCCCGCGACCCACTGTCTCTGCGGCCGATCTCGCCGGAAGCCTGGTCGGTTGCCTCGAGGGTCCCACCGATCTTTCGACGTCGGCGAAGCACCTCGAAGGATTCGGCGAGTGACACCGGTCATCGTGGACACGGGGCCGATCGTCGCGCTGCTCAACGCTCGCGATGCCCATCACGCGTGGGCGCGCGAGACATTTGCGAGTCTCCAACCTCCGCTCCTCACCTGTGAAGCGGTCATGGCGGAAACGTGCCACCTGCTTCGCAGGCTCCACGGCGGCACCGCGGCGGCGCTGTCGCTGCTCACCAGCGGTGCGATCGAAATCCGTTTTTCGCTCCCCTCCGAGGTCGCAAAGGTTCTCGAGTTGATCGAGCGCTACGCCTCCGTGCCGATGTCGCTCGCCGACGCCTCGCTCGTGCGCATGGCCGAACTCGACACGCGCGCACAGATCGTGACTCTCGACGGCGACTTTCGGATCTACCGGCGAGGCGGCAGGCAGGCGCTGCGGTTGTTGCTGCCGGAGTAGGCGGAGGGCGGCCGCTTCGTTGTCTGTGTAAGGAACGCCGGCGCCGAGAGGGAGCCGGAATGCAGGCTTGAACCCCGGAGTGACGCGTGGGACGATTCGATTCATGGGACCCGTGCATACGACCATCAGCCTGACGAATCCGCGCCATCCGAAACTTCGACCGGTCGAAACCAGTGCACTCGCCGACACCGGAGCACTGCATTTGTGCATCCCCGAGCACATTGCGATTCAGCTCAGGCTCAAGCAGCTCTATGAGCGCGAGGTTATTACTGCCGACGGCTCTAAGCGCTTGTGCCGTTACGTTGGTCCGGTTGAGGTACGCTTTGGCGAACGCGCCTGTTTCACCGGCGCGCTCGTTCTCGGGGACGAGGTGCT
>JACRCR010000133.1 GCA_016218925.1 Deltaproteobacteria bacterium | reverse complement strand
CGTAGTCCGTCGTCCAGTACGTCAGCGGCGTGCCGCAGCGCCCGCAGAACGTACGCGTCACCGACGGCGACGACTCGAAGCCGACCGGTTCGCCGCAGGTGAAGGAGAGGTCATGGGTGCGAACATGAAGCCACGGCACGATCGCGGCGGCCGAAGCCTTGCGGCAGCTTCGGCACTGGCAGGTCGCGCTGACGATCGGTTCGCCCTGGATTCGATAGCGCACAGCGCCGCACAGGCAGCCCCCCTCGATAGTTTGCATCATGGACGTTCTCCTTCGGGCCTCGCCTCGATCGGTGCCGGCGCGCCGCGATGGGAGGCAAGACGAGCAACGATAGATCGGTCGCGGGGAGGTTGGGGTCCGCTTCGATTTCTTGACGTAGGTGCTCTTCCCACATCAACAGGTCGGGACGAGCGATCTCGTTTGCACGCTCTGCGACAAGCTCACCACGCGCGAGTGCACCCGCTTCGGTGCCGACCAGATCTGCGAGCGCCAATGCGAACGGCGCCGGAAGCTCCGTGAGGTAGACGCTCTGGGATCCGCGCCCATGCTGGTCGAGTGGCGCGTACCGCGGCGGGAGCAGATGGCGCAGGTTGTCGATCCAGTCGACAGGGCGAACGACGTGTTGCAGTTCCTCAAAATGCACGTCGACTCTCCAGCCAATTCTGTCCCAGTTGCGGCCGGCGCTGCCGAACTCCGGTGGTTGCGGCGCTTCGTAGGCAAAGGAAATCGCCATGCCCAGCGCGCGAATGCGCCGGTCGGCGAATGAGAATACCAGGTCGCCAGGAGCGACCTCACGCATGAACTCATAGAAGGGATTCGTGCTGCCATTCTGCCGCAGCTTCGGTGACCAAAGGTAGCCGCCACGAACCTCTTGGCGGTACGTCCGATTCTGATTTACCCACCAATATCGCATCGTATGGCTTCGGCTGAGGCGCCAGCGAGTCTAGCTTGTCGACAGGTGGCAGAGCCAGCGCAGCCCATCCTCCGCGCGAACGGGCAGATTCTGCCGAGGAGTCGACACGTCGGCCGGAGAACGGCCGCGGTCACGCGGACGCTGGTCCGGGGAGTGGGTGCGCTGACCCGTGGGCCGCCCGCCGGACATCCCGCTCGCCGACGCTAGTGTCCGCGCCGACCATGTCGCGACGGCGGTCTTACGCCACGATGATTCGCCAGTCGTAACCCGTTCGGCGCAGATTGCGCCCCTCCACGCGGTCGGGTAGCCTCCTCTCATGCAAGTCGCGTCAGGCACGGTAATCGGCGGCAAAGTCGTCGTTGAGGGCCTCTCTTTGCCGGAGGGAACGGCTGTAACTGTCCTCGCTCGAGGCGATGAAGCGGTTGTGAAACTCTCGCCTCAAGAGGAGGCCGATCTTCTTGCCGCCCTCGACGAGACCGACCGAGAAGAAGGCATTCCGGCCGAAGAGTTCTTCGCGCGACTCCGTCGTTTCGGCTGATCTTGGCGCTCGACATCCGCATCAAGCCTCGCGCGGCGCGCGAGATCGAGAGCCGCAGAGTGGTGGGCCCGCAATCGACTCGCCGCTCCGGGCGCCGTTCGTCAGGATGTTGAGGCTGCCGCAGCGTTGCTCGTTGAAGAGCCAGGCATTGGCACCAAGATCGAAACGTCGCACCCCGATGTCGTTCGAAGGCTGCACCTTCCGCGGATCAAGTACTTCGTCTACTACCGGGTCCGCAACAGCGTTCTCGAGATAGTCGCCTTCTGGCATTCGAGCCGCGAAGAAGGCCCATCGCTCTGAAGCGATGACGTTGATCGCCGTGCTCCCCTCCGCGCGACCTCGGCCGCTGCGGAACTGACGCTCGCTTCGCTGGACCGCCCCACTCGCTACAACTCGACCGCGAGCCCGAGAAACAACTCCAACCCTTGGTCGATGGCAACGAGTTCGTCGCTTGTGACGCTATCGAACACACGGCGGACGCGACGCTTGTCGATGGACCGAAGGTTGTCGATGAGGGCGTACGACTTCTTCGTGAGACCGCTGTTGCCCGGCGACAGCGCGGGGTAGAGCGCACCCTCGCCGGGTGTCCCCGTGACAGGCACGACGGCGATTAACGGGAAGCGTTGGTCGGCGTTCACCGCCGGGTCGCTCACGGCGACACACGGGCGAACTCCGCGTTGCTCGTGGCCCACGGTGGGGTCGAGTTCGACGAGAACGACGGTACCGCGATCGAGCCTCACGCTGACTCCTCGACCCAGCCCCGTCCCTCAACCCAGCGCACGGCCTTGCCGGCCGACACATCGACCAGGCTCTCCCCCTCCGCAGGCAGGCTCGCCGCCCAGTCCGCCATTCCCGTTTCGGCCAAATCGCCAGCCTCGGGATGCGGGTTCTCGAGCGAAACGAGGAGCCCGTCCCGGCGCCGGCGGACCAGTTCGTGTTCCACTGCCTCGGCGATGAATCGGCTCCGGTTACGTTCCAATCGGTCGATGCTCGCGATCAACTCGCGGGGCAGCGTCACGGTAACTCGCGCTGTCGTCGCCATCTCAGCCTCCGGTATGCGCCAAAGTATGATCATACCCGTGCCTTGCGCAACCTCAGCCGCTACCTCGCGCTGGTGCGGCGCGGCCAAACGATCCGTATCCTCGATCGCGACCGGCCCATCGCCAACATCGTGCCCATCCTCGCCGGCCAGACCGCGGGCGACGAGGCCCTCGCCGAGATGGAGCGAAAGGGGCTCATTCGAAGGGGAACCGGTGCAATCGACCCGG
>JACRCR010000132.1 GCA_016218925.1 Deltaproteobacteria bacterium | reverse complement strand
GGGAGCGATGGGTGGCGGGCCCCCCTTCTTTTCCCTTCCTATCCTCCCGGCGGTCAGGCTCGCACCCACGGACCCGTCTCCTCCCGGCCGGCATGGATCGCCTTGATAAATGGTGTCAATAATGACACCATTCGACGTGGCCAAAGGCATCGACGATCTGCTCGCGCGAATGCGGGACAACGCTGGGGGCGTTGGATTCGCCGACGCCTGCAAGGTCGTGACCCATTACTTTGGCGAACCCCGACAGAAGGGGACCAGCCATCGCGTGTGGAAGATGCCATGGGTTGGAGACCCGAGGATCAACCTTCAATCGGGCGAGAGCGGCAAAGCGAAACCGTACCAGGTCCGGCAAGCCGTTCAGGCCATCGACCGACTACTCCAGGAGAAGAAGCGATGAAGAAGCTCGACGTGACCACCAGGTACACCTACCGGGTCATCTGGTCCGAAGAGGACGCGGAGTACGTGGGGCTGTGCGCGGAGATGCCGAGCTTGAGCTGGCTCGACGGATCGCAGGCAGGGGCACTCACGGGAATCGTCGAGGTCGTCCGTAGAGCCGTGGTCGATATGGCGAAAAACAAGGAGGAAGTCCCGACACCAATATCCACCCGCGGGTATAGCGGGCAGTTCAAAGTTCGAATCCCGCCCCAAGTTCACCGACAGCTTGCCATTGAGGCCGCCGAGGCCAGCGTCTCGTTGAACCGCCTCGTGAGTTCCAAGCTCGCCCACGGATGATCTGGGGCACGGCGGCCTGTGCCGATTCTCTGGAACCGAGTTACCCGGCGGGGTCCAGCGTGCCGCGAGCGACTTCGATCACCGCCGGCGTTCAAGATGTCGTCGGTTGCTCCTTGTTACGCAAGCCACGGGGGCCGGATGCGGGGACTCGTCTCGCGCGATCGGCGAGTCGATCCCATCGGCTACAGTGCTTCGTCGGTGGCTCCGGTGGGTCCTAGTAGAGCCATGCGTGCGCATTGTAAGCGTGTGCCTCGATGATGCCGTGCTTCACCCACGCCGTGACGGTCGCGACATGGACCCCGAGTCGGGCGGCGATCTCCTTTTTCGTGAGAAGTCCACGAGCACGGAGGCGGTCGCGGCGTAAGCGGAGCCCATACGTGTGCACGATGTACTGCACGTGCTTGGCCGGACGCTTACGCCTGGATGCCCAGACCTACCGCCAGACTCCCCAACGACAAGCCTCCCAGCCCCAGGATTCGCGCTGAGCTGAACCTCGCACCGCTTGCGTCTCACACGCCCCAATCAGCTTGCACCGACGCGCTCAGGCACATTGCCGGCCCAGCCATCGGCGCCCATGCACTCATGAACGCGGGAATCGGGGCTGTCATCCGAACGCTTCGGCACGAAAAAATGCTCGTAGGCACGCTTGCCGGAAGCACACGTTGAAGCTGCCGGGGCGGTTCTCGACGCCCGCTCAGCGGGGCGGCAGCGGCGGCGATTGGGCGGCGGTATCGCCCGCGGGCGCAGCGAGTTCGACGATGGCGGCCTTGATCGCATCGTGCAGCGCGGCGCGCATCTCCTTGTTCATCGAGTGCCCGACGCCGGCGTAGCTGCGCAGCTCGGCCTGGTAGCCGTTGCTGCGCAGCGCTTCGACCGTCCAGCGCGCCGAATCGATCGGGATGACGTGATCGGCGTCGCCGTGAAGCGCAATGACGCGCGGGAGCGGACGAACCTGCGAGCGCGCGGCCGGCCACATCGGCGGCGGCAGGTAGCCGCTGACCGGGATCGCTGCTGCGACGATCTCGGGATGCGCCGCCGCCAGCGCGAAGCTGAGCATGCCGCCCTGAGAGAATCCGGTGACAATGACACGCCGAGGTCCGGCGTGGGCGGCGAGCAGTGACGTGATCAGTTCGGCCACCGCTTCGCCGGCCGCTCGGACACCGGCGGCGAGTTGCTCGTCGCTCTCGGCGTGAAAGTCGAACCACGAGAACCCGTCGTCGCCCTGGGGCAGCGGCGCGCGCGGCACCACCACCCGCGCACGAGCGCCGAGGTCGTCGAGAACCAGACGAAAGGCTTCGGGTCGATCGCCCAGCCCGTGCATCGCGATCACGATCGGCAGCGGCTCGACGTCGACCGCGCCGCCGGTGAGAATCTCCTGGTAGACGAGCGTGCCAGCCGGCGACGCAGCCGGAAACGCGAGCAGCGCCAGCAGCGCGACACCGACGCCGGCGACCACGGCGGCCATGCTGCGGCCGAGCCTCTTCACTCGACCTCCGTCGCGACCACGCCGTCGCGCAGCAGCACGTCGATGGACGCGCCGTCGTAGCCCGCTTCTGCGAGCAGTTCCCTGGTGTGCCCGCCGACGGCCGGGGCCGGCGCCGGCAGCGCGGCACTGGAGCGCTCCAGGCGCGGAGCCGGAGCCGCCTGCAGCACGCCGCGCAGCGCACGCACCGTGCCTCGCGCCTGGATGTGCGGGTGCGACGCAACCTCGGACAACGCCAGTACCGGCGCGACGCAAGCATCGCTGCCCGCGAACACCTCGCACCACTGGTCGCGAGTTCGTGTGGCAAAAATTTCCGCCACGCGCCCGCGCGCCGCGGTCCAGCCCTCGCGGTCGTGCTGGCTGGGAAGCTCGCCGGCATCGATGCCCATGCGCGCGAGCCACTGGCCGTAGAACTGCGGTTCGATCGCACCGACGGCCACGTACTTGCCATCGGCGGTGCGATAGGTGCCGTAGAAGTGGGCGCCGCCATCGAGGAAATTCTCGCCGCGCCGATCGACCCAGAAACCGTTCTGGTTCATCACGTAGAAGATCGACATCAGCGAGGCCACGCCATCGACCATCGCCGCGTCGACGACGTCGCCTTTGCCGGAACGCGAGCGCTCCAGCAGCGCGGAGAGAACGCCGACCACCAGATACAACGCACCGCCGCCGAAATCCGCCAGCAGGTTAAGAGGCGGCAGCGGCTTATCGGCGCCTCCGATCGCGTGCAGCGCACCGGTCAGTGCGATGTAGTCGATATCGTGACCGGCTTCGGCGGCCAGCGGCCCGCTCTGTCCCCACCCCGTCATGCGGCCGTAGATGAGCCGCGGGTTGCGCGCCATGCAGACCTCGGGGCCGATGCCGAGACGTTCGACGACTCCAGGGCGAAAGCCTTCGATCAGTACGTCGCAGCCGTCGACCAGGCGCAGCACCACGCCAACGCCGCGCGGCGCTTTCATATCGACGGCGATCGAGCGACAGCCGCGGCCCATGACGTCGAACTCGGGATCTACCCAGGTGGCGCCGGGATCGCTGCGGGTTCGATCGACGCGAATGACGTCGGCACCGAGATCCGCAAGCAGCATCCCGGCAAAAGGTACCGGCCCGATGCCCGCGAGCTCCAGCACGCGAAATCCGGCCAGGGGTCCTGTGGCCATGTCGTGCTGCATAGGTGTCGGGCAGGCTCAGGTCAATCGCGAAGACCGATCGCGCTGGCGGCTCCCGCCATTGCTGGCGATCTTCAGAACAAGCGCCCGAGCAACGCCGCCACCGCCTGCTCGACGCGCAGCGGCCGCGCCGACAGCGACACCGCGCGCATCCCGGCGGTCTCCAGCAAAGCGACCTCGAACGGGTTAAAGCCTCCTTCGGGGCCCACCACCAGAGTCACCGGCCCGCAGACCGCGCGCGGACAGCATGCGCGCGCGGCCGGATGCGCGACCAACGACAAGGTACCGGCGGCAAGTGCCGGCAGTTCGTCCTCGACAAACGGGCGAAACAGACGCTTGTGAGTCAGCTGCGGCAGCACGGTGTCGCACCCCTGCTCCAGACCGAGCAGCAACTCGTCACGCAGCGCTTGCGGCTGCAGCAGCGGGCTTTGCCAGTACGACTTCTCGACGCGTTCGGCCCCGATCAGAACCAGGCGCTTGATACCGAAGGCGGCCACAGCACCCAGCAGTCGCCGCAGCACCTTGGGTCTTGGCAGCGCGAGCACCAATGTGCACGGCAGCGGCTGCGGCGGGTCGGCGTGCAATTCCACTTCGAGCTGCGCACCGGCTGCGTCGATTTCAACAACGACGGCGACACCGACGCGGCCTCCGACGACACCTACGCGCAGGCGCCGCCCTTTCTGCGCACGGTGGACCAGGGCCAGATGCTCCGCGCGTCGCCCTTCCAGACGCGCCCGCGAGCCGTCGAGTTCGTGCGGCTCGAGCAGGACCAGGTTCACTCGTCGTCTTCTCCGCCGCCGCAGCTGGCAACCGGATCGAACCCGGCATCGAAACTCCACGGGCCGGCTTGCGTCGGCGTCTGCAGACAGCGCGCCAGCGCGGTGAGAAAACGCTCGCGTGGCCATTCTTCGGCGCCCATGCTGCGCAAGTGCTCGTTGCGCACCTGGCAGTCGATCATCTCGAAGCCCCTACGCTGAAGTTGCCGCGCCAGCCACACCAGTGCGATCTTGGACGCGTCGGGCTCGAGCGAGAACATCGACTCACCGAAGAACGCGCTGCCGAGCGATACCCCGTAGAGACCGCCGGCCAGACGGCCTTCGCGCCGTACTTCGACGCTGTGGGCGACGCCCAGTTCGAACAGGCCATCGTAAGCCTCGATCATGTCGACGGTGATCCAGGTTCCGTCCTGTCCCGGGCGCGTCACTTCAGCGCAGCGGCGCAGCACGCCGCCGAAATCGCTGTCGAGCGAGACTTCGAAGTCCCCCCCACGCAGGCGCTTGCGCAGCGAGCGGCTGATGGAGAGTCGCTCGGGCAGCAGAACGCCGCGCGGGTCCGGCGAGAACCACAGGATCGGCGACCCTTCGGTGTACCAGGGGAAGATGCCCATCGCGTAGGCGAGCACCAGCCGCCGCGGCGACAGGTCACCGCCGACCGCGAGCAGTCCGTTGGGCTCCGCTTCCTCGGGCGGTGGAAACGCGAGCACGTTGTCGATCCGGTAGACAGGCACGAAACACGAACTCCCCGCGCGCCATCGCTGCCGGCCGAGTCTTAGCCGGTAGCAGAGCCCCCGCAAACCGCGGCCGGCGCTTCAGCGATCTGCGGCGCTCGCGCGGTTTGCGATAATTCAGCCTCGGCCCAATATCCCCCCTCGAGGACCCCACGCCGTGAACCGTGCAACGTTGCTGGTGCTGCTGGCTTACGCCTCTGCGTTCGTACTGGCCTTGATCGTCGGTCGCACGTTGGAAGGCTCGCACCCCGTGGTAGTGGCTCTGGCCGCCGACATCGCCGCCACGGTGGCGATCTTCTCCTTCAGCATGGCGTTCGACAACTCGAGCTTCTACGACGCCTACTGGAGCGTGGCGCCGATCGCGATCACCGGTTACTGGTGCCTGGTACCGGAAGCGGCCGATGCTACCGCTGTGCGCCAGTGGCTGGCCGCGCTGTTGGTTGGAGCGTGGGGAGTACGACTGACCTACAACTGGTGCCGTCGCTGGAACGGCCTCGACGACGAAGACTGGCGCTACGTGGATCTTCGGGTAAAGAGCGGACACGCCTGGGCTGCCGTCAGTCTGGCGGGCATCCATCTTTTCCCGACGCTGCTGGTGTTTGCCGCCCTGCTGCCGGTCTACGCTGCGGTTACCTCGCCGGCTCCTCTCGGACTGCTCGACGTGGTTGCCGTCGTCGTTGCGATCGGCGCGATAGCGCTCGAAACCGCCGCCGACCAGCAACTGCGCCGCTTCCTCGATGGCCGAAGCGACCATCGCGAAATTCTGGCCGATGGTCTGTGGGCGTACTGCCGGCACCCGAACTATCTCGGCGAGAATATGTTCTGGTGGGGGCTGTTCCTGCTGGGCCTGGCCGCCGCGCCGCAGTGGTGGTGGTCGATGGCGGGCGCAGTGGCGATCACGGCGATGTTCGTGCTGGTCAGCGTGCCGATGCTCGACCAGCGCAGCCTGGCCCGGCGCCCCGGCTATGATGAACACATGAAACGCGTACCGGCTTTGCTGCCGCGAGTCCCGCGCTGAGACAGGCTGGTAAGTAGCATGCTCAAACTCTACGACTTCCTCGACTCCGGCAACGGCTACAAGGTCCGCCTGACGCTTACGCAACTCGGCATTCCGTACGAACTCGTGGAAGTCGACATCCTGACTGGCGGCAGCCGCACGCCCGAGTTCCTGGCCAAGAATCCCAACGGCCGCATTCCGCTGCTCGAGTTCGAGGACGGACGCCGCCTGGCCGAGTCCAACGCGATCATCTGCTATCTCGCCGAAGGCACTCCGTTGCTGCCGGCAGACCCGTGGCTGCGGGCGCAGGTTCTGCAGTGGATGTTCTTCGAGCAGTACAGCCACGAGCCCAACATCGCCACCGCGCGCTTCTGGGTGAAGCATCTGCAGCTCGACGATCTGCGCCGCCGCATGCTCGAAGACAAGATGAAGGCCGGCAACGCGGCGCTCGGCGTGATGCAGCGACACCTGGCCGGTCACGCCTTCTTCGTCGACGACCGCTACAGCGTCGCCGACATCGCGCTGTTCGCCTACACCCACGTCGCCGGCGAGGCGGGATTCGACCTGGCCGCCTATCCGGCCGTGCAGACCTGGATCGCACGCGTGCGCGAGCAGAGCGGCCACAAGCCGATCACCGCGCGATGAACGTCTCCGCAGTGGAACTGGCCGGCACGGTTGCCGATCCCCGGGCGGCGGCCATCGCCCCCTCAGGCACTGGGCACGCGGCGAAGTTGTGATAGGCTCGCCCCGGCGCTGTGCCGCGACGGCGACGGAGACCAACGTGCCCCAACAGGAACTGCACCAGAAACTCAAAGAGCTGCATGCCGAACTCACCCGCATGGGCGCGACGGGCAGCGTCGATGCCGAGTCCCAGCACCTGCTCGCCGAGTTGCAGGAAGACATCGAGGCCGTGCTGGAACGCAGCGCGAGCGAGAACCCCCAGGGTCTCGGCGATCGCCTCCAGGATCTGGTGCAACATTTCGAGACCACCCATCCGGCGCTGGCCGGCGCGATGGGCGCGGTCGCCGATCAACTGAGCAAGCTCGGAATCTGACCGAACGGTCGCCGCGCACAGCAGGCCCGGGCAATGCAGCAGCGTTGACATGGACCAACTACAGGAAATCTCCAAGACCATCGCGCTGACGATGGGGGTGGCCTGGGCCAGCGGCATGTGGCTGGCGACGGCGCACCCTGCCCTGTTTCTGGTCCTGTTCGTGCTGTTCGGGATCCTGCTGGCATGGGCGCTGCCGCGACTGTGGCACGCAATCAAGATCGTGTTCGCCAGAGTGCGGGCTTTCTTCGGTGGCCAGACCACGGCGCCGCCCGCTGCTGCGTGCCGAGGCCCCAGCGAGGACAATCGACCGACAGTGTGACCCCTGACCCTTTTGCGCGGGACCCGGCGCCAGCGGCGCCGCCGTTCCGAGACCAGATCGAGAGCGGCCACGATGCCGCAGCGCCGGAGGAGAATGAGATGGCAAAGTTTCCCACCACCGTCGAAGAGAGCGTCACCGTGGGCGCACCGATGGAGAACGTCTACGCCTTCTTGTGGGACGTGGTCGGCTCATCGCGCTGCATCCCGGGCATCGATCATTGCCGTAGCGTCGGGGCGGACACTTTCGAGTTCCTCTACAAGCCGCGCTCGACCGGCCCGATCACGATGGTGGTGCGCTACACCGCTCGCTACCAGGGCAACGGCCGCGACAACATCCGCTTCGTGGGCGTGAGCGCCGCCGAGGACAACACCGACGTCGAAGGCACGCTGGCGCTGAAGCCCAAAGGCCCCGGAACCACCGTGACGCTGACCCAGACGCTGGCCCCGGACACTCCGGTGCCGCGCCTGCTGCAGTCGCTGATCCGGTCTTTCGTCGAAGCCGAAACCGCTCAGGCGATGCGCGACTATCTCTTGAACGTACGCAGCACGATAGAGAAGGCCTGAGCGCTAAGCGCGGCGGTTGACCACGACGCGTTCGACTACGTCGGGCACGTCCTCGGGCTTCCACAGGCAGGAACGGAACATCTCGAAGCGGCTCCAGGGGCCGCACGCGTCGGCGTGGAAGAAAGACCCCGGATCGCCGCTCGCGCCGCCCGAATGGGCGAACCAGGCTTCCTCGGGCCGCGCCAGATCGCAGATGAAGCGGCTGCTCGCGCCTACCAGCACGCGCAGACCTGAGGGCTCGTCGATCGAGCGCGCCGGGCTGAGCGTGTACTCTTCGCCGGGGAACGCCGCGTCCAGCGCACGAAGGCGCCGGCGCAGAATCGGCAGCTCGGCGAGCACCGCGCCGAGGCGAACTCGCTGGACGTTGCCCCATTTCCAACGACGCGAATCAGCCCCTGCGCAGGTAGCCGCCCGCGTGGCGGCATGCGCCAGCGCCTCCACCGCGAGGTCGGCCAGCGAGCGATGCCCGGCGATCTCGACGCAGGCCCTGAGCGAATCGTGCTCGTCGGTAAGCAGGTCGTGGATACGCGGCAGCACTCGGCGTCCGGCCAGGAAGCGTCGCGCCACCTGAGCGCCGAGCAGCGGCTCGAAGCACAGCCGCGCCAGTTCCTTGCGCGCGAAGAAAAAGACCGTCACGCCGCGCGACTCCACGTCGCAGCGCCCGTCCCAGCCGGCGAGGATTTCCAGCGCCGCTGCCGCAGCCGGCTCGGCGCGGGCCTCGCTTCGCCGCGCCAGCGCGACCAGTCCCGCACACGCTTCGCGTACGTGCACCGCCTCGACGTCTCGCTGCATCGCCTCGAAGGTCGCGACCGAGTGCAGCGGTTCGGCGCCGAGCAGACTCTCGATGCGCTCCTGCCGGTAGCGCGCTTCGAAATGGACCGCGGTCGCGATCTGGTGGAAGTTGCCCGGATCGGTGATCGAGTTGGCGGATCCGACCGCGCCGCCCTGCGGCTCCAGGATCTTCGGCATCTCCTCGAAGCCCAGCACCCCGTCCCACTGCGCCGCCGGGTCGTCGGCGTCGCGCACGAACAGGCCGTCGCCGCGGCGCCTGGGTACGACTCCGTAGATCTCCCAGCCGACGAAACCGTCGCGGTGGGCGTAGACGTGGTTGAAGTCGAACGGGCCGCGATGAATGCGCGCCAGCGCGCGCCGGTGTTCGTCAACGCTGCGTGAGCACAGCAGATCGAGATGGCCTTCGAACCATTCTCCGGCGTCGCTCTCGACCAGGCGGATCGACAGATCGACCCCGTCGTGATGCTTCCAGCCCGGCAGCAGCACGCCGTGCTCGCAGCTCTCCCACGCAAGCGTACGCGGGCGTCGCAGCCGCGAGCGATGCGGTTGCTCGTGGCGCGTGATCGGCGCCAACCCGTCGAGCGCAGCATACGTCATCGGATCGCCGGGAGAACGGTGAATCCGGTAGAAGTCCCACGAATCGCGGTAGCCGGTAGTGACGCTCCAGGCGAGATAGCCGTTGTGGCCGAACCCGAGCACCGGACAGCCCGGGAACATTCCGCCCTGGGCGCGCAGCGACGGCGTCTCGACGTGAACGTGGTACCAGTAGGTGGGCAACGGCAGCAGCGGCACGTGAGGATCGTTGGCGAGCAGCGGTGCGCCGGAGGCCGAACGGTCAGCGGCGACCGCCCAACTGTTGGAGCCTCCGGCCGGCACATGCACCGGAGCCTGCGGCGGCGCGCTGCCCCTTGCCTCGTAACTGGTCGGCGCCGCCTCCCACGGCGCGCCCGGGTATATCTTGCGCGCGAGTTCGTCGCCGACCGCCGAGCGCACCGCATCGAAGGTCAGCTCGGTATCGAAGTTCACCATGCTGACCGCCAGCGCACTGGTGCGCGCCGCGAGCAGGCAGTCGGCCGGCTCCCAGACGCGCACGCGTCCGAGCAGCAGATACTCGCCAGGGTAGACGCCGCGCATCGCACGCAGCGCTGCCCCGACGCCTTCGGCGAAGGACTCGATGCAGGCGCGGCCGTGTGGGCTCATGCGCGCGAGGTCGCCGGCGCTCTTGCGGGCCAGATCCAGCGGTGCAACGAACGCGTCAAGATCGCCGATGCGCTTGCCGGCGAAGATCTCATCGTCGCGCGGAGCCGGCAGGTCGCCGACCAGTTCGCACAAACGTCCGGCGCCGACGTGGCGGAGCACGTCGAACTGGAAGAAGCGGTCGGCCGCCTGCATGAATCCGAGCGCGGCGCACAGCGAGGTCTCGTGCTCGGCGTAGACGTGGACGACGCCGCGGCGGTCGCGCACTATTTCGAGGCGGCCTTGCACAGCGGGAAGCGAGGCGACCGACAGCGCCGGGAAGGTCTCGACGCGCCGGCGGCCGAGCACGGCGCGGCAGAGGCTCGCGAGCATCGCCAGCCGCCGCTTCCGTGGAAGGTCGACTCTCGGATCAGTGCCCATCAGATTCCTCGGCCGATCGCGACTACGACCCGCGTGCGCGAGCCGCGCCGCAATCTGCTGCCCGCACAGCGCAGCCCGGCGGCGTTGGCCTCATCGGCCGCTCGCAAGCAGATTGTGGACCGGCTACGCAGCAAACGGGAGCGAGGTCGGTAGTCGAAGTGAACTCAACGCGATTTTCGGGCCTGCCGCTACCGGCGGCTTGCGAGCCGGCGCCTCGCAAGGCCCGGTCTCGCGCCGGCGTTGCGGCCTTGGTGCGGCCGTGGCTGCCGACGTGGGTGCTGCCGTGGATGCTGCCGTGGGTGCTGGTGCTTGCGGCTGGCGGGTGCGTGAACACGGCGGCGCCTCCGGCGCGACCGGCGCCGCCGCCCCTAGACCGCGCTGCGACGACCGAGCCGGGTTCACCGAGCACCGAGGAGCGGCGCCTGCACCAACTGCTCAACGAGTACCGCGCCGCCAATCATCTTCCCCCCGTGGGTCTGTCGCGCTCGCTCAGCAAGATCGCGCGCCTGCACGCAAGCGACCTGAGCGCCCACCGTCTCGCCGCAGCCTGCTCGATCCACAGTTGGTCGGCGAGCGGGCCGTGGAGTCCGTGCTGCTACGACCAGCGACGTCCCGACACCAAGTGCATGTGGAACAAGCCCCGCGAACTGACCCCCTACGAGGGCATCGGTTTCGAGATCGCCTACCGCTACACCGCCGGGGTGCGCGCAAAGGGCGCGCTGGCGGCTTGGCAAGCCAGTGCGCGTCACAAGTCGATCGTCCTCAATCTGGATGGTTGGAAGTCGCGCCAGTGGCGCGCCGTCGGAGTCGGCATCGACGGCGAATACGCCACCGTGTGGTGGGGCGACGAAGTGGATCCGGCCGGCTACTGGCGGTGAGTTCCGGCGCGGTCGCGCATCCTCCCGTACTCTTGGTCACCGCTCCGACCGGTCGAGAAGCCAAATCGAAAGGCGCGATTTGACCCCATCCTGACTATGGGCCGCCGAGGAAGCCGCCGGGATGACAGGGGTCGTTCGGCATCGCCCAGCGCGCGGTGAAGGTCCAATGCGTCAACGGTTGCGAGCGTGCGATCGCGTCGGCCAGCGAGCACAGCACCCACGGAGCGCAGGTTCCGTTTACCGGAACCGGCATGACGCGCGCTGCCGTGGCCAGGATCCACTTGCCCTGCAGCCAGTCTCCGCACTCCTGCGGCGTCGGCGCCCAGACGTCATATTGGAGTTGCAGGCAGTAGTCCTCCCACAGCGTGGTTGAGTACTCGTACGGCGGCGGCTGAATCGTAACGTTGGCGACGTCATTGTACCCGTGCGTGTCGATCTGCACGCAGTACTGTCTGTCATCGTCGTCTCTGGGTCCGGGCGTGACCGCTGCCACGTAGGGCATCATGAAGACCTCGGGTCCGAACCAGGGAAACGCATCCGGGCGATTGTAGACCACATAGGGCGCCGAGAAGTTTCCGGTGTGCGGCGGCGGCGGGCACTTGGAATTGTCCGCGCAATCGGGGTCGTCGCAGTCGACGTAGCCGTCGCCGTCGTTGTCGGCGTGATCGCCGCAGCAGCTCTCCACCGGCGTGCACACTTCCGCGGCGTCGCCGGCTCCCGCGATCGGGCGGGCGCTGTCGCACTTGGTACAGCCCACCCGTATCGTCGTCTCGACGCTGAACAGTACCCGCGCCGGGTTGGCCGCGGTGTCGATGATGTCCACCGTGATCGTATCGGTGCCAGGAGCGCTTCCGGCTTGGTAGACCGCGTTGCGGTTTGTGGTCTGCTTGTCGTCGCCCCCGGCCAGATGGCCGAAGTCTCCGGTGTTGCGCCAGCGGTACGCCAGCGTGCACTCGTCAGCGCCCTCGACCGTGATCTTGAGCGGTTTGATCGCGCCCGGATCGACGACCGCGTCCTTCGGGGTCAGGGTCGGCTTGAGATAGACAACTGGTTGGCTTGCGGCAGGGCGCACCACCACGTGAGCGGTGGCCAGCGTTGCGGTCTTCTCGTTGCGTTGCTCCAGCAGGTATTGGTACTGAAACTCGTCGTACTGCGGCACGATGGCATCGAACGCACTCGTGGTGGTCTTCAGACGCGTAACGAGGTCCGGAAACAGCTTCCCAGCCAGCTTCACGGCCCAATCGGTCTCGACCGCGGCGGTGAAACCGAAGTACGCCCGCGCGCCCTTGCCCACATAGGCATCGGAGAGCCCCTCGAAGGTATCCGTCCTCGGATAGGTCCAGAAGATATCGTCGTAGAAACCGCTGTCCCTCGCGCTGAAGCAGTGACCGGCCCAGACGATCGAGTCCGCAAACCTACCCGACAGGTTCTTGATGTATCCGGGGCGTACCCAGATGGTAGCACCACTCGCCAACAAATCGTGGCGCTGGAACTGCGCCGCGCGTGCTTTGATCGCACCGGCCGTCGCGGGGCTCTTCGTCTGCATCTCGATGACCTTGGCCGTGCTGTTGCTCTGTAGTCCGACGCTCCCGTGCGTGATGAGCGCGACGGTCCCGTAGGCAGGCATCGTCGACAGGGCGTCCAGCGTTGCGTCGGTGCCCCACAGTTTGGTGACCTGGAAACGCGGACAGGTAGACTGTGTATAGAGGTCGTACAGGATCTTCGTTTCGGTGGCGTCCCCGAAGAAGCCGGTGTCCCAGATCAATACGCTGCGGTTGCCCGCCACGATCGCGTTGTCGGGCGGCGGGTCCGCCACCGGCGTCGCGGCGGCTCGCGCGGTCTTTCGCTCCGCCTCGCGCGTCGCCGTCGCCCGGGTCGGCGCGAGCGTCGGTGGAAGTCGTGGCTCCAGGCCCAGCCCTCCGATCACGCCGCTGGAGTAGTAGATCGTGATCGATCCGGTCTCGCCGCTCAGTGCGACCCTGTCGACTCCGGGCAGCGCTTGCAGCACCGCCATCGTCGCGGTGCGCGCCTGCAGCGTATCACCGTACGCCGCTTCGTTGGCGATCCACGTCTGGTCGGCCAGCGCCTGCACCTGCACGATCGTCTCGACGTCGGGGTCAGTGAGCGGTGCCACCACCCGGTAGCGGCTCGTCTCCGAGCGCGCCTCGGCGCCGTCGATCGTGGCCGAGACGACCAGCGACAATTGCACGAGCGCCGACGTATCGACTTGGATCGTGCAACTGAACACCCCGTCACCGGCTACGGCATCGGCGCCCTGGCCGTCATCGGCCAGCGTGCACAGCGCCGGACCTTGCGGTGCGCCGACCGCGTCGGCTCGAGACAGCGCGACGCTGCCGGCCGCCGGCGTTCCCGCCACGGTCGTCGTAACGCGCACCGTCGCCGGATCGCCCACCAGAAGTTGTTCGGGCTCGAGCGTCGCTGCACCGACACCGCATGCGTAGCCGCTGCCCGGCGCCAGCCCGGCAAGCTCGAACAGCGTCGTGCCGGCGGCCGTTCTCATCCATGCGTCACCGTGTGCCGGCGACGCGCCGGCGCTGGATCGCGGGCTCCGCGATCCACTCAGGGGCTGCGTCTCGACCAGCGGCACCCGTGTACACCCCGCGGACGCTTTGGTCTGGATCTCCAGCGTCAGTGGGCTGCGCACGCCGCCCAGTTCGATGCGCCGCAGCGTGAGCGCGAAGCGGCGCCGCTGCAGGTTGAGCCTCATTCTGCTCAGTCGAGGAACGGCGGTCTTGTCCCGATAGCGGAGCGTCTGCCCCTTGACCGTGAACGCACTCAGCGCAGCCCTGTAGTCGATGCCCGCCAGCACCACCGTGACGAAATCGGTTCCGTCCACAGAGAAATCGTCGAACCCTCCAACCACGTGGACCAGGTCCGGCCGGGCCTGGTGCTCCCGAACCACCGCCTCGTCGAGCGTCAGCACCGCGGACGCGGCCTGCTGCACCGGCAGCGGTGCCACGACGAAAACGAAGAAAGCGACCAGAGTGCGGAACCTGCGACGGTGGCTCAGGCAAGTCTCACTAGCCATGGTTTCGCCTCTGGCCGACACGCGACACTGCGTCACTTCAGGCCGGGATGAACGCCTCGGGTCTGGCCACCTTCATCGCTATCGCGCCGGGTTCGCACACCACCTTGCACAGGCCGCAGCCCATGCACTTCTCGGTGTGCACCACCGCCACGTTGTCGTCGCCGCTCATCGCCAGCGCGTCGAAGAAGCACCGGTCGATGCACAGCTCGCAACCGCTGCACGAGTCTTCGATCACTTCGGCGCGGAAGCGGCTCGGCGCGGCGAACTTGCCCACGCCGGTCCTGATCGTGGTCCAGTTGATGCAGCAATCGCTGCAGCAATTGCAGATCACCATGCCGAGCGCCTGCTTGTTTTCGGTGACGTGCACGAGGCCTTTGCGCTCGCACATCTCGAGCATCTCGATGGCCTCGGTCTTGCTCAGCGCGCGTCCGGTGCCGCGCTCGATCCCGTAGTCGGCGGCGCGGTCGAGCTGGATGCAGACCTCTACCGGCTGGCCGCAAGCACCGTCGATGGCGCGGCACGAGCATCTGGTCACCGCGATGTTGCGCGCCGAATCGATCATCGAGCGCACGTCCTCGAAAGCCAGCACCTGAGCGTCGGGCTCGATGGTGACGTTGACCGGAATGACGCGCAGGACCTCGCCCGGCAGCAACTGCGAAAACTCGCCGATGAAGCCGGCCCACTCGGTGTCCATGAACTCCTTCCACAGCGCCAGCATTCCCGGCACCGGATCCACTGCTACGGCGGTGGAGTCGTGGAACTGCAACGGGTGCTTTACCCGGTAGTAGCGAACGCCGTCGGGCTTGTGCGACTTGAATAGCAGCCCCTTGCGAAACAGCGGGTCGATCATCGATTCGACCACCGCCGGCGCCAGCCCGCAGCGCTCGGCAAGATCGGCGGCGCAGGCGGGCGGCGAGGCGGCCAGCAGCAGCCTGGCTTCGTCTTCGTCGGTCAGCGCCGCGAAGATCCGAGGAATGATCTTGGATGTGCCGGCGCCTATCTGGTCGGCCAGTTGTTCGAACACGCTGCGTTCCTGCATCTCCGTCTCCTCCCTGTGGGGCCTGGCGGGCGCCGCTCGCGCGGCGGCGCCGGAACGGATTGTCTTGCTTGCCGGCGGCTAAGGGAAGAGGCGCGACCGGAAGCCGGACCTGCTGCGCCCGGTCCCGGCGCGAGATCGCCTGCTCAAAGACCGGCGACTCTGCCGAAAACGTCGAAACGGCGGCTTTCAGGGGCTGGCACGACCGCGATCGGCGTGATACGTTCCGCCGCGATTATGTGGCTTTCGCGCTGCGGATAAGGGCCTCTCTGCGATCGTGACTCAATCCCCTCAGTCTTCCCTTTCCGAATTCGACCCGACTGCGCTGCGTTCGGGCCGGCGAACAATCTCACGCGTTCCATCCACGTTCCCATCAACGTTCCAAGAAGGATCGGCTTTCCGGCCGACTCAGGATCAACCGCAGCAGCGGAGCGCCGCGCAAGCGGCGCCCCGGGAGACGACGACGCAATGGCCACAAAGATCTACGTAGGAAACCTTCCGTTCAATGCCTCCGAAGAGGACGTCCGCGGGTTGTTCGCGCGGTTCGGAGAAGTCACCTCGGTCAATTTGATCAACGATCGCGAGACCGGACGCCCGCGCGGGTTCGGATTCGTCGAGATGTCGGCCGGCGCCGCCGACGCCATCGACGCGCTGAACGAAACCGACTTCGGCGGCCGCACGCTGAAGGTCAGCGAAGCACAGCCCCGGGAGGGCGGTCGCGGCGGAGGCGGCGGAGGAGGAGGAGGAGGAGGCCGCGGGGGCGGCGGCTATGGCGGCGGCGGCGGTCGCGGCGGCGGCGGAGGAGGCTACGGAGGCGGCCGCGGTGGTGGTGGTGGTGGTGGTGGCGGCTACGGCGGCGAGCGCGGCTACTAGATCCTTTCGCTTCGAGCACGCGAGGAACTTCTCGGTGGCGTGCGGCGCGATAGGACAGCCAATGCGCCGCACGCCATGAGGGCTTTCGTTACAGGATCCACCGGTCTTCTCGGCAACAATCTGGTGCGCGCGCTGCTTGCGCGCGGCTACGAGGTTGTCGGGCTGGCTCGCAGCGCCGCCAAGGCAAGGCGGTTGCTCGCGGATACCAGGGCACACATAGTCATCGGCGACATGCTCAGCGTCGACTCTTTCGCGGCGGCGTTGGAGAGTTGCCAGGTCATCTTTCACACTGCGGCCTACTTTCGAGAGGCATTCGCACCGGGCGCCGATCTTGGCGCGCTCGACGACGTCAACGTGCACGCCACAATCGCGCTGCTGGAGGCTGCCGAGCTGGCCGGTGCCGACTGCTTCGTGCACGTGGGTTCGGGCGGGGTCGTGGGACGCAAGAGTGACGGCTGCGCGGGTGACGAGCAGACTCCACCTTCGGCCGCGCAACGGGCCAATCCGTATCTGCGCAGCAAGCTACGCGCAGACGCCGCGATCGAGCAGCACAGGCGGCGCGGCGCGCTTCGCGTCGTAAAGATCCTGCCCGGATGGATCTGGGGACCCTACGACGACGCGCCGACCGCGGCCGGGAAGCTGCTCGCCGAGTTCGCGGCCAGCCGAATCCCCGCCGTCATAGACGGCGGCACGACAATCGTAGACGCGCGCGACGTGGCCGAAGCGATGATCCTGGCAGCCGAGCGCGCGCCCGACCGCGAGCGCTATATCGTCGGCGGTCGCTATGTCTCGATGGCCGAGTTGCTGGCCGCGCTCCAGCGCGTAACCGCGGTGCGTGCGCCGCGGCTGACCATCCCGCATCCGGTGCTGTTCGCGTACGCCGCCGGTGCCGAGGCCTGGGCCAGACTCGTCGGCGGCCAGGCGCTGATCACCCGCCAGGCCGTGCGGCTGATGCACGCCAAGATCGCCATCGACTCGCGCAAGGCCGAGTACGAACTCGGCGTGAGCTTTCGGCCGCTGGAGCAAACGCTCGGCGACGCGTGGACCTGGATGCTCGACAACAGGCCGTGTGATTTCGCGGCGCGGCCGCGTTAGACAACCCGCGTGCGAACGCGCGAACTGGGCAGGCTCGGATCGGTCAGTTCTCTGACCCTCGGCGGTGCCGGACTCGGCGGCGTGTGGGGAGCGACTTCGCGCGAAGAGGCCGTCGCGACCATGCGTGCGGCGGTCGATGCGGGCATCACCTGGATCGATGTCGCGCCGAGTTACGGGCGCGGAGAGGCGGAATCCGTGCTCGGCGCCGCGTTCCACGGACGGCTGCCGCAGGGCGTGCGCGTCTCGACCAAGGTGCAACTCGGTTCCCCGCATCCGCAGGTGGTGGAGCGGCGCATCCTGCTCTCGCTCGAGCGCAGCTTGCGCACGATGCTGCTGGGGCGCGTGGACGCGCTGCTGCTGCACTCCAACCTGGTTCCGGACGGATTCCGCATGCCGCGTGCAGCGGCCACGCAAGAACGCTGGGCCACCGAGTGGTCGATCTACGTCGAGAAGGCGCGGCCGGTGCTCGAAGCATTGGTCCGGCAGGGACGCATCGGCGCCTGGGGAATCACCGCCGTGGGACTTCCGCGTACGGTGCTGCGCGCCCTCGAAAGCGGCCCGGCTCCCGCCGTCGCCCAATGCGTGGCGAACCTGCTGGATTCGCCCGGAGGTCTGCGCCAGTTCGACGACGAACCGCACTCGCGCGAAATCATCCGCACCGCCCGCGCGCGACATGTAGGCGTGTTCGGAATCCGGGCGGTACAGGCCGGCGCACTGACCGAAGCCTTCGACCGAACGCTGGGCGACGCCGATCCGGATATGCGCGACTACGTTCGTGCGGCCCCATTTCGCACGCTCGCGAGCGAGTTGGGCGAGAAGCCGGCGGTGCTGGCGCATCGCTACGCACTGTCGATGGAAGGTGTCGACAGCGTCATCGTCGGCGTCAAGAACCGCACAGAGCTGGCCGAATGCCTACGTGCGGCCGACCAAGGTCCGCTGGATGCGCAGATGGTCGCGCGGATCGACGCCTGCATCGGGCCGGTTTGAAAAAGGCCGTCCGTCCTGCGACAAGCCTGCCCATGCCGTACCAAGCCCCGAGCGGAATCAGCGCCTTTCTCGAGCAACACTACCGTCACTTCAACGCCGCCGCGCTCGTCGATGCAGCAAGGGGCTACTGCGATTTCCTTGCCGGCGGCAACCAGATGCTGCTGACCATGGCCGGTGCGATGAGCACTGCCGAACTGGGAATTTCGGTCGCCGAAATGATCCGCCGCGGCAAGGTGCACGCGATCTGCTGCACCGGCGCCAACCTCGAGGAGGATCTCTTCAACCTGGTCGCCCATGACCACTACGTGCGCGTGCCCCACTACCGCGACCTCTCTCCTCACGACGAAGAAGCGCTGCTCGACCGACACCTCAACCGGGTGACCGACACCTGCATTCCAGAAGAAGAGGCGATTCGCCGCCTCGAAGGCGCGGTTCTCGACGAGTGGATGGCGGCAGACCGGCGCGGTGAGCGCTTGTTCCCGCACGAGTTCTACTATCGCCTGATCGAAACCGGGGCTCTCGAGAACTACTTTCAGATCGACCCAGCCGACAGTTGGCTGGTGGCGGCTTGCCAGCGCAGACTGCCGATCATCGTGCCGGGCTGGGAAGACTCGACGCTCGGCAATATCTACGCCTCGCACTGCATCCGCGGAACGGTAAAGAACGTACATACCGTGCGCAGTGGCATCGAGTACATGATGATGCTGACCGAGTGGTACCAGAAGACAACGGCCGACAAGAGCATCGGCTTCTTCCAGATCGGCGGCGGCATCGCCGGCGACTTTCCGATCTGCGTGGTGCCGATGATGCGCCAGGACCTGCAGCTCGAACACATCAAACTGTGGGGCTACTTCTGCCAGATCAGCGACTCGACGACCAGTTACGGATCGTACTCGGGCGCGGTGCCGAACGAGAAGATCACCTGGGAGAAGCTGGGCGTCGATACGCCGCGATTCATCATCGAATCCGACGCCACGATCGTCGCACCTCTCATCTTCGCCTACGTGCTGGAAAAGTCGCGCTGAGGCGCGCGACGGTCACGCGACGCGCTCGCGTCAGACCTGCTCCGAGGCGTCCGCCTGGTGGGAATCGCCAGGCTCGACCATGTCGAGCGCGCCCGCGATCGCCGTATGCGGGCCGTACAGGACCAGTAGATCCCCCGCCTCCAGACGCGCATCCGGGCCCGGGTTGGCGATCGGAGTCTCGCCGCGAACGATGGTGAGCACCGCAGCTCCGGTGCGCGAACGCAGTTGCAACTCCCCGAGGGTGCGCCCGCAGGCACGGCTGCCTTCGAGCACTTCGGCCTGCTCGATGATTCCTCCACGGATCAGTCGCTCGATCTCCGGCGACAACGACGAGGCACTGATCGCGCCTCTCAGAGCCTGGTAGTTTCCGAGCCGGATTATCCCTTCCTGTACGCGCGCGACATGGCGCGGAATGCCCAGCCTCGTCAGCAGGCGCACGAACATCTCGATCGATGCCTCGAACTCGGCGGGAATCACCTCGGTGGCACCGATCGCCTGCAACGCCGGGATCTCGCTGACGCGATGCGCGCGCACCAGGATAGGCGCATGCGGACTCAGCCTGCGGGCCAGCGAGACGATCCTGCGGGTAGCGGCAGGGTCGCTGACCGCGACCACGAAGGCCCGGCACGAAGCCGCGCCGGCTTCTTCGAGCAACGCCCTGCGGGTGGCGTCTCCGTTGCGCACCGGCAGCCCCTGGTGCGCCATGGTCCGCGCGCGCACCGGATCGAGTTCGATGACCAGGAACGGAATCGACGTGGCGCGCAGCACGTTGGCCACTGCGCGTCCGGTGGCGCCGCAGCCGGCGACCACGACATCGACCTTGGTGGCGGCTGCCGAAGTCGCCTTGGTCGTCAGGTCGCGGCGCCGCTCCGACAACCAGCGCGCGAACGTGACCACTAGGGGGGTAGCCGCCATGCTCGCCACCGCGGTGGTCAGAAACGCCTGTTCGAGCGTCGCGGGAAGCAAGCCGCGTCCGGCCGCCTCGCGCGCCAGCACGAACGAGAACTCCCCAATCTGGCCGAGTGCCGCGCCGCCCACGATCGCCACCGCCGGCGACTTCCACAGCGCCCAGATCACCGCCGCGCAGACCAGGCTCTTGGCCGCCACGGCCGCGATCATCGCGAGCAACGCGGCGGGCTCGGCGAACGCCTGCCACGGAACGCACAGCATGCCGACGCTGGTGAAGAACAGCGCGACGAACGCGTCGCGCAGCGGCAGCAGTTCGGCGAAGATGCGATGGGCGTAGGGAGTCCCCGACAGCGCCAGCCCGGCCAAAAACGCGCCCAGCGGCAGCGAGAGCCCGAACGCCTGCGCCGAAAGCGAGGCCCCGAAAGCTACCAGCAGAGCCAGCGGTGCGAAGAGCTCGTGGACCCCGCTGCGCGCGGCGGCTTCGATAACCCGCGGCAAGACCGTACGCGCAAAAACCAGCAGCACCGCCAGCGCGACGCCGGCGTGCGCCAGCGCCGTCATCGCGGCCGCCGCTGCGTGCTCGCGCGGGCCCGCGAGCGTCGGCAGCAGCAACATCATCGGGATCAACGCCAGGTCCTGGAACAGCAGCACGCCCGCAGCGGCGCGGCCGTGCGGAGAGTCGAGTTCGTCACAGTCGTCGAACAGCTTGAACACCAGCGCGGTGCTCGACAGCGAGACCAGGAAGCCGACGACGATGGCCGTCGGGGCCGGCACACCCAGCGTGGCAAAGAGGCCCGCCCCGACGGCCACGCTGAGCGCGACCTGAATCGCGCCGGCGCCCACCTTGCGGGTGATCCCGGCGCGCAGACGCTCGAACGAAACTTCGGTACCGACTCCGAACAGCAGCAGCGACACGCCCAGTTCGGCCAGTTGCTCGATGCCGTGTGACTGACGCACCAGGCCGAGCCCACCCGGACCGGCCAGCACACCTGCCAGCAGTGTCGCGGTCATCGGTGGGACTCGCAGCAGCTTGCCGAGCACCAGCGCAGAGCACGCTACCGCCAGCAGCAGCACCACGTCGAAGAGCAGCATCGCCGCGCATCGTGACGACCCCCCCGGCATAGGTCAACGCCGCCGCGGCGCGCCGCCCCGGCGGTCCGCACATCAATTCTGAATCGTCTGGGTCGCTTTCGACTTGATCTTGAACATCCCGGTCGGGATGAACGGCACCATGAACTTGTGATCCCGCGTCAGGTCGATGACCACGGTGCTGCCTGGGGCATTGTTGGGCAGGAACGTGACTGTCCCGGCCAGGCCGGCGTAAGTTCCGGCCAGTTCCCTGGCCTTGTCCATCGTCGTCGTCGCGGTCGCCGGCGCGTCGCTCTTGGATCCGTGCGTGGTTGCCCACCGCGCGGTCTGGCGGGCTGCCTCATCGAGCGTTTGCTGCTCATAGAGGACCCGCCCGATCTCGATCGCGCCGAGAACCAGCATCAGCAGCACCGGCGCGACGAGCGCGAATTCGACGACGGCAATGCCGGAACTGTCGCCGACCAAGCGACACGGTCGACCCTGTCCGGCCCTGCACTCGCGTGCACCGTCACCGACTCGCCTCATCGCGGCGCCCTCACTGGGCCCGCATGGTCGCATTGCCGACCAGCGTATAGCTGGTCGGAACGAACGGGTAGGGAAACAGAGTGTCGAAGTGAGACTGCACCGTCACGGCCACGTAGTAGCGCGGCGCCGCGGTGCCGCACGACCCCGAGCACGCCACCTGCGCGCCGCCGGTGCACGCGCAATAGGACGACGAAGAAACGGTCAGCGCGTTGGTCGTATCGTTGGCATCGGCGCGTACAGCATTGGTGATACCGGTGGTATCGGCCGCGCGCGCGGTGCTGCGCGCGCCGTACATGACGCCGGCGCTGGCTGCGCTCTCGAGCCGCGCCCGTTGCTGCATCGCGCGCCCGAAGTCCCAGGCACCCATCATCAGCAGCAGCAACACCGGCGTCGCAACCGCCATCTCCACCGCAACGGTGCCACGCGTGGCGCGCCGCCCCCCGCGCGCTCCGCCTCGCGCGCGATGCAAACTCTCGCGTCGTGTCATCGTCACCGTTCCCTCTTCCCTCGCGGGCCTCAGGGAGTCCTCAATTGACCAAGCTGACGGCCTGCGCAGTCAAGCCGTCGGGCAGCGGCACGGGACACGCCGTCGGATCGAAATCGACGACCATCCCCGCATTGGAGCTGAAGACGAAATTGTCGGCGATGATCATCGTGCAGGAACTGCTGTTGAAGGTGCTGTTGCTGTCGGAGTTGAACGTCGCGTTGGGGAAGTAGAGGGTCCCGACCATGGTCTTGTTCTGATTGTTGGAGTCGAAATCGTGCAGTCCGCCGAACGCGCGGTCCTGGAAGAACAGGATGCCCTTGTAAGGCCCCGTGGTCGGCGCGGTCAGGTTCGTGGTGGTGTTGCTGTCCCACGCGACTACGGCGCCGCTGCCCGTCAGGAAGAACATCACGCCGGTGCCGGTCAGTTTAACGTTGCTGTCGAGAAGGAACTTGCCGTTCTTGATTACGTACATTCCCGGGTTGAGCGTCACGACCGCGTTGCTCTTGACCTGCAAGCCGCCGCAATACACGCCGGGATTCAGCGTGGCGGTGGTGTTGCCGGGCGAGTTGACGATCTTGTTGTTGTAGTTGCACGCACCAACCGATGGCTGGGGCAGCGACGCCAGCGGGTCGGCCATCACCGACGCGCCGGACACGGGCGTCGGGGTGACCGAAGCGTTGCTGCCGATCAAGTAGCCACCGACGGTACTGATGAAGTCGGCGGATACGTTCGCGTTGCTGTCGGCCTTCATTGCCTGGCCGTGGTTTGAGTTGACCTGAATGCCGCAGTTCTTCAGCGTGATCTTGGTATTCGAATCGATCGACAGTGCCTTCTCCTTGTTGGGGTTGAGCGCCACCATGCAGGCGGTGCCACCGCCCGCGGTGGGCGAAGCAACCGAGTGAGTGGAAATGGTCACGTTGCCGAGAAACATCGAACTGAAGAACTGCCCGCCCGGCTTCGTGATGTCGACGGCGACGGTCTTGGCACCAGCCGCCGTGGTAGCGAACGCAACATCGAGTTTGGCGCCGGTCGCGACGCTGAACCCGTTGAGTTCGGCGTCTTCCAGCGCCGCCGCCTGTGCGTCGCCTTCGCTGCTCTTGCGCGCGAGTTCGAGAGCCGCCGACTTCGCCGCAGCATCGGCCGCCGACTGCATCGCGCGGCGCTGCGTGTACCAGGACCCGACATCGACCGCCAAGGCGGCGGAACCCAGCAACACCGTGAGGGCCAGTGCCGAGAAGATGGCGACGGCGCCGCGATCGTTCTTGGCCGACGCGCCATCGCAACCCCATGCTCCGCTCGCCGACACCGTCTCTATTCTTCGCATACTGACCCTCCTGATGCCCTGAAATTCGCCCGCATCGTGACATCGTGAACGCCGCGACGCGGGAACCCTTCTGTCGACCCGACGCATGCGCGTGCAAGCGGCGAGACCGACACTGCTGCTTATCAAGCCCGGTCCGCACTCTAATGCAGCGTCAATCAGTGTGGCAAGAGGGGGGCGGAGAAAGACCCCTCCGGTCCCGCGCCAATACACCTTCGCGCAAGTTGCTCCGGAAATTTCCGCCTATCTATTCCGGAAATGATTGCGGGTTCAGTCGATACGAGACTCGGCGCTGACACCGCTGTCAGCCGGGGCGACTCGAGTTACGAGCCCGCGCGTTTGAGGAAGCGCACCAGGTGCTCGGTGCTGTAGGTGGCCCGCTCCAGGGCGTGCGCGAAAGCGCGGAGCAAGAGCACCGCGCCATGCTCTTGGAGCAAGTCGTAGAGCCTGTCGATCTCGGCGACCCATGCCCGTGGCCGGCGACGAAAGATCTCTGTCAGATAGTGATGGACGGGATCGCCGAGTTCCAGGAGCTGCTCGCGTTTGGAGTAGTGTTTGGCGCGCTTGCCGGAGACGGCCTTGACGAGTTCGGTGCGATGCGCGGGTAGCGTGGACTTCGCGCCCTCAACAACGAGCCGCTCGTGCTCGGCTGCGTAGCCTCCCGCCATTATGCGCACGCGGTTGCGATGAAGGTGCAGGACACCCGCGATCCCGATGGCCTCAGCCGGCATCGAGTAACTGTGCGTGTCGTGAAGCACCGTTGCGGTGGGACCGACGAAGATCGGAATCTTCAGCACCAGCTCTGCGGGCTTGATCTTGAGCGGACGCAGCCGCGGCAATTCTTCGCGGTGCCGCTCGGCCGGGATCACCCCGGTAGCGCGACACGGACGCCGCTTGTTGACCTCCTCGTGCCACTGGGCGAGCTGGATGTGCAAGTCGCCATCGTCTTGGAAGCGGCGCTGCCTGAAGAACGCCCCCTTCACCCAGTTCACGAGGCTGTCGACCGATCCTTTCCGCTTTCCCCCGGCCGGCCGGCACACCTCCACTCCCACTGCGAGCTCGACCAAGGCGGCAATGAACGTGGAGGTCCACGTGGTGACCTCGCCGTCGCGTTTCCATTCCATGGCGATGGTGTCGGGTCGATCGAAAACGGCAAGAAGCGGGACTCCACCCAAGGACTCGAAGTGCGTGACCAGAGTACCAACCAGCGTCTCGACCCTATCGTCTGGCATCAGCGTGACGGCAACGACCCGAGAATACTTCAGTCGCGAAACGAAGAAGTGCCGGCGCTGCCTGGTGCCGTCGAGAAAACGGACGTCGACGCGCCCGAAGTCGTGTTGGGTGAATTCTCCCGGCAGCCCCTCGAAGCGAATCGGCGACCGCGCCAGCGTCGATCGCAGCGAGGCGACGAGTTCGTACATCGCGGACTTGCCGCCCGTGTAGCCCTTGCGGCGAGCCTGCCGAAGAACCTCGAGTGACGTCACATCGGGGTCGTTGCCGACAATCTCGGCAACGAACGACCGAAACTGCTCGGTCTTGGACGGCCGTCCGATGGCTTTGCGCTCTCGCTCCATGGCACCGTCAGTTTCGAAGAGCTGATCCTGGCAAACCGCTGCTCGTACGTTGCGCGCGCAGGCGCGGACGAGTTCGGCGATCTTGGCGGAACGCAGACCTGCATCGACGAGACCTCGGGTCTCGTGACGCGTGCTCGTTCGGCAGATCCCTTACCCCGCTGCGGCACGTTCGTCCACCCCTGACGGAAGTGTGCCGCGCCGCGCAGGGATCTTCGCACCGCCAAGAGTTTCCGGAATTACGGCGATGGAGGTTTTCGGAAGCTGCATCGGAATTTCGTGCAGCACGCGATAGACGAGATGCTCCGCGGGCCGGAAATTCGCGCGGAATGCTCCCGACGAACACGGGCTGCCGCAGTTGAGAGAACACGATCCGCGCCGGCCACCCGCGACGGAACCGACCACGCCCGCGGATCGAAGCGTTGTCGCGGCCATACCTCCGCGTCTCGCAGTCCTCGGTCGCCACGTGGTCTGTCTCGCTCATGCCGGTAGACTCTCCGGGCGCGGTGCGTTTCTTCGCGCCGCGGGCCGGAAGAGATAGAGCAACAGCCATGCCACTGGCACGGGTCGCGAAGGGCTGCATGGAACGTCACGAAACGCCCGAGTGAACCGACGCCGAGCACGCAACCGATTGCGCGATCGCGGCAAGACTGCAATTCCTTGCGCTACGACGCCGGCCGTGGACGAGACCGGTCGATGGCGCAGCGAGAGCGACGGCGCGCCTCGGTGCGCGAGCACACGCTCGCTGACTTCTTCAACTCACCGGCAGGTGGGCAGAGTACTTCCAGGTCTTGCGCCGCGCTGTGAGTGCGCGACGCAAGACCTGACCTCGCGCCGGCTCAGCGCGCGTACGCGGGCGGGGGCTCGCAGGTGTCGCCGGACCCGGCACCCCCGCTGGGCTCGGCTACCCACGGGCATTGGTCCTGGCAGTCGGGCACGCCGTCGCCGTCCTGATCTAGCAGGCACCAGTCCCAGCACTGGTTGAACGGATCCTCCGGGCACGGATCCTGACAATCGAAGATTCCATCCTGGTCAGTATCGGCGGGCAGCGCAGGATCGTACGGGCACTGATCCTCGCAGTCGTTGACGCCGTCCGCGTCCGAGTCCGTCTGGCACGGATCGTTGCACGCATCGGTAGGATCGTCGGCGCACGGGTCCGCGCAATCGGGCACGCCGTCGCCGTCGCCATCGGCAACGTTCGGGTCGCACGGACAGTAGTCTTCGCAGTCGCCGAGACCGTCGCCATCGGAGTCAGTGGCGCACGGATCCTGGCACATCGAGTAGCCTGGGCCGTTAGAGCCGGCGCCGCTGTCGCGGCTGTTGATGAAGTTGATCTGGCTGGCGAGCCCGGCGACGTCGGCGCGCAGGCGCGCGATTTCGTCGCGAAGTCTGGGTTTCTTGGCGTCGGCCGCGCACGGCGAAAGTGTCAGCAGCGACAGGGCGAGGCCGGCTACGAGAATGTGGCGAGTTTGCATTGCGATCCTCCTGATTGGGCCGCGCCGTCGCCGCGCTGACAGGCGTCCGGTCGCGGCCAGCGTTGTGCGTTCAGTTTCTAAACAAATTTTGTTAGGTTGGCAAGCACAATCGTTTTGTCTATTGTGCGACGCGGATGGCCACGCACCCGAGCACCGCCCCAAAGGCGATCAAGGACTACTTCTACGAGACCCGGGTGCTGACCGGCCGCGATTTCACGGTCAAGCGCTTTGCGACCGAGACGCTCGCCGGAGCGGTCGACCCGGTGATGCTCGGCTACATCGAGAAGGGAAAGCGCTTTCCGAGCGAGGCTCTGGTGCGACGGCTGGCCGCCTTGCGCGCCGAGCCGCCCGAGTTGTTGCTGGCCGTCTTGTACCGCGACCGGATGCTTTACGCGTTCGGGAGGGAACTGCGGCGCGCGCTTCACGACAACGCGGCGGTTGAAGGGGTCTCCGATGCCGACCTCGCGGTCCAGGTTGCACGCGCGGTGGCCGCGCTACCCGATGACGGCACCTGGGTCTCCTCGCGCACGTGGCGCGAGGAGATCGCGCGCGCGGTGCGCGGCAAGGCGCGCCGCGCCGACGTCGATCGCGTAGTCGCGCTGCTTCGCGACAAGGAACTCGTCGAGGTGCAGGCCGCGCGCGTGCGACGGGTGGCGCGCCACTACGTCGCTTCGGGAACCGAGGAACGCAGAGCCCTTGCGATGGAGTTCGCGACGATCTTCGCCAAGAGCCTGCTCGACAAGCTCTCGGTTCCGCAGCGCGCGGCATCGAGCCACGTTCGCAACCATTACCTTCACATCGATCGCAAACGGATCCCCGAATTCTACAAGAAGCTGGACGACTGCGTGCGTGGCCTCGTCGAGGAGTTCGCCTGCGACCCGGGCACCGACGCGGAGTTCCTCAACGTGCTCATCACGGCAACGACGGTGTGAGGAGAGAGACGACGATGCGGTTCCTTACCCGACTGCTACTAGGTACGTGCTTGACTGCGGCGCTCGCGGCCGGCTGCGGAAGCGGCTCGGCCGGCTTCGACGATTCGCCCGAGAGCGAGGCCGAAGCCCTGCTGGTGGCCATGCGCAGCGGCTCGTGCGTTTCCTTCGACGAACGACCGTACTGCGGCTCGGGTGCGTCGACGACTATCGACGACGCCGCGGTGGCGAGCATGGACATCCAGGATCCTTCCGAAGCGCTCGCCTGCGTCGAGGTCCCCGACCAGCCGCAGTGCACGGCGACGCTGGCGTTCTCGGCCACCGGGTTCCCCGACGGCACCGTCTTCTTGGCCGTCTCGGGCGACCACCTTGCGGGGCCGTGGACACTGGCCTCGACCGAGACCGTGGCAGGCGACGATCACACCGACGGCCAAGTCGACGTGACGCTGGCCGATGCCGGATCGATGGCGGCGGCGAGCAAACTCATCGTAGTGGTGCTGGCCTACCTGGGCGGAACGCCGGCCGACCTGCCCGAGCAGGCGCCGCTGGTCGGCGACTTCGCACCAGACATCGTCTACGTGAGCAACTTGCTCGAAGTGCAGCCATCGCCCTGAGCGCCGCCGGCACCGCGCAACAACGCACCGCCGCAGCGGGCGGTCAGCGAAACCGGTAACTGAGATCGATCGTCGTCGTGACGAACTCGAGGTACGAAAGGTCCATCGTGCCGATGACGTAGACGGCTTCGGTGCTCAGCGTCCAGTTCGCACTGATCGAGACGTCGAGGCCGGCTCCCATACGCGATACGAACGCTTCGTCCTTCTCGTCGGCGGTCTGGCTGCAGTTGATGCCGTCGGCCTCGCAGAACTCTCCCTTTCCCTCAGACCTGCGCTGCCCGACACCGACGCCGGCCACCACGAACGGCTGCCACTTCGCTCGCGACAGAGGATAAGCCTTCAGGTTCGCGGTCAGATTCCACACCGACATGGTCGAATCCCCGTGACCGTAGAACGGAAAGTCCCAGCCCGTCGCGTACTGCCAGAGCAACTCGGCCGCCAGCCGCGGGTGAAACCGATAACCGGCGCGCAGGTCGATCACGCCGCTGGTGCTGTCGAGATCGCCGACGAGGTACCCCTGCAAACCTCTGGCGCGGTTTCCCGAAGTCCCGAACCCGAGACCGCCACCGAACCCGACGTAGGGTCCGAGCAGCGCGTTCGTGTCCGCAGGCAGCGTTCGCTGCTCCGTCGCCGACGCCGTCGCCGCACTCGTGCTGGCGTCGGGGTTCGCCGCGACGGGCGCTCCCGCACCGAGCAGCACCAAGGTAAACGACACGAGAGCCAGTGGCGGCGCATTCGGCTTCATCGTAACTCCCAATCCTGCGCCGGGGTCGGCGGCGGACTTCGCCGCCGGTTGTCACGCTCAACGCCCGCATCGCGGGCTCGCCGCTCACCCCGCGTACAGCGCCTGCGCGATCCCCATTCCATAGGCCATCGTCTTCTCGGCCGACAGCGTGTAAGCCGGCGGTACGACGCACAGCGAATCCGCGAAGTCGCCGATCGCGGCGAAACGCTCGCGAATCGCGTCATCACTGCCGACGGCGACGAACGTGCGCACCATCTCGTCGGGAACCAGACCGGCGGCGCTGCGGTAGTCACCGCGCTGCACCGCCTGCTGGAGCCTCTTGGCAACGTCGCCGAACCCATGTGCCGCGAAGAACGGCTCGTACTGCGCGATGCCCCCGTAGAAAGCCATGGTCGGCCGCGAATCCTCGATGGCCTGGCGCAGGTCCGGCCCCGGGGCGGCCCAGTACCAGAGGTTGACCTCGACGTCGCTGCGACGCCGTCCGGCGCCGGCAAGGGCAGCTTCGAACTGCGGGCGCATGTGCTCGAGGGTCCACTGGATCGACCACATAGGATGACCGATCAGGCCGTCGCCGACCTCGGCCGCCAGTTGCACCATCTTGGACCGCAGCGCGGCGATCCAGATCGGGATCGACTCGCGGACCGGCGGCGCGGTGGCTTGAAGCTCGCGGAAATCGGCGGTGTAGAACTCACCCTCGAACGGCGCCAGGCCGCGGTGCGCGCCGGCGACGATGTGGCGGATGGCGGCGACCGTCTCGCGCAGGTGCGAGACCTGCTTGCCCACCGGAGATCCGAACACACCGCGTGTCCACGCCAGCACGCTTGTACCCAGGCCGAGCACGAAGCGGCCGCCGCTGATGCGGTCCATGTCCAGGGCCGCCATCGCGGTCTCGAACGGACTGCGCGCCGCAGCGATGGCGATGCCGCTGCCGAGTTGCACGCGGTCGGTCACACCGGCGGCAACGGCGAGCGGAATCCACGGCGGTCCCAGGACCTGCGGCGCGAACAAGCCGTCAATCCCCGAGGCTTCGAGCATCCGGCACATGCCGGTGAGCTCGGCGGCGGGCATCGGTGAGATCACACTCCAGTATCGGGGACGTTTGCTTGCTGGCATGCGCGTACAAGTCCACGCGCGCCGAGCCGTGGCAAGTGCGGACCGCAGAACGCGAGGCGCGAGCCTTCTGTGCCGGCACGGCGGCGCCGCGCAGCCGCCGTGGGCTGCGCGGTGCCGTCGTTGCGACTACCTGTAGCTCACTGCGGGCAGCACTTGGCCCACACGCGGAACGAATTCCCCGCACATTCGGTCTGGTTGGGAGCCGCAAATATTACCGTCCACCCCGTGCCATCTTCCTTGGGCCGATTCTCGACCGGAATGCACTGCCTGGTCGAGTCCCAAGCCCAGCGCTCGTAGCCTCCCGACATGATCTCGGTTCCTGCCGGACACAACACGGTATCCTCGACGTACCAGGAGTTGATGAGTGTCGCAGCCCCTTGCACCATCGTGCAGGATGACGGTGCGAAACCCTCTCGCGCCCCGGGGACGCAGCCCCTGATGTAAACGGAGCAGTCGTCCGAGGCGGAGTCTGCCACGTAGAGCGTGCATAGCGGCGGCGGAGTAATTCGCGCGGGGGTGCCGGCGGCGCCGAGCGCGCAGTTCCTGGCGACGGCGGCGACAATGCACGTAGCTGCGTCGGGAAATGCCTCCGTCTCTTCGCCGAGAACAGGTCCCCAAGTCAGAGTTCCCACCACATTGACGGCCGACACCGAGATCGTGCCATCCCTGGGGTTCACTCTGACCTTGCACCGCTCGGCAGCCAAGACTGGAACCGCGGTCACGCACGCAACCACGCACGACAAGACAATCAGGCTCGCTCGTTTCATGGACATACCTCCCTTGGTTTCTGTCAACGTCATTTCCAAGCGCTGGCCGCGCAACTGACGCGCGACGTCTCCGCACGCGTCGCAGACCCGGACCGCGTTCGGTCGTGCCTGCGGCGTTCGTGAAGCTCAGACGATCAAGGGGGAGCCAAACACCGAGACCCTCTCCCACCGAGTCCGGTCAGGGCCCAGCGGGGGACGAACCATACGCCACTTCTCGAGGTGCTGTCCAGGCCGGACGCGTCGCGACTGCGCGCGTCTCGCGGCTGCAGATCTCCACGCGTTCGGCCCGGCGCCCGCGGCGTTCAGGAACCGCGAGGAACGACGCGAACCTAGACCTCGTACGTCTCGAGATGTTCGATCGTGTGGGCGCCGGCGAAAGGAACGATCCACGCATCCGACGCGAGGCGCTGCGCCGCCGAGGACACCCAATGGTAGTCGGCACCCTTTGTGCCGGGCGACTTACGGTTCCACTACCACCTTGGCGTGGCGCTCGGGGCTGCGAAGTTCCTCGAACATCCCCGCTACGCCGTCCAGACCGACCCGGCCGGTGACGAGCGGCGCCACGTCGATACGCCCTTCGGCAATGTGCCCGAGCGTGGCGGCGAACTCGTCGGGCGTGTAGCCGAGCACGAAACGCACCGCGAGTTCTTTTTGCAGCGCGTAGATCGGCTCGATCTGGTCGCTCTCCATGCACACGCCGACGATGACGATGCGGGTGGCGCGCATCGCATTCTCGAAGATCTGCGCCATCACTCCGGGCACGCCGACGCACTCGAAGACCACGCCGGGACGAAGCTGCGGTCCGATCCCGAGAAACGTCATCGGATCGTTGGGGTCGATGCCGTCGGGGTTGGCGGCGTCTTCCCAGCGCGTCCACGGCGAAGCCTTGGCGGGATCGACGACGATGTCGGCCCCGATGCGCTCGGCCAGCGCGCGGCGCGCGGGCGAGAAGTCGGCTGCGATGATCGGCGCGGCGCCGGCCAGCTTCAGCGACGCGATCACGGCCAGCCCGATCGGCCCGCAGCCGAGTACCAACGGAACGTCGTTCGGCTTCAGGCCGGCGCAGGCAACCGCGTGCGCACCGACCGCCATCGGTTCCGTGAGCGCCGCGTGGTGGGCGGCAAGACCGTTGGGCACCGGCAGCAGCAACTGCTCCAGCAGCAGCATGCGCTCGCCGTAACCGCCCGGGAACTCGTTCGAGTAGCCGATCGTCTGCATCCCCGACGCGCCCAGACTCACCGGCACCGAGCACACGCGCGTACCCACCGGAAGCGAGCGCACGGCACCGGGGCCGTAGTCGAGAATCTCCGCGCAGAACTCATGCCCCATCACGACGTCGCGCGAAGGATCGAGCGCGAACGGTGAGCCGGCTTTCTTCTGGGTCGCGACCATCTTGTCCATGTGTATGGCCGCGTGGAGGTCGGAGCCGCAGATGCCGCAGGCCAGCGTGCGCACCAGCACGGTGCCTGGCAGCGGCACCGGATCGGGAACCTCATCGAGAACCAGACACGAATTTCGAAGGACGACAGCTTTCATGGACGGCGATGGTGCTCACGGCCCGCGGCCGAGTAAAGCGCCCGACGCGACCTTCGCAGCGCACACGGCAGCCCTGACGGCACCACACCGGTCGCGACCGCGTGACGGCGGCCATCGCCGTGGCGGCGGCGTCACACTGGCGCTGCCCACAGCCGGGAGGTTGACTCGCTGGCGTCGCTGCTGTCTAGAGCGTCGTTGGCCCGGCACCGGCTCTGCCGCGTGCGATTTCCACGCGGAGCCTCGGAGAATCCGATGATCGCAACCCCTCACCGCCTGCTCGTAGCCATACCGGCCGCCGCCGTTTTCACGCTCCCTAGCGCCGCCGCCGCGCAAGGCGCCTCCGTCGGGGCGATCAACTCCGGCGACACCGCCTGGATGCTGACCGCGACAGCCCTGGTGCTGTTCATGATGATTCCGGGCCTGTCGCTGTTCTACGCCGGACTCGTCAAAGCGCGCAACGTGCTGTCGATCCTGGTGCAGTGCTACGCGCTGACCTGCGTGATGAGCCTGCTGTGGTTCGTCTGCGGCTACTCGCTGTGCTTCAGCGGCAGCGGCGGCGTAGTCGGCAATCTCGACCTCGCCTTCTTGTCGGGTCTGGCCCCCGACTCGCCGCCGAGAGCCGACGCGCCAACCATCCCGGTGATCTTGCACTTCGCCTACCAGATGATGTTTTTCCTGATCACGCCGGGACTCTTCCTCGGTGCGTTCGCCGAACGCATGAAGTTTTCGGCGATCCTCATCTTCAGCGTGGTGTGGAGCCTGCTGGTCTACATCCCGTGCTGCTACGGGGTATGGAACACCATGAACTTCTTCGGCCTCACCGGCGTGGTGGACCTGGCCGGCGGCATCGTCGTCCACATCACCGCGGGAGTGGCGGCACTGGTCGCCTGCATCGTGGTGGGTCCGCGACGCGGATGGCCCGACACGCCTTTCATCCCGCACAACCTGCCGTTCACGGTAGCCGGCGCCGGCATGCTGTGGGTCGGCTGGTTCGGCTTCAACGGAGGAAGCCAGCTCGCGGCCAACGGCAACACCGCAATGACCGTGGTGGTAACGCATCTTTCTGCCTGCGCTGCGGCAGTTGCCTGGATGTCGATCGAATGGGGCCGCATCGGAAAGCCGAGCGCGCTGGGCATCGCCACCGGCTCGATCGCCGGCCTGGCGGCGATCACGCCGGCCGCCGGCAAGGTGGGGCCGCTCGGCGCGATCTTGATAGGGGCAGTCTCCGGCGTGCTGTGCTGGGTGGCGTGCTCCAAGCTCAAGGCTAGGTACGGCTACGATGATTCGTTGGACGTATTCGGCGTCCACGGAATCGGCGGCCTCACCGGCACCATTATGGTCGCGATCGTCGGGTCGAAGGCATTTCCGGGAGGACTTGGCGACTACGCGATCGGGGCTCAGTTGCTGACGCAGACACTGGCCGTGATCTACACGGCGATCCTGTCGGCGAGCGTCTCGCTCGTCGTGCTGATGACGATCGAGAGGACGATCGGGCTTCGCGTCGGTGCCGAGCACGAGTCCGAAGGGCTCGACCTGAGCGACCACGGCGAGAAGGCCTACGGCTGAGGCCGCCTCGGGCTCCCGTCGCTCAGGCCGCCGCGGTGTTGCACAACGGCGCGGTTCGCGGAACCATCGCCGAGTCGTATAGACATCTTGGGGGCGGTGGCGGCAGAGCCTGCGAGGCTCGGGAGACGAAGCAGAGTGGATGTATTTCAGAAGTGCCGGGACTATACGCGGGCCGAATCCCTCCGAGACGCAGGCGTTTACCACTACTTCCGGCGCATCGCCTCAGCTCAGGACCCGGTTGTAACAATCGGCGGTAAGTCCCTGATCATGCTCGGGTCCAACAACTATTTGGGCCTGGCCAATCACCCCGAAGTCAAAGCGGCGGCCTCGCGCGCGGTCGAGCAGTACGGCACCGGCTGCGCCGGTTCCCCACTGCTCAACGGCACGCTGGAACTGCACGCCGAACTCGAACATCGCTTGGCGTCCTTCATGCAGCGCGATGCCGCCGTCATCTTCTCGACCGGCTTCCAGGTTAACCTCGGCGTGCTGTCGGCCCTGCTGGGCCGCCGCGACATCGTCTTCCTCGACAACCTCGACCATGCCTGCATCATCGACGGAGCCCGGCTCGGGCTCGCCAAGATGGTCAAGTACCGGCACAACGACATGGCCGACCTCGCCGCCAAGCTGGCGCGCACCTCCGACGAGAACGGACGCTTCATCGTGGTCGACGGCGTGTTCTCGATGGAGGGCGACCTGTGTCACCTTCCCGAATTGGTCGAACTGAAACGGCGTCACGATCTGCGATTGATGGTCGACGACGCCCACGGCATCGGCGTGCTCGGGCAGCACGGCCGCGGCACGGTCGAGCACTTCGGCCTCGAAAGCGAGGTCGATCTGGTGATGGGCACCTTCTCGAAGTCGCTGGCGGGAGTGGGCGGCTTCGTCTGCGGCGACCGTTACGTCATCGACTTCATCCGTCACAACGCGCGCTCGCAGATCTTCTCGGCTTCGATGCCTCCGGCCAGCGCCGCCGCAGTGCTCAAGGCCCTCGAGATCGTCGAACGCGAACCGGAGCGCCGCCAGCGCCTGTGGGAGAACACGCGCTACATGAAGCAGGCGCTGGACTCCCTGGGCTATGACACGGGCGAGGCCGCTTCGCCCGTCATCCCGATGGTGGTCGGCGACGATTTCACCGCCTACCACATGGTGGCCGACCTCCACGAGGAAGGCGTGTTCGCCAACCCGGTCGTGTCGCCTGCGGTCCCGGCCGGTCGCGCGATGATCCGTACATCGTACATGGCCACGCATACGCGCGAGCATCTCGATCAGGCACTGCGAGCGCTCGAAGTGGTGGGACGTCGCTACGGCGTAATCGGCGCCAAGGCCAAACGCAGAGCCTGACCGTCAACGTCAGTCATCGAGCGGGAAGTCTGGGCTACCCGCCCACAGGTTGCAGACCGACACGCCCCTGCTCTCGTGATCGAAACCGAACTCACCGAGCCAGCGTCGCTATGCAGCGAGAGCGGCACGCTCGACCCCGCGGCCGTCGGTTGGAGCCGCAGTCCGCTTCACCGCTGCAACCTGTCCGGACACTGGCCGCGCAAGAAACGCTGGAACTGCTGGACGATATTCACCGAACGCTGCTTGTTCTCGGCGGGCATCGCGGACCTCGACTACGCGACCACCGCCTTCGTCTACCTGATCGACCTGACGCGCGGCCGAGTGATCGAACGATCCACCGTTCTGCCGCTTCGAATAGGCGCACCTCGCTTGCCCGATCACGTCGCGGCTTCGCTCAGCCTGCGCACCAAACGCGCCTCGGTGACGATGACCGGTGAAGGCGACCACACTTCGCTGCTGGTGGCGTGGGAGGATTTCTTCGAGGGCGACCGCCTCTCGGCAGCGTTCCAGGTACAGCATCCCGCAGACCACGACAGCCTCGGCGTCGTCGTTCCGTGGAGCGAGCGTCGTTTCGCGTACACGTGCAAGAACCTCGCGCTGCCGGCCCAGGGGAGACTTCGGATCGGCTATCGTGAGATCCCGTTCGACGCCGGCACCGCGTTCGCGGTTTTCGACTTCACGCGCGGCATCTGGCCGCGGCGCACGGCGTGGAATCACGGCGCCGCCTGCGGCCGGATCGTCCAGCGCGATGGCGGAGACAACGTCCCCGAGCACGTGCTGGGAATCAACCTCGGCGGCAAGTGGACCGACGGCACCGGCTGCACCGAGAACGCGATATGGCTCGACGGTCGCGTGAGCAAGATCTCCGAAGACCTGGTCTGGGAGTACGACACGGCGAATCTGCGCGCGCGCTGGCGCGTACGAGCACCGGAGTCGCAGGTCCTCGATCTGCTCTTCACGCCATCGGTCGAGCGCGTCGCCAGGACCGATGCACGGCTGGTCAGCTACACGGTCCACCAGCTCTTCGGCTACTACTCGGGAACTCTGCGCAGTCACACCGGCGAGACCATCGAAGTTCGCGACCTGTTCGGTTGGGCCGGGCAGCACCGCGCGCTATGGTGACCTCCATGTCACGCAGCGCGCCCGCCGCCGCGACGCTCTCGGGGCTGACCCAGGCGGAAGCGTCCGCGCGTCTTCACGCCGAAGGCTACAACGAGATCCCGCGTCCCGATCGGCGCACGTTCACGCGGATCGTGATCGAGGTTTTGCGCGAGCCGATGTTCTCGCTGCTGCTCGGCGCCGGCGCCATCTACCTTGCTCTGGGCGACCTCGAAGAAGCGCTGGTGCTGCTGGTCTTCGCGACCATCTCGGTATCGATAGCGGTAGTGCAGGAAGCGCGCAGCGAACGCGTGCTCGAGGCTCTGCGCGACCTGACCAGCCCGCGTGCGCTGGTGATCCGCGACGGCGAACGCAAGCGAATAGCCGGACGCGACGTCGTACGCGGCGACCTGATCGTGCTGTGCGAAGGCGACCGCGTACCTGCCGACGCCACGCTGCTGGCCGCCAATGACCTGCTGCTCGACGAATCGCTGCTGACCGGCGAATCGGTGCCGGTACGCAAGACCGCTGCGCAGCCGCAGCATGAGGCACGGCCGCAGCCGGGCGGCGAAGATCTTCCGTGGGTGTTCTCCGGCACGCTGGTAGTGCGCGGCGACGGCATGGCCTCGATCCATGCCACCGGACCGCGCAGCGAGATCGGCAAGATCGGCCAGGCCCTGGGCGACATCGAAACCGAGCCGCCGCGCCTTCGCGTGCAGACCCAGCGCCTGGTGCGCAATTTCGCCGGCGTCGGGGTGCTGGTGAGCGTCGCTGCCGTGGTGCTCTACGGGCTGCTGCGCGGCTCGTGGCTGCAGGCGCTGCTCGGCGGCATCGCGCTGGGCATGTCGATGCTGCCCGAAGAGTTCCCGCTGGTGCTCACCGTGTTCATGGTGATGGGCGCCTGGCGCATCTCGCGCGTGCGCGTGCTGACGCGTCGCTCGGCGGCGATCGAAACGCTGGGCTCGGCCACCGTGCTGTGCACCGACAAGACCGGAACCCTTACCGAGAACCGCATGTCGCTGGCGATGGCGCGCTGCGAAAACCAGAGCTGGCGGCCCGCGCGCGAAGACGGTCCGCCCTCGCTCTGCGATGGGCTCGCCACCCTGCTCGAGGCGACCGTGCTGGCCAGCAGTCCCGATCCGGTCGACCCGATGGAGAAGGCGGTGCACGAAGCGGCGGCGCGCGTGGCGTCGCCGGCGGACGCGACCTTCCGAACGCGCACCCTGGCGCGGCAGTACGGCCTGCGGCCCGGGCTGCTGGCGATGTCCAACGTCTGGGAACGCGACGACGCCGACGGCGACCTCGTGTGTGCCAAGGGCGCGCCCGAAGCGATCGCCGGGCTCTGCCGTCTCGGCGACGCCGCGTCGGCGCGCGTCGGCAAAGCGGTAGAAGAAATGGCCGCCGAGGGAATGCGCGTGCTCGGCGTGGCGCGCGGCGTCTTCCTCGGCACCGCGCTGCCCGAGTCGCAGCGCGACTTCGATTTCGAGTTCCTCGGCCTGGTCGGCTTCGCCGATCCGCTGCGCGCCCACGTCGCCGATGCGGTGCGTGAGTGCCGTTCGGCGGGCGTGCGCGTGGTGATGATCACCGGAGACTATCCCGCCACCGCGCGCGCCATCGCGCTCGAGGCCGGGCTCGACGCGGCCGTCACGCTCAGCGGAGAGGAGCTCTCGCGGCTGAGCGACGACGAGCTGGCCCGGAACATCAAGGCGGTGACCGTCTTCGCGCGCATCCTGCCCGAACAGAAACTGCGCATCGTGACCGCGCTGAAGGCGGCTGGCGAAGTGGTGGCGATGACCGGCGACGGCGTCAACGACGCGCCGGCGCTGAAGGCCGCGCACATCGGCATCGCGATGGGCGCGCGCGGAACCGACGTCGCCAGGGAGGCGTCCTCGATCGTGCTGCTCGACGACGACTTCGCCTCGATGGTGCATACCATCAGGCTGGGACGGCGCATCTACGACAATCTGCGCAAGGCGATGGGGTACATTCTGGCCATCCACGTGCCGATCGCCGGCATCGCGCTGCTGCCGCTGCTGTTCGGCCTTCCGCTGATCCTCACCCCGATCCACATCGCTTTCCTGGAGATGGTGATCGACCCGGCCTGCTCGGTGATCTTCGAAGCCGAGCGCGAAGAGAGCGACCTGATGCGGCGTCCACCACGTTCCACCGACAGCCAGTTGCTGTCATCGTCGCTGGTGTGGTGGAGCCTGCTGCAGGGCGTGCTCGCGCTCGCGCTGGTGGCCGGGGTGCTGTTCTTCGCTGCGCGGCGCGGGACGCCCGAGCCCGAACTGCGCGCGCTGGTGTTCGTTTCGCTGATCCTGGCGAACCTCGGACTGATCCTGGTCAATCGCTCCTTCAGTGCGTCGTTGCGCACCGCGCTCGGCTGGCAGAACCGATCGCTGTGGGTGCTGGTGACGGGAGTGTCGATAGCGCTGGCGATCTCGCTGTGGTGGCCGCCGGCGCGCGAACTCTTCCGCTTCGGCCCGCTGCACGGCGACGACTTCGTGGTCTGCTCGGTGGCGGGCCTCGCGGTACTGGGGCTGCTGCAGTTCGCCAAACGGTTCTGGCGGGCCGGCCTGAGGTCGTAGGACCGTCTGCCCAGAAGGGCCCACGAGCGCGGAGCTGGCGACCCGCGAGGGTCCTGCCCGCGGAGCACTGTTACCCGTTGACACGTCGTCGCGGAATGAATATTCCGTCCCGGCCGGGCGGGATCGGGACCTGCCGGCGAGGGTTCAAACATGGCTAGCTCCACCTCCCAGGCCGTTCTGATTACGGGTTGTTCCACCGGTATTGGTCGCGCCACGGCTGAGCGTCTGGCTCGCGCCGGGCGACGCGTTTACGCAAGCGCCCGCAGCCTCGACTCGATTCGCGACCTGGAGGCCGCCGGCTGCCGCCTCCTGGCCATCGATGTCTGCGACGAAGCGTCGATGAGTGCCGGGGTCGCCGCCGTCGAGGCGAGCGAAGGTGCCGTCGGCGTGCTGATCAACAACGCCGGCTATGGAAGCGAGGGCGCTGTCGAGGAAGTGCCGATGGCGGAAGTGCGGCGCCAGTTCGAAACCAACGTCTTCGGTCTGGCGCGCATGAGCCAGTTGGTGCTGCCCGGCATGCGGCGCCAGCGCCACGGCAAGATCGTCAACGTGAGCTCGATGGGCGGGCGGCTGACGCTCCCGGGCGGCGGCTACTATCACGCAACCAAGTACGCCGTCGAAGCGCTGAGCGACGCGCTACGCTTTGAAGTGGCCGGCTTCGGCGTCGACGTGATCGTCATCGAGCCGGGCCCGATCAAGACCAGCTTCGGTGACACGGCGATCGACCGCGTCGCCTCGCTCTCGGCCGCCGACTCGCCCTACGCCGGATTCCACCAAAGACTCGCCAAGGCGATTCGCGACGCCTACGAGGGACCGATGGGCAAGCTTGCCGGCGACGGCGAAATGGTCGCACGAACGATCGAGACTGCGATCAACGCCGCGCGACCGAAGACCCGCTATCCGGTCACCGCCGCCGCGCGTGTGCTGCTGGGGCTGCGGCGCTGTCTCGGCGACCGCGCGTTCGACGCCTTCCTTCGCACCCAGTTCGTCAGCCCTGGC
>JACRCR010000129.1 GCA_016218925.1 Deltaproteobacteria bacterium | reverse complement strand
TTACCAGCAACTGGTCGAGCGCCTCAACCGCGCTCCGCAGGGCGCGCCGCCTTCACGGATTCTCTACGCGATCCTCGAAATGCTGTTCAGCGAGCGCGAGGCCGGGTTGGTCGCGCTGCTGCCGATCCAGCCCTTCACGGCCGCGCGGGCAGCGCGTCTCTGGAAGACGACCGAGGCCGAAGCCCGCAAGATCCTGGACGAACTGGCAGGACGCGCGATCCTGCTCGATGCGGTCGATCCCGAGGGTCGGACCACCTACGTGCTGCCGCCGCCGATGGCCGGTTTCTTCGAGTTCTCGATGATGCGCCTGCGCGGCGACCTCGATCAGAAAGTGCTGGCGCAGCTCTTCTACCAGTACCTGAACGTGGAGGAGGACTTCGTCCGGGCGCTGTTCGCCAACGGCCGCACCCAGCTCGGCCGCGCCTTCGTGCAGGAACGCGCGGTGCCGGCCGACGCGGCGCTGCACGTGCTCGATTACGAGCGCGCCAGCCAAGTGATCCGCTCCGCGACCCATCGAGGCGTCGGCGTGTGCTACTGCCGCCACAAGATGCATCACATGGGGCGCGCGTGTTCGGCGCCGCTCGACATCTGCATGACGCTGAACGGCTCCGCGGCCGCACTGATACGGCACGGCGTGGCGCGCGAGGTCGACGCCGCCGAAGGGCTCGACCTCCTGCAACAGGCCCAGGATCGCGGGCTCGTGCAGTTCGGCGAGAACATCCAGCGCAATGTGAACTTCATCTGCCACTGCTGCGGTTGCTGCTGCGAAGCGATGATCGCGGCGCGCAAGTTCGGGGTGCTGCACCCCATTCACACCACCAACTTCATCGCTGCGATCCGCGACGAACTGTGCAACGGCTGCGGCAAGTGCGTCAGCGCGTGTCCGGTAGAGGCGATGGCGCTGGTCTCCGCCAACGACCCGCACAAGCCGAAGAAACGCAGGGCGAAGTTGAGCGAGGATCTGTGCCTGGGATGTGGCGTCTGCGTTCGCACCTGTCCGACCGATGGCCTGCGGCTGCAGCCGCGGCCCGAGCGCGTGATAACGCCGGTGGATTCGGTACGGCGCACCGTGCTGATGGCGATCGAGCGTGGCAAGCTGCAGAACCTGATCTTCGACAACCGCGCGATGGCGAGTCACCGCGCGATGGCAGCGGTCCTCGGTGCGATCCTTCAGCTCCCGCCGGTCAAGCAGGCGCTGGCCAGCAAGCAGATGCAGTCGCTGTATCTGGACAGGCTGCTGGCGTGGGGCGAAAAACGCCTCTCGCCGGATTGAGCGCGCAGCCCCCGGGCACGCGCCGACCGGCGGGCCGGCTCGTGCAGAGTGCCTGGTCCTCGAGCCACTATCCGGGCCCAGGCGTCTGCGTCACCCCAGGCGATCGTTGCCCGCGCGCGGTAACGTGCATTTCTGCGCGGCAGGGGCTACGTACGGTTCGGCGACGATGCGGCCCTCCCCCGCGTTCTGCCGCCGCCTGCGCACCGATGAGCGATAGCGAAACCGCCGGCACCATCCTGATAGTCGACGATGCGCCGGAGAACCTGCGCATCCTGTCGCGGATGCTGACGGACCGCGGTCACCGTGTGCGCGCCGCCCATTCAGGCCAGGAGGCACTCGACGCCGCCAGATCCGACCCGCCGGACCTGGTACTGCTCGACATCAAGCTTCCCGACCTCGACGGCTACGAAGTGTGCGCACGCTTGAAAGCGGATGCAGCCACCCGCGACGTGCCGGTGCTGTTTCTCAGCGCGCTGAACCAGACCCGGGAAAAACTCCACGGGTTCGAGGTCGGCGGCGTCGACTACATCGTAAAGCCGTTTCACCCCGAAGAAGTGCTGGCGCGCGTGCATACCCACCTCGAACTTCGCCGCCTGCGCGCCCGGCTGGAAACCCACGTCGCCGAGATCCTGCGCGCAGAGGAAGAGCTGCGAAAGTCGGAAGTGAAGCTGCGCACCATCTTCGACAACGTGAAGGTGGGGATCATGCTGCTGGACACCGAGCTTCGCGTCCTCGAGACCAATCGGCAGATGGAGACGTGGTTCCCCGCAATCGGTGGGGAACGCGAACGCCAGTGCTTCATGTCGGTCAACACGAGCGGCGACGCGGGACCGTGCCAGGGCTGCCCTTGCCTGCTGTCGCTCGCGGACGGGCACACGCACGAAGCCTCGCTCGAGTTCGGAGAGCCCGGTCATTTGCGCACGTATCGACTGGTCGCCGCGCCGATTCGCGACGCGGGCGGAAAAGTCGTCGCGGTCATCGATCTGGTCGAAGACATCACCGAGAAGATCTCGCTGGAGCATCAGGTACGCGTGTCTCAGCGGCTCGAGGCCGTCGGCCATCTCGCCGGTGGCGTGGCGCACGACTTCAACAATCTGCTGACCGTCATCAACGGTTACGCCGGCTTCGTGATGGAGGGATTGCGCAAAGACGACCCGATGTGCGCCGATCTCGCCGAGATCCGCAAAGCGGGCGAACGTGCGACGACGCTTACCAGGCAGCTCCTGGCGTTCAGCCGCAAGCAGATCCTGCGGCCCACAGTTGTGAACCTCAACGACGTCGTCACCAACATGGAGAAGATGCTCCGCCGCGTAATCGGCGAGGATGTCGACCTCGAGACCGCCGTGGCACCCGACCTCGGGACGATCCACGTCGATCCCGGACAGCTAGAGCAGATGATCGTCAACCTGGTGGTGAACTCCAGGGATGCGATGCCGGCCGGCGGAACGCTCACGATCGAGACGGCGAACGTCGATCTCGACGAGGACTACGCCCGGCTCCATCCCGACACGACCCCCGGCCCCTACGCGATGCTGTGCGTGACCGACAGCGGTCACGGCATGGACAAGGCGACGCAGGAGCACATCTTCGAACCGTTCTTCACCACCAAGGAGCCAGGCAAGGGAACCGGCCTGGGCCTGTCGACGGTCTACGGAAGCGTCAAGCAGAGCGGCGGCAGCATCCAGGTCTACAGCGAGGCCGGCAAGGGCACCGCCTTCAGGCTCTATTTCCCGAGGATTTCGCAGCCGCCGCAGGCCCTTGCCGGCGCGGCGGCGACCGCCGCCGCGACAGGCTCCGAGACGCTGCTGGTAGTGGAGGACGAAGAAGCGGTGCGCGCGCTGGCAAAGCGCATCCTCGGCGCTGCAGGATACAAGGTGGTCACCGCTGCCAACGCCGGCCAGGCCCTGCTCCTTTGCGAGCGCACCCGAGAGCCGATTCACCTGATGCTGACCGACGTCATCATGCCGGACATGAACGGTCTGGAGCTGGCGCAGCGTCTGCGTGACCTGCGTCCCGAGATGAAGGTGCTGTACACGTCGGGGTACACCGACAATGCGCTCGCCCACCGGCAGATACTCGCCGAGGGCATGCATTTCATCGCCAAACCGTTTCGGGTTGCCGAGCTGGCGCACAAAGTGCGCGAGGTGCTGGATCTCGAGGCCAGCGGCGGCGGCGAATAGCCGCCGCCGCTGGCTGAGCCCCCCTCTAAGCCGTGCTCACTCGACCGTGAGCGGAAATGCCAGACGCGTGCCGAAGTCGGTCGACCCGCCGCCCGTCCCGTACGTCACTACAGAGCACGCCATCCTGCCCATCACCCTCTTGTCCTGGCCGCTTGGCTTGACGCCCGTCACGACCACGGTCGCGATCCCGACGATCGTGAGCTGCTGGTTGGGATTCGAGCAGTCGTAACTCTCGTAGACCGGGATCTGCGTGCGCCACTCGCCATTGGCGTCCTTGCGGTGATTGTAGAGCTCGGCGATCTCGTTCAAGGCGGTGTCGATAGTCCCGCCGACGAACTCGAATTTGGTCTGGCCGATTACGATCTCCGGACTCGTGAATGATCCTTCGTCAATGCCGTCGATGATCGACCTCAGCCGGCTCGCACTGGCCGGATGTTGCTCGAAGGTATGCCAGCCGGCGCACGATGCCTCGTCGTTGGTGGGATAGAGCCTGATAGTCGCGTCGGTACCGCACTTGGCGACGCGCTGCTCGTACCAGAACTTGGAGACTCCTACGGGCAACTCGACTCTGCCGGCGGGCAAGGACGACAGCGGGGTGAGCGCGCCCGACGCGCTCGCGCTGAGCGCGAACGCGTCGACGCCGAGCACGCTTGCCAGCAGCGTCTGTACCGTCCCGTTGACCTGATCGTCGCGGCGGGCCTTCACGGAGATGGCGGTGGGACCGGTCGTGCTCTGCGTGAATGTCACCTCGTCACCGAACCCGTTGTCGGAGTACTCCCAGCGGCCGTAGTTTATGTCGGCGGCTGCTATGGAAACCGGCTCGGACGCAACGGTATTGCTGAGCGTCACCCGGTTCACGGCTTCCAGGATCCGGGCCTCGTCGCTTCCGGTGAGCACGTGCGTCGATGGATCGGCCTTGCCCAGATCGATGTAGATGCGGCCGAGTTCGAGATTGGCGGAGGTCGCTGCAACGTCGGCTACGTTCTGCAGGTCGGCTTGGGTTACCAGTACGTAGCCCGCATCGACCACCAGCGCCGTGAACCCGAGCGCGCCGACCAGCGCCACGCTGCCGAACACGGCCGTCGCTCCCCTTTGCGACTCGGTTCCCGCCGCCGCTTCTCTACTGGTTCTTCTGTCACACATGGCGCACCCCCTCCGCGGGTGGAAGATAGCGGTCCTTCCGATCCGCGGCCTCGTCACTGAAGCTCCGAAACCAGGCTGGCGCTCAGCGACCACGATCCCGAGAACGCGTCGGCCTGGGCGGCGTCGGCGGTGGCCAGCAACGGCGCCACGGAAGCCAGGAAGCTGAACTCGGTGGGATACTCCACCTTGACCGTCAGCAGGTCGCCGGCTTCGTCGCCGGTTCTGGTGACCTGCACGACCGCGTTGGCAGGATCGAGGCCGGAATCGGCCAGCGTTTGAGTGGCACGGTAGGCGATCGCGTCTGCGGTTGGACGCGGGCATCCGCGCACCGAACCCACGCGCACGGCCTCGTGAGCAGCCGACGCCAGCGTCTGTCTGATGGTGAAGGCCCGCCCGAAATCGGCGATCCCGGCGAGCATCATCAGAAACACCGGCATCATGAGCGCGAATTCCACGGCCGCCATCCCACGTTCACCGCGACCGCGCCTGGACGTACGATCGGTGGTTTCCATGACTCTTCCTCCATCCGCGGCTCCGCGCCGCCGTGCTTGCAGCGCTGATCCTGCCGGGCTTGCTTCGCCGATGTTCAATGTCGCTTCCCCGATTCGGTCGCCTGACATACCGATTCCCGCACGGTAGGAAGCAAGCCGAATGCCGGTCGCGACGAGTCCGCGTAACGCGTTGATCTCGTTGCAGGTTGCGCACGACGCGGCCGCTGGGACCGGCGCCAAGGGGTGCACTTTGCGATACACTCCACTGGTCTCGTATCGGCGGCGTAAGCCGCCGGCAGCACGATGCTTTCGCGGCCTCGCGAGCCCGGTCTGTAGCATTTCTTTGCGTGGGTCGGCGCGCGCGTCCGCCGATGCTCGGGTTTCTATGATGAGCAAAGTTGCAGCGGTCGCGTGACGCGTTGCCGCCGTGTGGCTTCTTGGGCAAGATGACCGCAGCGAACCGATGCCGACGCGCCGTTGCTTGGCGGATCGCCCCGATTACATGCTCGATACCAGCGCCGCGAGACCAGCATGACGGACGCGCGCCGACCGATCGGCGGCATTCTGGCCGTGGACGACGAGGAAGGCGTGCTCGCCGTGATCAGCCGCACCCTCGAAGCCGAGGGGTTGGGGCCGGTGATGACCTGCTCGGACAGCCGGCTGGTGGCCGACCTGCTCGAAAAGAACCAGGTCTCCCTGATGCTGGTCGACCTGGTGATGCCGCACCTCGGCGGTATCGATCTGCTCAAACTGGTCTCCAAGCAGCATCCCGGCCTGCCGGTCATCGTCGCCACCGCCGACGCCGACGTCTCCACGGTGGTGGCCTGCATGAAGATGGGTGCCGTCGACTACGTCACCAAACCGTTGTCGCGTGATCCCCTGGTCGCCACCGTGCGTCGCGCGCTCGAGGAAGGCGCACTGCGCTACGAGTGCGACCGGCTTCGCGAGCAGTTCTTCGAGGAGAAACTCCGGCACCCCGAGTGCTTTGGCGACATCATCACGGCCGACCCGGCGATGCTGCGAATGTTCGGCTATCTCGAAGCGATCGCCCACAGCTCCCAGCCGGTGCTGGTGTCGGGAGAGACCGGTACCGGCAAGGAGCTGGTCGCCCGCGCGTTGCACTCGTGCAGCGGGCGTTCGGGACCGTTTGTCGCCGTCAACGTCGCCGGCGTAGACGATGCGACGTTCACGGACACCCTCTTCGGCCACAAGACCGGAGCGTTCACCGGTGCGACGGCGCCGCGCAAGGGTCTGGCCGAAGCCGCGGGCACCGGGATCCTGTTTCTCGACGAGATCGGCGATCTGTCGGATGCGTCGCAGGTAAAGCTGCTGAGGGTATTGCAGGAGAACGAATATCTGAGCCTCGGAGATGACCGCTACCGCCCGCTGCGTGCACGGATCGTCGCAGCCACCAATCGAGACGTCTCGTGCCTGCGCGAAGACCTCTACTACCGATTGGCCTCCTACCACGTCAAGGTTCCGCCGCTGCGCGATCGTCTCGGCGATCTGCCGCTGCTGGTCGATCGGTTCCTCGAACAGGCCGCCGTCGATCTCCGCAAGACCAAGCCGACTGTGCCTCCGGAACTCTATGTGTACCTGGCCAACTACGACTTCCCGGGCAACGTCCGCGAACTGCGGGCGATCGTGTTCGACGCGGTCGCTCAGCACGAGTCGGGAGTGATGTCGACGCGTCTGTTCCTCGAGCGGATCAAAGCCGGCGCGCAGCGAGCGCAAGGCAAGACGCCGGTATCTCGCGAGCGCACGCTGCGCTATCCCTACCCGCTGCCGACCATGCACGAACTCCAGGAATCGACCATCGCCGAGGCGATCAAACGCGCCCAGGGCAATCAGAGCGCGGCCGCACAGATGCTCGGAGTCTCGCGCGTGACCGTCGCGAGGTACGCGGCGCGGCAGCGGCGGTCGTAGAAGGCGTCGGGCCGGACTTCCTGGCTTCCGAGGAGAGCTCCTTCCACCCGCGCGGCGAGAGGTCGCCTATTCGGCGCGAGGACCTGGCCATGGGCCGACGCTCGTGAGTGAAATGCATCACACCTCGGCGGCCACGAACAACCTCGACACGCGATTCGCGCCTTCTATTGGAGGCCGGGGCAGTGCATCATCAGCACGAATGAGGGTCTCGAGACGCGCGGTGGCTCACGGCGCGCTCTCCGCCCTCGATCCACGGGGCAAACCGCTCGCAAGGTCACGGATCCGCCGGCCCCACCGCCGGCTTTCTCGGATCGCCGGAGGTCAAAGATCATGAAGACTGCGCGCAAACGAATCGGCTCGGCAGATGGCAACCTCTTTTCGCGCGGCGTCGGGCTGGCGTCGATCGTGGTGCTGACAGCCTTGCTCGCCAACGCCGCGATCGGCGCTGTCGTATCGGAGGCGTCGAGCCCCCGCTGTACCGGCGGCACGTTCACGCTCGGCAACGGGCTGATGGATCTTGGCTGGACCCGGATTTCGCACCCGTCGCGCCTCTACACCGGACCCTCGATCGGGTTCCAGGTGTTGCAGCGCTGCACCGACAACGACGCTGTATGCAACACCAACGATGACTGTGGCAACGGCCAGTGCCAGCCCACCTGCGACTGCAACGACGATACGACCTGCGAAATCACCGGCCCCACGCAGCAGTCGCGCTGCCTGACCACGCTGGCCACCTGCACCGACAACGCCGACTGCCCGCCAAACGTTCCCTGCGTCTACACGTTCGGTCCGCCACTGCCGCTGTCCGCCGGTGGGACGCCCACATGCAGCATGATGCATTTCGAGACCCCGCTTACCGGCACGGTGGACACTTCGACCGGCGTCCTGGCCGCGCAGGTGAACCTGCGCTGGCGCCTGCACCTTGGTGAGTTGATCGACCGGCCTTGTCCGCGTTGTGGATCCCCTGCCCAGAACCCGAAACCCGGTGAGCATTTCACCTGCGAGGGCGGTCAGACTCCCGGCGCGGCCTGCGCCGTCGAGGGTGTGAGCCCCGAGTTCGGCGGCGTCTCGCACGACTGCGCCCCGACCCTGGGGAGCAACATCACCGGACCCGGCGTAGTGCTGCGCCTTGGTGACCTCACCACCGGGACCACCACCAGAACCGCTCAGGTTCCCTGCAAGAACTTCTCGTTCACGTCCAACCCACTCAGCGGCACCGGCAAGTGCATCGACAACAATGTCGAGTGTTCCAGCAACGCCGACTGCATGCGTTGCACCGGCGATCCGGCCACCCCGTGCACGGGCGACGGCGAGTGCGCGGGAAAAGGAGCCTGCGCCGAAGCCCCCGACCAGCCGATTTCCTGCGGCTACTGGTGCCATTGCGGCTTCTGCGACGACGACCCGGCACTGCCCTGCTTTGACAGCAGCGACTGCCCGCAGCGCCAGACCTGTCGGGCCGGCGGCGGAGTCGGAACCGCGCCGAACTCCCCCCAGCAAAAACCAAACGACTGTAGCGGCGACAGGTTCATCTGCGGAACGCAGGAAACCGAGACGTGCGCCCATACCCTGATCGGCCACTGTTCCTTGCAGAGCTATCGCGCGTGCAGCGACGACGCGCCGTGCCCTGCGGGCAACGCCGGTACCTGCGTGTTCGACCGCCACGCCTGCTTCGAACCGCGGATGACGCGCACCGGGGCGCCCTCTCCACTCGGCAGCTACTGCAGCACTACTCTGGCCCAGTGCACCACCAACGGTGACTGCGGCGACGCGGCCTGCGTGCCGGACTCCTCAGCACTCGAGACCGTAGCGCTGGCGTGCATGCCGCAGAGTTCCTCGGCGGCCGTAAACTCCGCGTACGGAATTACCGGTCCCGCCGCCATCAGTCTGGGCGGATTCCTGAAGATCTGTCGCGAAGGAGATACCTGCCAGGAGATCATCCCTGTCCCGATCTGCGGCAATGGAATCGCAGAGTACGGAGAGTGGTGCGACGACGGAGACGCGGCGTTCGCCCCCGGCGACTACTGCGATGACTTCTGCAAGCTGGTGCCGTGCGGCAAGCCGACCAACTCGGCCGGCCGGACGCCCACCGCAAGCGATGCGCAGTACGCGCTGCGCGCCGCCGTGGGTCAGGTCTCCTGCGACCTGCGCGTGTGCGACGCCGACGACAGCGGTGCGGTGATGGCTACCGACGCGCTGACGATACTGAACAAGGCGGTTGGATTGGAAATAGCCTTGAACTGCCCCGTGGAGTGAACCCTTGCGGGCGCAGCGCGATTCTCGGTGGAGAGGCAGCAGACTGGCAACATGGGCGGTACTGGCGCTGACGGCCTGCATCCTGCACGGCGCAGCTGCCACTGCTGAATCGTCGCTCGATCGGTCGCAAGACGAGAACGACGCAGCGGCGTCCGGGGGCGCCTCCGCCACCGCCGCAACGAGTCACGGCTCTGCGACCAACGCGTCGTCGAACCCGGGTTGCACCGGCGGTACGTTCACGCTGCGCAGCGGTCTGCTGGATCTCGGTTCGACCGGGCTCGCGCACCAATCGCCCCTCTACAGCGGACCCTCGATCGGCTTTCGAGTTCTGAAACGTTGCACGGACGATGGCGCAGAATGCGGAGCCGACGGCGATTGCGCGGGCGCCAACTGTGAGCCGACCTGCGATTGCAACGCCGATACGACCTGCGAGATCACCGGCCCCACGCACCGGCGTCGCTGCCTGACCACACTGACCGAGTGCAACAGTGACGCAGACTGCCCGGGCAACGGCCGCTGCGCGCACACCTTCGGCCCGCCGCTAGCGCTGGACGCCGGTGGAATACAGACGTGCGTCGTGGGCTACTTCGACGGTCCGTTCGCCGGCACGGTGAATACCTCGGACGGCAGTTTGTCCGTCGAGGTGAACATGCGTTGGCGTATGCTGCTCGGTGAGGCGCTGGGCGCGGCTTGTCCGCGTTGCGGATCCCCCGCCCAGGATCCGAAACCCGGCGAACAATTCCTCTGTGAAGGGGGTCAGACGCCCGGCGCGGTGTGCACGGTCGAAGCCGTCAGCACGCGGTTCGGTGGCGCCTCTCACGACTGCGCACCTTCCCCACAGTGGGCCCTGCTCGGAGCCGGGCCGGCGGTTCGGCTCGAAGTAACGACCGCGACGAGCACCAGGACGGCCAACCTCCCGTGCAAGAGCTTCCCGTTCACATCGAACCCGCTCGGCGGCACCGGCAAGTGCCTCGACACCGGCGTCGCGTGCAGCAGCAACGCGGATTGCAGGCGTTGCACGGGAGATCCGACCGCGGCCTGCACGCAGGACGCACAGTGCTCGGGCAACGGCGTCTGCGCCGAGGCGCCCGAGCAACCGGTGTCATGCGGCTTCTGGTGCCACTGCGGATTCTGCGACAACGATCCCTCCCGGCCGTGCTTCGACAGCGGCGACTGCCCGCAGGGGCAGGAGTGTGAAGTCGGCGCCGGAACGGGAGCCGAGTACAACAGCCCCCAGGGCAAGCCGAACGATTGCAGCGCCGACGGGTTCCTGTGCGGCACGCAGCAGACCGAAGAGTGCGCGCAGACTTTGATCGGGCACTGCTCGTTGCAGACATTTCGCGCGTGCACCGACGACGCGACCTGCGCCGCCAACAGCGCCGGCATCTGCGAGGTGGAGCTACGTCGCTGCTTCGAACCGAGAATCGCTCGTACCGGCGCTGCGTCGCCGCTGGGCAGGTATTGCACTACCACTCTCACACCGTGCTCCAGCAACCTGGACTGCGGCGACGGCATATGCGTGTCGGACGCTTCGGCGCCAGAGGTCGTGGCGCTCGCGTGCGTGCCGCGCAGTCTGTCCTCGTCGATCGACAGCGCCTCGGGAATCACCGGCCCGGCGGCCGTGCGTCTCGACGGACTCGTGAAGATCTGCCGCAGCGGGGAGCCGTGTGACGCCCTTCCCTGCGGCGACAGCGTCATGCAGCCTTACGAGCAGTGCGACGACGGAGACGACGCGTTCGTTCCCGGCGACTATTGCGATGCGCTTTGCGAGCTGGTGCCCTGCGGCAAACCGACCCTCTCCACCGGCCACCTGCCCATGGCGAGCGATGCGCTGTTCGCGCTCAGGGCCGCGGTCGGGCAACTTGGCTGCCACCCGCGCGTGTGCGACGTGGACGGCAGCGGTACGATCACGACAGCAGACGCGCTGGGGATTCTGAAGAAGGCGGTGGGGCGGCCGCTGAGCTTGAAGTGTCCGGTTGAGTAAGGCGGAGCCCGCGCCGCAGCGCCACGCGCGCAGTTGATTCCGAGCCGCGATGCCCACAGTAAAGAGCGCGCCCGAAGACACGCGCCCGCGCGTGACCCGGGATCGCCGAACTTTGCCGTGTTAGAAACCCCTGCCCCACTTCGCCGCGTCTGCATCTTCTGCGGCTCCAGCCGCGGCGCGCGCGCCGACTACGTGGCGGCGGCGCAGGAACTGGCGGCGGAGCTGGGCCGGCGCGGCATCGAGATGGTCTACGGCGGCGGCAACGTCGGGCTCATGGGCGTCGTTGCCGACGCGGCGCTCGGTCACGGGGTGCGCGTTACCGGCATCATCCCGCGCGGACTGGCCGACAAGGAACTGGCCCACCAAGGCATCGACGACCTTCGCGTTGTCGACTCGATGCACTCGCGCAAGGCACTGATGGCGGAGCTTTCCGACGGATTCGTTGCGATGCCGGGCGGCATCGGCACCTTCGAGGAGTTCTTCGAGATCCTCACCTGGCGACAACTCGGCCTTCACGCCAAGCCCTGCGGACTTCTCGACGTCGCCGGCTACTATGACGAGTTGCTGGCGTTGCTGGACCGTGCGGTGGCCGAAGGCTTCCTGAAGCCCAAACACCGCGCGGCAGTATTGGTGGCGCGATCCGCGGCCGACCTGCTCGATCAGATGCAGGCCTACCGGCCGGCGCCCGGCACGCCGATCCTCGACAAGGTCGAGACCTGATCCGATTGTTTCGCGCGAAGGACCGATCGGCTCGAAGATTCGTGCGCTGGGTCGTTGGCCAGCGCCGCAGGCCGATCTTCTCGCGGGGGTCGCCGCTACGGCGGCACGCTCCACAGCGTCTCGCGCCTCACGCCTTCGAGGGCGCCCCCTTCTCCCGGCGGCGCGGCCGGCATCAGTTTCCACGCACCGTCGTGCTCACGCCGCCACGCGAAGCTGCGCGTGGACGCTGATGGGAACACCCAGCCGTCTACCGAACCGGTAGCCTGCAGCACAACCGCACCGCTGCCGGCGTTCTCGATGTCGCCGCGCACCCGCTCCCAGACCTCACCGGCCTCTTTTCGCACCGCAACGGCATCCTCGAGCGTGAGGAAAGTCTCGTAGCGCAAGATCACCGCGGGCTTGGCGTCCACCTCGACGCCGGTCATTCCAAGCACTCGCACGCGGCGCCCCGACGGCAGCGACATCAGTGCTTCCTCGGGGTCGAAGACCGGGCGAGCGCCGGACTTGGCGAGCAGATCGGCCTCGCCAACGTCCTTGCCTGCGACTTCGACCGCAGCAAGCACGGCATCGATGACCACGCGGTGATACCAGCGTCCGGCATCGCTGCGCGCGAAAGCGACGTACTCGTCGAGTTCGTCGAGCGACAGATCGCGATAACGGTAGAGCAGCGCGGCGAGCACCACCGGCTCGTAGGTCTTTGCGACCTGCGGAACCGCGCGCTCGCGACGCACGGCGGCTTCGAGCGCGGACTGCGCGAGCCGGCCCGGAGAAGGGATCGACGCGTTGACGAGGCCGGCAGCGGCCACGCCGACCGCCTGGGTCACGTCGAGCGTGGTTTCGACGGCGTCGGTCGCCTCGGCCAGCGCGCGAATGCGCGACATGCGCACCTCGGGGCCGCCGTCGTCGCTGATCTGCGCGAACTTCTCGAGGAAGGAATCGCGGCGGTCAAGATCGCCGCGCGAGGCAGTTGCTTCGACGAACTTGATTTCCGAGGCCAGCGGCGAGCGCAGCCACGTCAGGGCCTGCGCGGCCAGAGCGGGATCGGCCGCGATTGCAGCCGCCAGACGATTCGAGGCCGATGGGAGCAGTTTCTTGTCGTCGAACATTTCCAGCAGGGCCGCCTGCACCGCGCCGCGCTGATACTCGGGCACCCGCGTCCAGTGCGGCTCGACCAGGCGCCAAGCCTGCGCCGGAACGTTGCGCAGCCGCAGCCGCAGCACCGAGAGATCGGCGAAATCTGCGGCGACGACCGAGGTGGACACGGCGGGCGAAGATGCGCCCGGCGAGGGTCCGCCGGGTGGCCGCGAGGCGGCGCACGCCGCGAGCGCGAAAACCGAGGCCATCATCACTGCGAGAGAACGCGGGGGAACTTCGACGAGTCGGGATGTCTTCACCATGGTACCAGCCGGCGAGACTAGTCGCGCCCGGTTCGCGTGTCGAGTCACGACTTGGCTCGGCAGCCGCGCCGCGCCCGGTCGATGTGTCGAGTCGCGAACTGGCTCGGCGGCGCCGCCGTGCCTGGAGTGCGTGTCGAGTCACGATCTCGCTCGGTCGCAGCCTCGCGCCCGGCCGGTCACGTCGCTCGCGCCGGCCCCGACAAGACCCGCGTCACAGAAACCCGACGAGATCGCGCAGCACCATCCGGGTGGCATCGCTCAGCCGTAGCCGTTCGATCTCATCGCGGGCGAACCACCCAGCGCCGCTCACGTCATCGGCTGCGCTCACCTGACCGCTCACGTACTCGGCCGCCAGATCCACTATCACGTAGTGGAAACGCACCTGGCCTGCGTCGTCGCGCGTGATGCCGTCGAAGACGTGCACGACGCGACCCGCGCGCACCACCACGCCGGTTTCCTCGAGCACCTCGCGCTCGGCCGCCTGCGCGAGCGTCTCGCCGAGTTCGACGCTGCCGCCCGGCACCGCCCACTGCGCGAGCGACGGCGGCTTGGCGCGCTCGACCAGCAGCACGCGCCCCTCGTGCACCACGACCACACCGACCGCCACGCGCGGGCGGTCGGGATATTCGGTGCCCGAGGTCAATAGCTCTTGGGAAGCGCGAGCACGTGCTCGCACAGATAGTTGAGAGCCATTTCCTGCGAAATCGGCGCGATGCGCATCAGCCGCGACTCGCGCCAGTAGCGCTCGATGTCGTACTCGCAGGCGTAGCCGAAACCTCCGAGCGTCTGCATCGCGCGGTCGCAGGCGCGAAATCCCGCGTCGGCGGCGCGCAGCTTGGCCATGTTGGCCAATGCGCCCGCGTTCTCGCCGCGGTCGTAGGCCCACGCGGCCTTCATCCACAGCAGATCGGCGGCCTCCAGTTCCGACCACGAATCGGCCAGCGGATGCGCGATCGCCTGGTTCTGACCGATCGCGCGACCGAAGACGACGCGTTCTCGCGCGTAGCTGGTGGCACGTTCGAGCGCGCGCCGCCCGATCCCGACCGCTTCGGCCGCAATCACGATGCGCTCCGGATTGATTCCATCGATGAGATGATGGAAGCCGCGACCTACTTCGCCGACGACGTCGGCGTCTTCAACCGGCAGTTCGTGTATGAACACCTCGTTGGAGTTCACGGCGTTGCGGCCGAGCTTGGCGATTTCGCGGATCTCGCAGTAGCGCGGGTCCAGGTCGGCCAGGAACAGCGTCATGCCTTCAAGAGGTTTCGCACATTGCTCGCGCGGCGTCGTACGCGCCAGCAGCAGGATCTTGTCGGCCTGCTGGGCCTTGGTGTTCCAGGTCTTCTTGCCGCTGATCACCCAGTGATCGCCGGCCCGCACCGCGCTGGTGCGGATGCGCGAGGTGTCGGTGCCGGCGTCGTCTTCGGTGACGCCGAACGAAACATGCAACTCACCGCTGGCGGTGGGCGGCAGGTACTTGCGCTTCATCGCCTCGGAGCCGTGGTGGATCACCGGCCCCATGCCGAAGATTGAAATGTGCAGCGTCGAGGCGGCGTTCATCGCGCCGCCGCTACTGGCCACCGCGCGCAGCAGCGTACCCGCCGCCATCACGCCGAGACCCGCGCCGCCGTACTGCTGCGGCACCGCGATGCCGAGCCAGCCGCCGGCAGCGAACGCCCGGTAGAACTCCCACGGGAACTGGTGCGCGCCGTCTTTGGCGCGCCAGTAGTCGTCATCGAACGCTGCGGCCAGACGTTCGGCTTCGACGCGCACGGCGTCGAGCTCGGCGGGAAGTGCGAAGTCCATCTAGGTGCGTAGCCTGCGCGCAGCGCGCGTCGTAGTTGTCGAAAGCCGCGACTTGACCCCCTGTTATGACCCCCTGTTAGGCTACCGAGACGGTGATGCCGCGCGAACCGAAGGTTGCGGCGAGGTCGCCGGCCAGGAAGGCGGCGGCATCTTCGCGGCCTTTGAGTACGGCGTCCATGTGGGCGAGGCCGAGCGCACGACTGAACTGGTAGGCGTGCTCGCCCGGCGCCAACTGCGCGACCGGAGGCAAAGACTTGGCGATGTCGGCCAGCGGTCCCGGCGGCGGCATCGTGCGGAACAGCTCGTGCATCGCCTCCACCGAATCACAGAAGTGCATGTGATCGGAGTTTCCCAGGATCGCGAGGCGCTTGTTGCTCGACGGTGTTCGCTCCAGAAGATCGCGCATCCCCGGCAGCGGCAGCAAGGTGTCCTCGTCGGCGACCAGATACAGGGTGGGAACGTCGCGGCCCCACGCGAAGTCGAGCGACTCGCGCAGCATCTCGGCAGGCAGCGGGCTGGCGCCGCCGGCCGGTGCGAGCGGCAACGCGGCGCGAATCCGGTGATCCAGGCCGGTTACCTTGAGCGTCGTCCAGCCACCGAAGCTGTGACCGCTCATGCCGACGCGCTCTGCGTCGATCCGGTCGGCGTCGATGCCGGCCTCGCCGGCCAGCACGCGGTCGAGCACGAACAGCACGTCGGCCGGCCGCGCCACGATGAGGTCGCTGACCATCGTCACGACATCGGGCATCGCGCCGCCGGTCATCACCTGCATCGTGATCATCGCCATGTCCATCACCGTGTTACCGGTGTGGTCCATCGCGGCCACGATGTAGCCGTGACTTGCCAGGTGCGTACACAGGAACGTGGACTGGCGGCGATGACCGCCAAAGCCGTGCGAGAAGACGACGAGCGGAAACTGCCCCGCCACCGCCTGCGCGTCGCGCACGGCATCCTGAGACTGCGCAGGGAAGCCGGGCAGCAGATCGTAGCGATCCTTGCTCGCTTCGTCGGTGTCCTTGCCCGCGTACGACGAAGCGGCCGGATACCACAGCTCCAGCGGCAACCAGCGCGAACGCGAAGAATCGTTGAGATCGACGCTGCGAACGCCGACCGGATGGGGACCTCTGGCGAACGGATCGTATTGCATAGGGCCCGGACCCTAGCCCGAGCCGCTTGCAGAGTGAACGAAGCGACGGATCGGGCCCGGACTCCTCGCAGAAACTCATCCGTGCAGTCTATTCAGAAAGGTCCGGATGCAAGGCGGACGCGGATGCTGGGCGTGCGGGCGCGAGCGCCGAGATGGCGAGGCGCGAGATCGATGGTACGTCGTAGCGACCAGGGTCCGCGTCCAACGCCGCAGATGGGCCTCTATGGACAGACTGTCCGGCGGCCCCGCACGGCGGCGGCCAGCCTCTCGAGTACCGGCACTGTGGTCTCCCACGAGATGCACGAGTCGGTGATGCTCTGCCCGTAGACCAGCGGCTTGCCGGCAACCAGGTCCTGGCGTCCTTCGACCAGGTGCGATTCGAGCATTACGCCGCACACGTACTGAGAGCCGACTTCGATCGCCGCGGCCAGTTCCTCGGCCACCTGGCACTGTCGGCGGTAGTCCTTGCGGCTGTTGCCGTGGCTGCAGTCGACCATCACACGCTCGGGCAGACCGGCGGCCCTCAGCTTGGCCACTACCGCCTCTACACTCGCTCTGTCGTAGTTGGGCCCCCGCGTCGAGCCGCGCAGGATGACGTGGCAGGCGTCGTTGCCCTTGGTGGAGACGATCGCCGAAAGGCCCTGCTTGGTGACCGACAGGAAATGGTGCGGGTCGCGCGCCGCGCGTATCGCGTCGATGCAGATCTGCGTGTTGCCGTCGGTGCCGTTCTTGAAACCAACCGGCACCGACAGGCCCGAGGCCAGTTCGCGATGCACCTGGCTCTCGGTGGTGCGCGCGCCGATCGCGCCCCAGGAAATCAGGTCGGCGATGAATTGCGGGCTGATGGTATCGAGGAACTCGGATCCTACCGGGAGTCCGAGATCGGCCAGATCCACCAGCAGGCGCCTGGCGCGGCGCAGCCCGCGGTTGATGTTGAAGCTACCGTCGAGGTCGGGATCGTTGATCAGCCCCTTCCAGCCTACCGTGGTACGCGGCTTCTCGAAGTACACGCGCATCACGATGCACAATTCGCCCGCCAGCGAGGCCCGGTATGGCAGCAGCCGGCGCGCGTATTCGAGCGCGGCGTCAGGGTCGTGAATCGAGCACGGGCCGACGACCACCAGCAGGCGATCGTCCTGGCCCAGTACGATCCGCGTAGCTTGTTCGCGCCCCTCGGCAACGATCGTCGAGGCCTGCTCGGACAGCGGCAGTTCTTCGATCAGGATCGCGGGTGGAATCAGCGGGCGAAGGCCCGCAATACGAAGGTCATCGGTTTGGTGCAGCATTGAAGTTGCCGGCGCCGGTGCTCCACCAAAGCCTCAGAGCAACCGCTTGCGGCCGGGGACAGCCCGAAGGCTCTTCCCCGGCCGCAAGCTGCGGTCCGTGGACTCAGGCTCAGACCTGGTCCTTGACGGCCTTGAGCGGGCGCACGCGCACACCGCGTGACGCCGGTTTGGCCTTGATCATGATCTCTTCGCCGGTGAAGGGGTTGATCCCCTTGCGGGCCTTGCGAGCAGGCTTGTTCACGGTCGTGAACTTGGCCACGCCGGGCAGCGTGAACTTGCCTGCGCCCTTGGGTTTGAGGTGACGAATGATGTGATCCGAGAGCGACTCCATGACGCTCGCCACCTGCCTCTTGGAAAGTCCGGTTGCCTCAGCAATCGAGCCCATCAACTGGCTCTTGGTCTGCGGGGCTGCGATCGGTCCTGATTTTTTTGCCATGCCTCCTACTCCTTCTCCGTCGGGCGGGCCGTTGCCCGCGTATTATCGCGAAAGTATAGGGAAACTCCTTCCGCGAGGCGAGTATCTTGCAGCGAAAAAAAGCCTGTAGTCAACGCGGGGGGCTGTGCAAACCCCTATTTTTTGGCTACGAGCGTTGCCCGCGCGGGGCATGCTGAGCGCTTCGCACCGGGCGCGGCGGTCGCGGCGCTCGGTCGCGGCGACCTCTCACTCGTCTTCTTCGCTCCAGACGAAGTCGTCGCGACGTCTCCCGCGCCGTCGCGCGCGGCGCGGCTCGGCGATCATGACCGGCCCCTCGCCTCGCTCCGAGTACCCACCGCCGGCGAACTCGGAGCCGCCGTGGCCGGCCCGAATCGCCTGGCGTGCCAGCCGCCGTACCATCAGATCCGCCACCAACGCGCGGTGAGCAGCGAGGCTCCCGATGGCGAGCGCGCCCAGCCGCAGCAGGCTCCAGTGCAACCAGCGCTCGGCGAGACCGACGAGCGCGAGGTCGTCGCGGGCGGCAGCCGCGCCGAGCGCTCTCTCGACGGGCCCGAGCTCGATCGCCGAGGTCCAACCCACGGCGCAAGCCGCAAGCACCGCCAGCGTCAACCACCAGCGACGCGACCCGCCGGCACTCAGACTCGAAAGCCAGGCCAGCGCCGTTGCCAGCGCGAGCACTACCGCGAACGGCATCAGCAATCGCTCGGGCTCCGGGCGCAGCGCCACCTCGGCCCACGCGCGCACCGACGCCGGCGGGGAAGCCATCCATAACGGCGCGATTACGGCGACGTCCAACACGACCGCACCGAGTCCGATCCAGAACGCACCAGCGCAGACTGCGCCCCAGAGCCGCGACCACAAGCTGGAGACCTTCGCCATCGCGATCCTCGCGAGCACTATACCCGAGCCACGGTGCGGGCTCTTCTCGCGCAGCCATTGCTGCGTCGGCGCTCGCCATGGCGGCGCCGGCGGGGCTCATCGCACGTCCGCTGCTTCGCCGGCGGCTGCCGTGGCGGGCGCAGCCGGGGCTCGTGGCGCTACCGCTGGCGCGTCGGCGGTTGCCTCTGGCGGCGCGGACGGGACCGGTCGCACAGCCGTCCGCCCCTGCGGCGCCGGCGCGTTGTCGCACCACCACCGCTGCGCTATCAAAGCGGCACCATGCAAACCTCTGAAACTCCCGCACCCGAAGCCCGCGCCTTCCAGACCATTCGCGTCCAGGTCGAGGGGCCACTCGGGCGCCTGACGCTGGCCAGACCCGACCGCCTCAATGCGATGAACGCGCTGATGCTCCAGGAACTGGCGCAAGCGGCGCACTGGTTCGACGAGCATCGCCAGTTGCGGGTCGTCATCGTCAGCGGCGAGGGCCGCGCCTTCACCGCCGGCGCCGACATGAACGAACCTCCGGTGCTGCCTGCGCTGCCGGGCTCGGGCAATCCGTGGATCTACCGCCGCGAGGCGGGCCAGTACGGATTTCGCATGGCCGAGGCGATCGAGCAGATGCGGGCCGTGACGATCGCGCAGGTTCACGGCCACGCCGTCGGCGGCGGCGTCGTGCTGATGGCCGCCTGCGATCTTCGCGTGGTGGCCGAAGACACCGTGATGTTCATTCCGGAGGTAGACATCGGCATCCCGCTGGCGTGGGGAGCCATTCCGCGGCTCGTGCGCGAGATCGGTCCGGCGCTGACCAAGGAACTGGTGATGACGTGCCGGCGCTTCAGCGCAGCCGAGGCCAAGGCCATCGGGTTCGTGAATCGCGTGGCGCCGGCCGGCGAAGTGGTCGCCGTCGCCGAAGCGCTGGCCGCCGAGCTGGTAGCGAAGCCGCCGGTGCCGGTGGCAATCACCAAGGAGCACGTCACCGCGATCACGCGCGCGATGAGCGTAGCGACAACGAGCTTCGCCGACGGAGATGGACTGCTGGGAGTGGTGACCGATCCGGAGTCGCTCGGCGCGATGCGCGAGTACGTCGCAAGCCGCCTCGGCAAGGATCGAACGAGAAGCTAGCCGCACAGGCAGCGCAGCCGGCCAGCGGGCAAGCGTTCGAGCAGCGGATTACTGACCTTCGGCTGCGTCTTGCTTGTCGTGGGCAGGCTTTGGCACCTTGTGCGTCGGTTTCGCATCGGTCGCCGCCGGGTTGGAAGCGGCCTTCTTGCCGGCGCCCGCCGCCTTCACGCGTGCGTCCTTGCCTTGCTTGGCCGCCTTGCTCCCGGCCTGCCGCGCTCCCTTCGAGGCAGAGCCCGCTGCGTCCTTGTCGCGGTAAGAAGCGCGCAGCGCCGGCGGGACCTTCGCGAGGGAAATCTCCTCGAAGTCCGCATCGGCGCGCGCCGACCGGAACCACGTCGCGGCGCGGCGCTCGAAGAACGCGCAGTTGTGGAAGTACGTGTCGGGTTTGCCGGCGACGCGGAACATCGCCAAGGCACCATCGTATTCCAGCACCAGTCCCGACGGCAGACTCACGCGCGCTCCGGGCTCGGGAGGCGCGACCTTGCGTAGCAACAGTGTCGGCAGCCCCTTCATCGGAGCCAGCTCCCACGGCCCATCTTGGCGCGCCGCGACCAGCCAGACGCCATTCAGGTAGCGCAGGAAGCGGCCGTCGTGCACGTACAGATCGGGTTGCCCGACGACGCTGAAGACCCTGATGCTCGGCTCGTAGATGACCGCGAGTCCCGATGGCAGCTTCGTGCGCACGCGCTCCCTGGGTGGCGGAAACGCCGCACGCAGCGACGCCGGAACCACTGCCGAAGCGCTCATCTCCCAGGGACCCGTCAGCGCCGAAGCCGAGAGCCACAATCCGTCGATGTAGCGGTAGAAACGATCCCCGGACCAATAGGTGCGAATCTGCCGTGGCACCGCGTACGCACCGAAGACGCGATCGAAAACGACGTCGGTGCCATCGGCGGCCTTGGCGCGAAAGCCGTGGGCGGGAGCCTGCGGCGGCGGCTCAGCGGAAGCGTAAAGGGGGATGCAGACAACACAGAGAAGCGACAGCAGCGCGAGCGTCGCGGCGTCGGCGCGAACGCCTCGCACAGGCGCCTTCGACGTGCGCGACCTGCGCGTGGTGCGCAGCGTGAGCGGATCGATCAAGATCGGTGGTCTCGCGCAGACGCCCGGGGACGTCAGTAGCGAACCTTGCCCGAAGGCTTGACGGTAGCCGGCGCGTCGCGGGCGTCATCGGCGGGCGCGGCCGCCGGCTCGGCCTCTGAGGGTTCGGCAGATTGCGACTCGGCGGAAACAGCGGCGTGGTGTGGACACCCGGGCGTGTCGCAGCACGGGCGCGGCGCGGCGGTCTCGGTGGCGCCAGCCTCGGCGGCCTCGCCTTGGTCGGCCTCTTCGGGCGGCGCTTCGCTGAGCGTGGAGCCATACTCTTGCCTGTAGGCCGCCGTCAGCAGGATCGCATTGGTAGCCCAATGCTGCTCGTACCACGCGCCGTAGGGCGAGGGGCCGCCGGTGGGACCGCCAGCCAGCGGGTAGACCTCGGGAAGGGAACAACCGGCGCCCACCAGGCCGAGTAGAATTGTGGCAACCCCGAGGGTCAGTCGTCGCATCGCGCGCTCTCCTTCGCGGCCCGCTCCAGATCGCGGACCCGTATCGAATTAGTTCTCCGAACTTGCGGGCGACGCAAGCTCGTCGCGTCGTGGTAACCGCACAGCCAACCCGGATAATGCGGCACCATTCTAGAGGAGGCTCGGCATGTCGATAAGGGCAGAGATGAAAGAAGGTGTCTTTACGGTGGTCCTGTCGCGCCCGGACCGGCGCAACGCCGTGGACCGGGACACCGCAGCCGAGCTGGCGGCGGCGTTCCGCGACTTCGAGGGCCGTCAGGATGCCGCGGTTGCCGTCTTATATGGAGAGGGCGGCAACTTCTGCGCCGGCGCCGACCTGAAAGCCGTGTCCGAAGGCAAAGGCAATAGTGTCCTGCCCCACGGCGACGGTCCGATGGGACCCACACGTATGCGCCTGTCCAAGCCGGTCATCGCTGCGGTGGCCGGATATGCGGTTGCCGGCGGACTCGAGCTGGCCCTGTGGTGCGACCTCAGAGTGGCGGAAAAGAGCGCGGTCTTCGGCGTTTTCTGCCGCCGCTGGGGGGTGCCGTTGATCGATGGCGGAACCGTGCGACTGCCACGATTGATCGGTCAGGGAAGGGCCCTCGACCTGATCCTTACCGGAAGGCCGGTTGGAGCCGAGGAGGCCCTGAGGATCGGTCTGGCCGATCGCGTGGTCGAGGACGGCCGCGCCCGAGAAGAAGCCGAAGCGCTCGCCCGCCAGATCGCCGCCTTCCCTCAGCACTGCCTGCGCGCCGACCGCGGCTCAGCTCTGGACCAGTGGGACCTGCCCCACCAGGCCGCGATGCTCAACGAACTATATGGAGGGCGCGAAGTGATCCTCAGCGGCGAAACCGCAGCCGGAGCCTCCCGCTTCGCCGCCGGCGCCGGCCGCCACGGCAAGTTCGACTGACCTGGGGGTCATATATGGTCCGCCCCGCATTGCGAGGACGAAGTAGGGAAAGCAACGAAGAATCGGCTGCGCACAAACTGCGAGGGGTCAAGTCGCGGCTTGCGACATGCCTTCCCGACCGGTCGGAGCTGAAACGACGAGACAGCGTCCGGCCCGACGGCGAGGCGCAGCTACTTGCGCGCCTTGCCGTCGGAGTCGTCGTCGGGCTTGAACGGCTCGTGCAGACCGCACTCGCGCTTGAGGCCGAAGAAGCGCGTCTCTTCTTCGGTCACTCCGTCGACCAGACGGTGCGAGGTGTGGGTGTCGCCGATCGAGATGTAGCCCTGCTCCCACAGCGGGTGGTAGGGCAGGTCGTTGTCCCACATGTAGTCGAAGACCTTCTTGTCGTTCCAATCGACGATCGGGTGGACCTTCAGGTAGCCGTTCTGGATTCCCAGCACGTCCAGACGGCGCCGCGTCGAGGCCTGCGAGCGGCGCAGGCCGACGACCCAGCCCTGAGCCCCGAGGTCGTCGAGAGCGCGCTGCATCGGCTCGGTCTTGTTCATGCGATTGTAGCGCTCGATGCCCTCGAGCCCTTGCTCCCATAGCCTGCCGTAGCGCGCTTCCTGCCACGCCGCCGAGATCTCGGCGCGATAGATCTTCAGGTTGAGGTTCAGCTTCTCGGTGAGTTCGTCGATGAAGAGATAGGTCTGCGAGAACAGATAGCCGGTGTCGAGTACCACGACCGGGATGTCGGGCCGCAGTTGCGTACACAGGTGAAGACAGACGGCAGCCTGCGCGCCGAAGCTCGACGAAAGCACTATCTTGGCGCCGAAAGCGTCGAAGGCCCACGCCAGGCGCTCCTGCGCGGTCTTGTACTCGAGTTCGGCGTTCAGTGTCTCGAGATCCAGCGAGTCGACGTCGGCAAAGCGCGAGACCGGTGCGGAGGCAGCAGCTTGGCTCATAGCAGCGAAATATTGGCCCGAACAGGCGGGAAATCAACGGCGCGTTCGAGAGACGCCCGCGAGGCTCAGCGTCCGCCTGCGCCTCGCTCGGTCCTATCCGGTCTGGCCGCATCGATGACCTCGGCTGCAACCAGCGGCGCGTCCTCACGGATACCCTCGCATTCCAGGGCCGTGCGCCGCCAGCTCTCCGGCGAAGCCAGCGCCGAGGGCCACCACGGAAAGCTCCGGCACTGCGCGGGGCGCAGCTCATAGACGCTGCAGAGCTTGCCTTGCAGGAACACGCAGTCGCCGCCGGCTCCGTCCAGCAGCGCCAGACGCATCCCTACCCGCCTCAGATAGTGACGGCCGAAGTCGTCGAGTTCGAGCCCGAGATGCTCAGCCAGCGCGACCGCTTCGCCTGCGCTCACCCACACGTAACCTTGATGACCGGTGCAGCAGCGGCCGCACGAAGTGCACGCGAAGCGAAGGCCGTCGCGGTACCATGAAGCATCGGCGGCAACACCAGCGGCCGAGCCCCGCGCCGCATCGCGATGATCCGCACCCTCGTTTCCGATCTTCTTGTCAGCAGGTTCCGCCATGAGAACGATCGCGCCTGCTTAGCGGCTAGGCCGCGCCAGGCCAAGCCGCTTCGCGCCGGCCGGCACTGCGAACATTGGGCAGTAGCGCGGTGAGATGTCCTCGCAGCTCTTGCCTTCCGCTCGAGGCCGCGGCCATAAAGGCGCACGTCGGAAGCAATGACAACCCCGCTTTACAGCCTGATGGGTTTCGTGTTCTGGACGGTGGCACTGGTTCTGTCGATCGGCGCGATTCGCATCAGCCACGTGGTAACCGGCAAGGCGGCGGCAAACAGCTTCCCCGCCGGACAGCCTCACGGCAGCGACTTCTACTGGCGCCTGAACCGTGCGCACCTGAACTGCCTCGAGAACCTGCCACTATTCGCCGCGGTGGTGCTGACCGGACACGTCTCGGGGCTCACCGCGCCCTTGTTCGGTACGCTCGCCAGTACCTACGCGTTCGCGCGCGTCGGGCAGACCATCGCGCACGTCTCTTCGCCGGGTGTCGTGGCGGTCAACGTGCGGTTCACGTTCTTCTTCGTACAGGTCGTGTGCCTGATCTGGATGGCGTTGATGGTCGTGGAGCGCTGAGCGCGGCTGCGGGCTGCTCGAGCGCACGCCACAAGTACCAGCAGCCCACCGTGCGCCACGGGCGCCACACCCGCGCCACTTTCTGCATGCGCTCGGCGCTGGGTCTATCGCGCATCCGATACAACTTGCGGAACGCGTTCTGGATCCCGAGGTCATCGACCGGCAGCACGTCGCCGCGCATCAGCACGAACATCAGGAACATCTCGGCAGTCCAGCGCCCGATTCCGCGCACGCGCGTGAGATCCTCGATGACGGCTTCGTCGGCGAGTGCCGACAGCCGCTGCAGGCTGAGATCGCCGCTAACCACGCGCTCGGTCAGATCGCGCACCGACAATACCTTCTGGCGCGACAGACCGGCGCTGCGTAGCGTCGCGTCGTCGAGAGCGGTGATCGCACCGGCCACCATGCGGCCACCCGCTGCGGTTTCCAGCCTCCCGTAGATGGTGCGCGCCGCCGCGGTCGAAACCTGTTGCCCGACGATCGCGCGCACCAGCGAAGCATAACGACCGCGACGCACCGTGAGCGTGCAAGGCCCCACGACCTCGATCAGCGCCGCCATGCGCGCATCGGCAGCGGCGACGTGGCGGGTGGCGAGGTCGAGAGATTTCGCGAGAGTCGGTGGAGTGGGCATCGGACGCGTTCTCAGAGCCGGGCTCTCAGCCATCCCCGCCTCACCGAAACAGCAACAGAAACCGCACCAGCTCCAGCCGATTGCGATCCACCTTGACGTCGCCGCGGACGAACGCTGCGGTGGCGTTGCGCTTGCGCGCGAGAATCTCCTTCCACACCTGCGAATCGACGGTCACCATCATGTCGGCGCGCTCGGGAAGGCGCGGCTGCAGCTCGGCGACGCTGTTGCGCACCCACACTCCCCACTCCTGGCCGAGATCGGGAAAGCGAAACCCGACGGCCATCGTCCGGCCGCGCGCCTTGTCCGGGCGCAGGTGCGTGCACAGCGAGCGCATGAACGTTTCGATCGGAATCGCGCGCAGTAATTCGATCGGCGCCTTGGCTGGATCTGGCGGCTCGATCTTGATCTTTCCTTCGGCTTCCAGAGCCTCGCTCATGTAGTAGTTGCGCCCGTTGGCGCTGGACTCCGTGGTAGCCATCATCCGCAGCGACGCCGCACGCACTTGCGCCGCCACATCGGTGAACTCGCCAAGAGCCCGTAGCTGATCGGCAAGCTCGAGCGCCCAGCGCGCGTCGCCCTGCTCGAGCGCCGCGCGCGCCGCATCTCGCAGCTTCTCCGAACCACCCGCCAGCGTGGCCATCCGGCGAGCGACCTTCTGGCTCGACATCGTGGGCAGATCGGCGGCATTGCCGCTGAACCAACCGACATAGCCGTCGAAAATCGCGCGCACCGACCAATCGATGCGCCCGTAGTGTTCGGCAAGATAGGGCCGCTCGGCGAGCGACGCAGGCAGTTGCACCTGCGCGGCGATGTCCTCCGCCGACAGCCCGTCGTTCATCAACGTGACGGTGCGATCGTGTACGTACTGAATGGCGTCGCGATAGTCGGTCAGCGTACGCGCGATCTCATCCGTCCCCGAGATCGGCAGCGTGTGGCCAGGCACCAGGAACGCAGGGCGAAGGGCCCGCATCTTGTCGAGACTGGCGATCCACTCGAGGACGTCGCGGTAAGTGCCGCCGCGGATCGTGTAGAGATTGGGGAACGAGTGGTAGAAATTGTCTCCGGCCAGCAGCACGCGTTTGTCTGGTAGCCACACGAAGATCTGATCGGGTGTCTCGCCCGGTGCGTGGACCAGCACCATGTGCACACCCGCCACGTCGATCTCGGTCTGCTCGCCGTCGAACGTGCGAGTGGGCAGCAGCGGGGCCAGGACAGAGTTGGCATCGGTGAGCAGGCGCGGGCCGATCCCGCAATTGAGACGCTCGGGCGAGGGAAGCGCGGTTCCGAACTGGCGCATGCTGCGCTTGAACAAGACCGGCTGCAGCGGACCCGCAAGCTTCTCGAGTTCGCGCGCGAACGTGGCGTGGGCGATCACTTCGGGATGGTCGGAGCCGGCCAGCACGCCGGCCCCGAAGATATGGTCGGCGTGGTTATGGGTGAGAACGATGGCGCGTACCGGCTTGTCGCTGATCTTGCGGAAAGCCTCGCGCACCGGGCGCGCGGCCTCGGCGCTCTCCATCGCATCGACGATGACGACGCCGTCGCTGCCCTCGATCATGATCGAGTTGGCCAGACCGAACCCGACCGCAACGTGGACGCCGCCGGTAACCTCGATCACCTGACGCGGAAACTCGGCGACTGCCGCCACCAGCCCGGCATCCGAGCCGGCGCCATCCCCCGAAGTCTCTTTCTTGGAACAGCCCGTAGCGAGGCCTAGCACCAGCGCCGCCAGCACCGCGCCGATGCCGAAGTACGATCGAGCCATGATGCGCGAGTGATTCATCCGAGCGGCATCGTGCCCGATGGCCACAGGTCGTGCCACCCCGCCGCTCCGATCGCGTGCGCTTCAGCCCCGAAGAGTTGCCAGTGTCGCCTGGTCGAGTGTCTGATACGCGCCACTGGCAGGATCCAACCACAGCACCCGCCCCTGTTCGATGTCCTCGGCCGGGATGCCATGGCTGCGCAGCGGGCCCTTCAGCACGCGGTAGCCCGGTGTGCGCGGAAGCTCGCGCAGCACGCGGATGATGACCGGCCGGCTGCGAACCGGCAGTTCGCCGGCCTTGCGACTGAGTTCGGCCACGTCGAGTCCGCCGCTGCCGCGAAGTACCAACGCCGCTGCCGGCACATCCACCGACGGTGAGAGTTCCAGCGCGTACGCGGCGACCTCGCTGACCGAGTCGAGTTCCCACAGCGCCTCTTCGATAGGTCGCGAAGGAATCGTACCGCGACCGCTGCGGATCATGTCGGCCACGCGGTCGACGAGCCAGTAGTCACCTTCTTCGTCGATGCGGCAGATGTTTCCGGTTACGTGCCAGGCATCGCCGGCCTCGAAAACGTTGCGCATCGGGCGGCCCTCCAGCGCGCCCCGTTCACGTTCTACGCGCGCGAGCAGCATGCCGCTGGCACCTCTCGCCGCTCGCCACACGTAACCCGCGTCATCGAGAACCGGGCGGTCCGCTTCGACATCCCACGCTGCCAGACAGACTTCGGCGCTGCCGGGAATCGGCCGGCCGAGCGCGCCGATCTTGCGGCCCGACACGTTGGCCAGAATCGCACTGCCCTCGGTCGACGCGTAGAACTCCAGCACGTTGGTCGGCTCGAAACGCTCGAGCAGGCGGCGCCACAGCGGCGCCGGCATGCCGCTCCCCGCGAACATGCGCACCGAGTGGTTGTGTTCGCTGGGGCGGCGTGGCGCATCGATCAATTCGCGTAGTACTGCGCCGGTGTAGAAGACCACCGTCGCCCCGTAGCGTCGCACGTCTTCCCAGAACGTCTCGGCACCGAAGCCGTGCGCAAGCGCCACTCGCGAACCGGCAGCCAGCGCCGCGCTCATCGACACCAGCAGGCCGGTTGGATGCTGAATCGGTGTCCAGCCATAAACCGTATCGCTCGGACTCATCGCGACCGCGGACGCGGTGCCGAGCGCCGACAGTGCCCAGCGCCGGTTGGTGATGCGGTTGGCGTGCAGCCCGGCGCCGTGTCCCGAGAAGAACACGAACGCAACGTCTTCGGCCTTGCCCGGGGAGGGCCTGTACCACTGCGGAACGGCGACGAGGTCCGGGTCGATCGCCTCCATGTCGTTGGCGCCGGCCGGCAACTCACGGTCCGGATTGCCGACTCCGCCGAGCACGTGAACACGGCCGTGGAAAGCCGCCAGCGCCGCTTCAGCGTGATTGGGATCGGCAACCATGTGATCGACGTCCGCCAGACGGATCTCCTGTGGGAGATGATCGTCGCCGCGTAGCATCACCGACACCGCTCCCAGGCGGTTGACCGCTGCCACAACGGCCAGCGCCGAAGGGCGGCTGTTCATCAACACGCCGACGTTGTCGCCAGTGCGCACGCCGAGCGAGAGCAGCCCGCGCACGATCGCATCCACGCGTCGATCGGCATCTGCATAGGTGTGCGCGCGGCCCTCATAGAGGAAGAAGGTGCTGGTCGGCGAAGCCGCAGCCTGCTCCGCGAGCGTCAGGGCGAGTCCGACTCGCGTGTCGCGGCGTAGCGCTTCGAGTCGTGCCAGACGCGGGACCTGGCTGGCCACGTTGGTCCCCAGCGTCCAGAACGCCTCGGCACCGCTGCCGACGATGTCGGCGAGCAGGTGCAGTGCGTCCAGACCTAGCGAGCCGGCGGCGGACAGCAGGCTCGGTAGCTCCTCGGATTCCGCGCCGCCTTCCTGTTCCTCCTCGGACTCGGCCATTCGTCCGGCTCCGTTACCGGCGGCCGCGTCCGCCACACCGCGCGACTCGGCAATCCTGGAACCGAGCGGAACCACGCGTGCCGGCTTCTCGCCAGCGCCTTCCTGCCACTGAATCCAGCCGGTCACCGTCGGCCACGTCTCGCGCATCGCCAGCGATCCGATCACCAGTCCCATGTGACCGGCGCGAAGCGAAGTCTCATAGAGCTTGGCACGCAGCGCCACGTCCGCCAGCGAGCGCACGGTGCGCGCCTTGGCGATGTCGTCGTTCTCTCCGACGAAAGCCAGCACCGGACAGGTCATGTCGGCGAGCGTGACGGTGCGCCCCTCGACCACGAAGCCGCCCGAGAACAGGCGGTTCCCCATCACCATCTGCTCGAGAAAATCGCTGAACGCCGGACCCGGCCACGCAACCCAGCCTTCATCGGAGAGGAAGCGACGCGCCCCTTCCCTTCGCATCAGAGCGTCGCGGTCGTGCAGACTGCCGAGGAACTCGAGTTGATGGCGAAGTTCCTTGGTGGGGCTGAGCATCTTGAACGCGTTGCGGCTGAGCCACGCCGGCACCGCTCCACTGGGAAGGCCGGCGGTTACCAGGCGGCCCAGCGGCTTGACCAGTCCCAGCACCAACTCGTCGGGCACTCCCGGCACCAGGCCCTGGTGAACGTTGACCGGCGAGCCGAAGGTGATGACCGAGGCAAGGCCTTCGGAGTAGCGATACGCTGCAACCAGGTAAGCGAAGATGCCTCCTTGCGAGTAGCCCGCAAGGTGCACATTGCGCCCGGTCTGGCCGCGCACGTAGTCGACCGCCTCGCTGACTGCGACGATGTGATCGGTCAGCGTTCGCTGCAGACCGCCCTCTTGCCGCTCAGGCGCGCCGAAATCTACCACCCACGGATCGATGTCGGAGGCCGCCAGATGCGAAACCGCGCTGGTTTCGGGCGCGACATCGTAGACGTCGGCGGTCAGCATCAGCGGCGGTATCAAGATGATGCTCGGGCGCGCTTGCGCCGCGCGGCGGTGCGGCGCCGCGGCGTCGCGCTCGGCCGCTGCGCCGGTCTCGCTGTCGACGTCGTCAGCGAGACCGTAACGGCGAAGCCTGAAGTTGGCCTCGTTCATCGCCAGCTCGTAAGGCGTATGCGCAATGCGCTCTCGGCGTCCGAGTTGCGCGATCTCGACCGCGTTGCGCAGCGCTGCGACCAGGCGTGCGGGCAAGTCGAGAAGGTCGGATGTAGGGGCTTCCTCTGACATCGGGCGGAGTTCTCCTGATTGCTGGGACTGGGCCGGACTCTAGCACCGGCGCGAGGTTTTTTGCACGGGCGGGCGGAGCGGACCGCGAAGGCTCGTCAGCAACCGGTGCGGACGCGGCGGGGACGCTGCTGCGAGCGTCGCGTCACGGGCCGGGGGAGCAGGACGGCGGTCTCTGCGGCGCGCGCTGCACCCGCAGCTTTCTCGAACCTGGCGTCGGGAACGCCGGGCGCGCGGCGTCCCGCGGTTTCTCCCTCCGCTTCGATCATCCTAGAGTGCCCCAGCCGTGAGTTCGCTCGTCCTGATGCGCATTCTCGAATCGGCGCCGGACCGTTACGATGCAGGGATGCGCGTGCTGAGCCTCGGCGCCGTGCCGCGCCTGCACGAGCAGGCTGCTCGGCTGGCGGTGCACAAAGCTGGCGCGCGCGTGCTCGAAATCGGTTGCGGTACCGGCGCGGTGACGCGGCTGCTTCTCGAACGTGGCGCGAACGTAGAAGCCCTCGATCACAGTCCCGAGATGCTCGATCGTGCGCGTGCGCGTCTCGGTGATCACTGGACCGGACGTCTGCTGCTGCGCGAATCCACGGCGGCCGAGATCGACGCGTTGCCGGCCGCATCGTTCGACGCAGTGGTTGCGAGCCTGTCGCTGTCGGAGATGTCCGCGAGCGAGCGGACTTACGTGCTCGCCGCGGCCGTGCGCGCGCTCGCCCCGGGCGGGCGCGTCGTGATCGCAGATGAATTGAGACCGCGTCTGCTGTGGCAGCGCACCGTTCACGTGGTGGTGCGGCTGCCGCTTGCATTGCTCACGTGGATAGTCACCGGGACGACAACGCACGCCATCGCCGATCTCGGTGGCGAGCTGGCCGCGGCCGGACTTCGAACGGTGGAAGAGCACCGCTCGGCGCTCGGCACGCTCGCAGCAGTGGCGGCGGAGCGAGAGCGATGAATCGAGGCGCCGAGAACTTCTCGCTGCGCGGCGGATCCTCGGCCGACATCGGAACGGAGAACGCGCGATGACCAGAGTCACCGAGACGCTTCGCGACTTGTTGCAGACCCTGCTCAGGATGGTTCCGTGGCCGACCGAGCCGGGCCTGCGCGTCATCGGCAACCCGGGGCGTGAGAGCCCGGTGGTGATCACCTGCAACTACGACCTTACCGTGCGACGCCTCACCCGCGCGCTGCGCGGCATCGACGCGTGGCTGGTCGTCGCACCGTCGCGAGGAATCAACGTCTGGTGCGCGGCGGCCGGAGGCCTGCTGACGACCAGTCAGGTGGTCACCGCGCTGAAGACCTGCGGCATCGAGGGCCGCGTGCAGCAACGGCGCGCGATCGCGCCGCAACTGGCGGCCACCGGCGTGGTGGCCAGCGAGGTGGCGCGACGCTGCGGATGGAAGATACGCTTCGGCCCGGTCTACGCCGAAGATCTCCCGCGCTACCTCCGGGGCTCGAGCCGCAAAGACGAGTCGATGCGCCGGGTGCGCTTCGGGTGGGACGAGCGCGCCCAAATGGCGGCGGCGTGGGGCTTTCCGACTTCGGTCGTGCTCGGCCTCGCTTTCGCGATCGCGCAGCCGGCGTGGGCGATCGCCATCGTCGCGCAGACCTGGGCAATGTCGCTGGCGTGCTTCTTCGTCTACGACCGGATGGGACGTGGCCGCTGGCCGCTGATGTGGGCGGCCGCGACGGCGTGCTCGCTAGGCGCGGTAGCGGCGGGCGACGGCGGTGGCGCAGCACTGGCGACGGCGGCCGGCTCGACGACGCTCATCATGGCCGTGCTGACCTACGACTTCGCCGGCGGCACCCCGATTGAAGGCGGCAGCCACTTCGAAGCGCGGCAATGGCACATCACGCTCGATCCCGGCCGCTGCGAGGGCGTCTACTCGTGCTGGGAGGTGTGCCCCGAGGCCTGCTTCGCAAAGCACGAGGAGACCCGCAAGGTCGAGATCGCGCACGCCTCGCGCTGCGTGAAGTGCGGCGCGTGCGTGGTGCAGTGCCCGCAGGACGCGTTGTTCTTCACCGACCAGGACGGGCGCCGCATCGAGCCGGACGTCATCCGGCGCTACAAGCTCAACCTGCTCGGCCACCGCTTCGAGACTGGCGAGACGGGCGACAGCGGAGAGACCACGGCCAACTGAAGCATCGCCGCTGCCTCCACGAGCCTGACCCGAGACTCCTCGCGTGGGGTCTGCAGCTTGCGTCCTTGTGTCGTCACTCTGGCGCCCGGCCTGGCTGAAGCTGCGCGCGCTTTTCCCCTTTGCCCTCCGTCTAGACTCCCACCGGTCCCGCCCAAATCGAAAGCCGCGACTTGACCCCCCTGCTGGCACAGCCCAAATCGAAAGGCGCGACTTGACCCCCCTCCCTGCTGGCACGTGAATTGCTGTTTTGCAGCGCAACCAATGGTGACGGGAAGCTCAGTTATGAGGCGAGTCGGTCGCGACGCACTCGACGGCGCAGGCGACGCGGCGCATGCCGCGGTCGATAACGCTACTGCGTTCGATCGCACCGCGGCAGCGCACTCGCCGTTGCCCGACAAGATCCTGCGCTTCCTGAGAACCGAGCGGTTGCTGCACTGGGCGATCGCGTTGCCGGTCCTCGGCTGCCTGTGCAGCGCCGCCGTGTTGGTCGCCTTCTACAATCCCGATCCCGCGCGTCCCTACCGCGCTGTGTTTGCCTGGGCGCACCGCGGCTGCGGAGCCGCCCTTTTCTTCCTGCCGCTGCTGGTGCTGCTCACCAGCGGACGCCAGATGCGGGTCCTGCTCTACAACGTCCGCCAGGCGTGGGTGTGGACTTTCGACGACGTCAAATGGCTGATGCTGATGGGGCTGGCCACCGTGTTCAAGCGCATCGTGCTGCCCGACCAGGGCAAGTTCAACGCCGCCGAGAAGCTGAATTTCATGATGGTAATGGTGTTTACGCCGCTGCTCATCGCCAGCGGCGTCGCGATCTGGCTGCCCGACTACACCTCGCTCGACCCATTCGCGCCGTGGATGTTCCACTGCGCGCTGGCCGCGACGGCGCTGCCGCTGCTGCTCGGCCACATGTTCATGGCGACGATCAACCCCGAAACGCGCGTCGGACTGAGCGGCATGATCTCGGGCTGGGTCAGCCGCGAGTGGGCCGCGCATCACTACGCCCGCTGGTATCGCGAGCAGTTTCCGCATCTGGCCACTGCCAGCAGCGACCAGCATGGCACGGCAGCGCAGCCGGCGATCGCGACTTTGGTTTTCATGGATGCGCAAGCGTCGCCGCAGGCCGCGGCGGATCAGTCGGCGCAACCGAGCGACGCAACCGCGTGGGGCGGTCAAGACGACGATGACGATGAGTCGTGGGATGGCGAGGAGGGCGGAGTGGGGTACGTCCTCGAGCCGTGTTTCGCCGCCGCGGAATCCCCGAGCGAGGCGATGGCGTCTTGATCGGACCGGCAGCGTTGCCTGCAAAATCTTGCGCGCATCCGCGTTCCTTTGCACGACTTCTTGCGCGGGTGTCGACGGAGCGTGCCGCGACGACAGCGCTTCAGGCGTTGCCGCGCGTTGCTGCCGAGGTGCCCGGGCGCTTCGAGGACGACGAGTGGAATGATGCCGATGAGAACTGTGCATGTCGTCCTCGTACCCGCTAGGCAGGCCGCGGCGGCAACCGCATCCACTGCGTCGCCGTCGGGTCCTGCTCCTGCTTGCCGGCGCGGCGACCCTCTTGTTCCAGGCGCCGGCGCGGGCTTCGTGGGTCGAGTCGCTGGTCATGCCGGGTGAAGTCGTGGCCAAGCACGCCAAGGTCGAACACGAGTGCACGAAATGTCACGCGCCGCTCGACAAGGTGGCGCAGGAACGGCTCTGCCTGACCTGCCACAAGGACGTGGACGAGGACCGGCGCGACAAACGCGGCTTCCACGGGCAGTCCCCCGATGTCGGCGACCGGCCGTGCAAGACCTGCCACGCCGAGCACAAGGGACGTAGCGCCGACCTGATTCGTCTGGATCGCGACAAGTTCGACCACCGGCTGACCGATCGCCCGCTGGTCGGCGCGCATCTGAAAGCGCGCTGCGACGGTTGCCACAAGGATGGCAAGCGTTTTCGCGAGGCGCCCTCGCGCTGCAGCGACTGTCACGCCGCCAAGGATCCGCACGAAGGCGTCCTCGGTCTGGCCTGCGACCACTGCCATGAAGAGTCGCTCTGGAAAACGGTTCGCTTCAACCACGACACCGCGGCCTTTCAGCTGACCGGCCGGCACCGCGAGGCGCGCTGCGAGGGCTGTCACAAGACCCGTCGCTTCAAACCCACCGCCACCGACTGCTTCTCGTGCCACGAGGGCAAGGACGAGCACCGAGGCAGTTTCGGTCGCGAGTGCCAGTCCTGTCACACCACGCGCGGGTTTGCCGCCGCCGTGTTCGACCACGCCCGCAAGACGAAGTTCCCGCTGGCGGGCAAGCATTCTCAGGTCGCGTGCGAGAAGTGTCACAAGAAGGGACTCGCCGCGGCAAACACACCCACAGCCTGCCGCGACTGTCACGAGCGCGACGAACCCCACCGCGGACAGTTCGGGATCAAGTGCGAGAGCTGCCACACGCCGGCCGATTGGCGCCGTTCGACCTTCGACCACGACCGCCACACGCGCTTCCCGCTGCGCGGCCGCCACGCCGGGCGGCGCTGCGCGGATTGCCACCGCGGCGACGCGCAGTCCGCCCGCCTCGACCAGAAGTGCGTTAGCTGCCACCGGCGCGACGACGTCCATCACGGACGACAGGGAACCGACTGCAAGCGATGCCACGACGAACGCGGATGGAGTCGCGACGTCCTGATCGACCACAACGCGACGCGCTTCGCGCTGACCGGTGCGCATGCGCGCACTGCCTGCCTGGCCTGTCACCGCTCGCCGTCGTTCAAAGACGTCGCGCTCGAATGCGCCGGCTGTCACCAGCCGGACGCGCTCGCGCACAAGTGCCAGCGCGGCGACGACTGTGCTCGCTGTCACGATACAACCTCGTTCCGCACCATCAGGGCAGCCCACTGATGATCGCGTCGCGTCACATTGCACCGTGCATCGGCGTGCTGCTCGCCTGCTTGGCGGCGACGATGCCGGCACACGCCGCTTGCACGGGCGGGGGGACCTCGAGCCTGACCCCGCCGGCAGTTTCGTTTCTGCGCAGTTACCGGGCGGCGTTCGGTGCGCCGACCCGCATGGCGGTCGATGCTTCCGGGAAGATCTACGTGACCGATCCGGCGGCGGGGCAGGTAGTCGTGCGCGAACCCGGCGGGCGGATTGTGGCGCGCGCCGCTGTCGCCACGCGCCCCGTGAGCGTCGCGGTCGGAGCCGCCGGCCGCGTTTATGTCGGCGACGCGGCTTCGGGCAGCGTCGCCGCGTACGACTCCGACTGGAACGAACTATTGCGGCTCGGCCAGGGCGATGGGGAATTCGGCCAGCCGAGCGATCTGTCGGTGGACGCCGCCAGCGGCAACATCTACGTCGCCGACAGTGCGGCCCAACGGGTGAAGGTCTACGGCGCCGGCGGCGTCTTCCTGTACTCGTTCGGCGCCCAGGGCAGCGGCGACGGCGCCTTCAAGTACCCGGTCGGGGTGTTCGTCGACGCCGCCGCAGCCCGCGTGCTGGTGGCCGACCAACTCAACTATCGGATCCAGGTCTTCGACATGGGCGGCGCTTTCGTCGGTTGCTTCGGCGGACACGGTAGCGGCCCTGGGAAGTTCAACATGCCGCAGGCCGTGACGATCGACGCCGCCGGTCGCGTGTACGTCGCGGATTCGGTGGAAGGGCGCATCCAGGTGCTCGACCGCAGCGGAGACTTCGTCGGCTACATCGGCGACTTCGGCGATGGCGCCGCGCAGCTACGCATTCCCATCGGCATGGTCATCGATCCGTCCAACAGACTGTTCGTGGCCGCTGCCAACAATGCGCGTCTGGAAGTGTTCGGGCTCGACACCTTCGCCGATCCGGAGACCACGGTGCCGGCCGTTATCCGGATCGAGCCCGCGACGATCGAGAGGGTAACTCCCGGACACTCGATCGTCGCGTACCTGGAAGTGCCGGGCTACGCGCCCGAACTGATCGACCCGGCCAGCATCGTCGCCAATGGCGTTCCGATCCTGCCCGGCACCGATTCGATCGGCGATCGCGACGGCAACGGCGTTGCCGAATTGCGCGTCGAGTTCGCGCCCGCGGCCTTGCTGGCCACCGCGCCAGCCGACGGCGTTACCGCCGTGCTGGTCTCCGGCGCCGTGTCGGGCACGCAACTGGAGGGATCGGCGACAGTGCGCGTGAGCACCTGCGGCCCCGAGGCGGCGTGCTCGCTCGGCAACGCCGATGCGCAGTGCAACGAGGCGATCTGCGACGCGGAGATCGGCTGCACCGTGCGACCCAGGAACGAGGGCGCCGGCTGCGAAGACGGCAACGCGTGCTCGATGGACGACACCTGCATGGCGGGCGGCTGCGCCGGCACGGCGCTGGTCTGCAGCGACGGCAATCCTTGTACCGACGACAGTTGCGACATCGTGACCGGCTGCGTCTTCACCGCCAACGCCGCGCCGTGCGACGACGCCAGCCTCTGCACCAGCGGCGACACCTGCGCCGGCGAAGTCTGCTCGGGCGCGCCAATGACCTGCGCCGACGACAACCCGTGTACCGACGACGGCTGCGACGCCGTCGCCGGCTGCATCTTCACCGCCAATGCGGCGCCGTGTGACGACGGCAGCCTCTGCACCGGCGGCGACACCTGCGCGGGCGGCGTCTGCACCGGAGCCCGGGTTTCGTGCGACGATGCAGACCCCTGCACCGACGACGTCTGCGACGCACTGGCCGGCTGCACCTACGGCGCCTATCGCGGACCTTGCGACGACGGCGATCCGGCAACGGTGGCCGATGCCTGCGGCGGTGACGGGCTGTGCCGCGGCCAATCTGTCACCGCGCGCTACGCGGTCTTGCAGTGGCCGCTCGAGTCGACCGAGCGCCGCGCGGTGGCGATCGCGGCGCGGGCGCAGGTCGGCGGCGACGTGTGCGCCGAGAATGTCAGCATCGGCCGCTCGGTCGAGGTGGCAGGCGACGCCGTCGCGTGGTCGCCCGTCGATCGCGCGCTCACCCTGCGTCCCGGCGCCTGGATCGACGGCAACGTCGTCAGCGGCGGCGGGGCGATCGCGGGCATCGAACTGGCAACAGTCGGCGGATCGATCGACTCCTCGGGCGTCGCGGCCGAGTTCGACGACTGCCTGGCGGCGCGCTACGGAGCCACGCAGCGCCGCGCCGAGTTCCTGACGCTCGCCGCCGTACCCGCGATCACCATTGGGCGGCTGCGGCTGGGCGTGTCGCAAGAGAGCGCCGTTCCCGCCGCGGGCGATCTCGGCAGCGGATCGATCGTGATCGACGCCGAGAGCATCGATCTTGCCAGCATGAGCCGGCTGACGATCGCCGGCGCGGCCTCTACCGAACAGGTCGTAGTCCACGTCCGCGGCCGGCTGACGCTCGGGCTGGGCGCAAGCATCGTCGTAGAGGGATTCTCGGCCGAGCGACTCATCTTCGTCGTCGACGGGGCGGTCAACCTGCGCCTGCAAACCAGCCTCGACGGATCGCTGCTGGCGGCGGGTACCCTGCGGCTGGGCAGCGACGCTTCGGTCAATGGCGCCGTACTCGGCCGTACCATCAAACTGGCTCCGTCGGCGCGCGTCGCTCTGCAGCCTTTCGTGGGGTGGTGAGGAAGCGGATGGCGCGACAGCGGACAGGGTTCTCGTGGCTGGCGCTGGCGCTGGCGCTGGCGCTGGCGCTGGCGCTGGCGCTGTGCGCGGCGAGTCCGGCTCGCGCGGCGCTCGACCCGCCGCACAATGCGAGCCGAGCGATCGACTGCGCCAACTGCCACATCGCACATCACGCCGCGGGCGGAGCCATCACGACGATCGGCGGGAACTCGAACTTGTGCATCAGTTGCCACTCCGCCGGCGGCGTCGCTGCGGCGAGCGCACTCGCCGACGCTGACCAGGCGATTCCCGGAGAGGGCGGCACCTCGCACCGCTGGGATTCCGGCGCCTCGGGTTGGGTAAAGAGAGGCCCGGCCAACACCTCGACCGGAGCGGTGCAGTCGACCGGTGCCTTTACCGGGCGCTATCGCAAGACCTACACGCTCACCGTCACCGGTGCCGGCGACATCGGTGGCGCGCTGATGTCGTGGACCACGTCGATGCCGCAGCGCATGGCGTACCTCGATGGATTCGCGGCGCTGGCGTACAACGGCAGCACCGGCACGCTTGGCTGGAGCGCGAATCCTTGGCAGGAGGCTGGCGAAGCAGACGGCGTCGGCGCCGGTGTCGTGCGCGTCGTGGCCAGCGCCGCTTGTGCCGCCGGCAGCTGCCTTCGCGTGGGCGGCGGAGTGATCAACGCGATCAACGTCGCGCGTACTGCCGATCTTCAAGCCGCCGCCGCCGCGATGCTGACATTCAGCTACCGCCGCCAGCTCAGCGCCTGTCCGAAGACGAGCACCGCGAGCGTGGCACTCCAAGCCAGCACCGACGGCGTCGCGTGGACGACGCTGGCGACCTATATGCTCAGCGCGTGCGACACGGCGCAGGTGGCCCAGGCCTTCGATGTCACGCCGTACATCGCCGCGACGACTCGGATGCGCTTCCTCGGCACCGGGACCGCCGCCGCCACCGACTTCCTCTACGTCGACAACGTGCAACTCGAGAGGCTCGCTCCGGGTGGCGGGGCCTCCGGCGTCGCTGTCGCCGCCTCCGTACCTCTGGACGAAGGCGTCGGCGTTGCGTTCGCCAACGGCTCGTCGTCTCCGTCGTTCGAGGCCGGCGACCAGTGGACCGTTTACGCCAACCCGGACGTCAATCAGCCGACCACGTTCGCTCTCTCCGCGCGTCTCGCCGATGGCAAGGTCACCTGCTCAACCTGCCACAACGAGCACAGCCAGGTGGCGGAACCCTTCGATGCGTCGGCACCGCCCTACCCCGCCAGCGGTCCCGGCGGCGAGGGGCGACACAATCAGCGTCTCGACAACGACATCGACCAGATGTGCGTGGACTGCCACACCGTGCGCAACGTCGCGACGGCCGAGAACTCGCATCCGGTGGGAATCGCCGCTGCCGCCACCTCGCTGCCGCTGGACAAGACGACGGGCATGGTGCGCTGCACCACCTGTCACGATGCGCATTTCCAGAGCGGCGGCGCCGGCATGCTGCTGCGCAGCGGCAACGTAAGCGCCATCTGCACCGACTGCCACACGCTGGCCGACACCACCTCGCCGGCCGCGCATCTGAATACCTCCACCGGAGCGCTGTGGCCGGGGCCCCAGTACGGCACGCTCTTCCCGCGCGTCACCGACGCGACCCAGCGCGGTTCGTGCGGCAACTGTCACCAGGCTCACGGCTGGCCCGACGACACCAACGCGGGACAGGACTACCCGTCACTGCTCGTCAGCCGCGAAGAACAACTGTGCTTTGCCTGTCACGACGGCAGCCCGGTGACCAAGAACGTTCTCTCCTCGTTCACCAAGAGCTACCGCCATCCGACCACCGACTTCAGCGACCGCCACAGCGCCGCCGAAGGGGGCGCACCGGCCGCCTTCGGTACCGCCAATCGTCACGCCGAGTGCGCCGACTGTCACGACTCGCACGTCGCCCGCGCCGACGCGAGCGCGCCGGTAGCGCCGGCGTCCTCCAATCGCATCCGCGGCGTGGGCCGCGTCGCCGTCACCAACGGCGCCGCGGGAACGGTGCCGACCTACACGTACCGCGGACCGACCGACGCGACCGGGCCGGTGGCCGAGTATCAACTGTGCTTCAAGTGTCACTCGTCGTGGACCACACGGCCGGCGGGCCAGTCGGATCTGGCCGTGCGCTTCAACACCAACAACCGCTCGTTCCATCCGGTCGAAGGACAGGGCAAGAACCTGAACATCCGACCCAACTCGTTCGTAGCCGGCTGGAATGCCACGCGCACCACCTACTGCACCGACTGTCACACCAGCGACGACGCCGGCGTGCGTGGCCCGCACGGTTCGCAGTACCGCTACCTGCTGAAGAGGCCCTACGTGGCCAGCGGCGCGACGCGCACCACTGCCTCGACCGAGGCGTGTTTCGACTGTCACACCTTCGCCACCTACGGCACCACACAGTCGAGCGATACCGTGCTGGCCTACAGCCGGTTCAATCGGCCCGGGTTCGAAGAAGGTCACTCGTTCCACGTTCAGGAGAAACGCGCCCCGTGCTACGCGTGCCACGACTCGCACGGGTCGAGCACCCAGCCGCACCTGATCGTCACCGGGCGCAATCCAGGCCTCAACAGCTACACGCAGACGCCGACCGGCGGCAGTTGCTCGCCGACCTGCCACGACACCGAGACCTACACGATCAACTACGCGCGTTGATCTGCGCGCGGCGGTCACTGGCGCGGCCGAGATTGCGCGCGCCGCGCCGCCACAGCGCCCGCACGTCCGCAGCAGTCTCGGGTCGCGCCGGCGAGTAGCGTGCGATCCTGCAAATCCAGGTTGTTGCGCGCAAACGATTGCAGGGTTCGCATGTGACGGATCGCTCCCGCTCGGCGAATCGCGGCGCGCCGGCGCCGCACCAGGCTTGCCCGCATCGCGTGAGACCGCTCGCGAGCTCGCGGCGCACATAGCCGTTTTTGCGCGAAGATCGCGACGAGACGGCAGGCCGCGAGAGAGCCAGGCGACCGATCGGTTCGGCACGATCCCGATCCGCGATCATCGCGTTTCATCCGAAGCCACGCCGCCGCGAGCTGGCCCGGGTCTTGCTCATGCAATGAATTCGCAGGGAGGGGTCGCTCGCATGATGAAGACGAGGTCCGCACGTCTCGTGGTGAACACGGTGGCGCTGGCGTGGTGCATCGCCGTCGCGGCCGGCGCGTCGGGCTGCGCGACGCAGCAACAGGGACTCGACATGTTCTGGCCCGACCCGCCCGACAAGCCGCGAATCAAGTTCGTGCGCAACCTCCAGTCGAAGAGCGATCTGGGCGGCCCGGCCCTGCTCGACACACTGGCCGGGGGTACCAGGGAGCAGGCCCTGTATCAGCCGATGGGCCTTGCCCTTTCGCAGGACCGCCAGCGACTCTACGTCGCCGATCGTGTCTGGAACTCCGTCTTCGTTTTCGATTTCCAGTCGCACGCGGTGCGCACCATCGGCAGCGACGAGCGCTACGGGCTGACATTGCCGGTCGGCGTGGCACTGGACGGGGACGAGAACGTCTACGTCGCCGATACCGGCACGCGCACCGTGCGCGTCTACGACAAGACCGGCAAGTTCCTGCGCGCCGTCGGCAAGGACCAGCTCGTGCGGCCGACCGGAGTTGCGGTGGATGCGTCGCGACAGCGGCTCTACGTCGTCGACACCGGCCAGAACGACACCCCGGCAGCGCACCGGGTCAAGGTCTTCGACCTCACCGGCACTGCGATCCGCGAAATCGGCCGGCGCGGCGAGGGCGACGGCGAGTTCAATTTCCCCACCTTCGCCAGTCTCGACGCACAAGGCCGCCTGTACGTGGTCGACTCGGTCAACAACCGCATCCAGGTCTTCGATCCGCAGGGTAACTTCCTGTTCAAGTTCGGCCGCTCGGGTGACCACATCGGCGACTTCGCGCGCCCCAAGGGCGTCGCGGTGGACACCTTCGGCAACATCTACGTGGTCGACTCGCGCTGGAGCAACGTGCAGGTCTTCAACCAGCAAGGACAGTTGTTGATGATCTTCGCCGGCGTGGGCGAGCATCCGGGCCTGATGATCAACCCCGGCGCGATCGTCATCGACAGCCAGAATCGAATCTACGTCTCGGACACCTTGGGAAAACGCGTGAGCGTCTACGAGCTCATCGGTACCTCCGCCGAGGACAGTCTCGAGTCGCGGGGCACCGCACCACAGACCGCGAGAGGAGGGTGAAGAGTTCCGGCCGCTGGTGCGCAACGGCGGACGCCGCGACATCCAACCGAAGCAGAGGGCAAGAAACGAAGTTCCGAAGATGACCAGAGGAGGTTTCATCATGAGAAAAGGGAGAGTATTTCTGATCGCCGTAGCGCTGCTGGCGCCGGCCATAGCGTCGGCGGGAACCATCGCCAACACCAAACACGACCTGAGCGCGACGTCGACGGCGGCGATCAAGTCCGGGTCTCAGACCGACACCTGCGTGTTCTGCCACGTATCGCACAACAGTGCGCCGGGCGTGGCGCGGCCGTTGTGGAGCCACACGCTGACCAACCAGAACCTGACCTGGGCGCCAACCACGACCGTGCGCGGCACCGTGCTGCCGACTTCGATCACCAGCGCGGCGCTGACCGGTTCGCGTGCCTGCATGAGCTGTCACGACGGCACCGTCGCGCTCGGCGATCTGCTCAACGGGACCGGCGGCACCGTTACCGGCCCCAACGTCACGGCCGGCAAGCTGAGCGGCGGCGTCAACCTGATCAACCCCGCGGCAATGCAGAGCAACCACCCGATCGGCGTTGCCAAGCCGGCGGCGGCGACGGGCTTCACGTCGTTCAAGACCGTGCCGTCGAGCAGCCCGGTCAACTACGATTCGGCCGGTTACGTGCAGTGCGGTTCGTGTCACAACCCGCACGACAATACGTTCGCGCCGTTCCTGAAGATCGATCCTGCGAGTGGTGCGATCTGCACCTCTTGCCACGATATCTGACCCCTTGTCCATGTGGCGGCGGAGAATCCCCTCGAGTCGTCGGGATGCTCCGCCGCCACATCGTCCGCGAGTCGACGTAGAGTCCTGGCCCCGGGGTAACGCGGTGAAGAATCGAATCCTGTGCGGAGCCCTTCCGCTCGTCGCCCTGTGCCTGTCGCTATTTGCAGCGCCGGGGTGGGGAACCACGCTCGGCGACATCTTCTATTCGCGCGACGCCGGCCCGGCCGATCAGCCTCCGGCGTACTTTCCCCACTGGGTCCACCGCATCAAGTACAAGTGCTACGCCTGCCACGACGCGCTGTTCCCGATGCAGCGCGGTGCCAACCCGACGATGGCAGCGATGGAGAAGGGCGCTTCGTGCGGCGCGTGTCACAACGGCAAGACGGCTTTCGCGGTGGACACTTGCCAGCGATGCCACGTCTCGCAATAAAGCTCCGCCGGCGCTGCACGGCGGTTTGTCTGATCGCAGCGCTCGCAGTCGTCGCGGGCGTGATGGGCTGCGGCCGGGAAGCGCGCTACCGGACGCTGAACGTGTTGTTCGAGGGCGTTCCGCCGCCCGGTGAGGAAGTCGCCAACCAGGCAGTCGTGCGCCGTCCGCGCCGTTTGCCTCCGCCCGCGCCGGCGGTGATTCCCGCCGACGCGCCCCCCCCGCTCTGGCCGGCCGCCGGGCTGGCGCCGCTGCGAACCTGGGACGACGTCGTGCGACTGCTGCCCAAAGACCAGGCCGGCAATCCCGACTGGACCGGGGCGATCGAAGAGAAAGTGATCGCCCCACGTTCGGTCCTGGACCTGGACGCTGCCGAGTCGGAAGCGATCACTCTGGACGCGCTGGAATCCGCCACTGTAGCTCCCGACGTCGACCTCGTCTCCAAATCGGATCCGGCATTCGACGTCACCTTCTCGCACCGCAAGCACGGAGCCTGGCTGACGTGCGCGAATTGCCACCCTGCTCCCTTCCAAAAGAAGGCCGGGTCGACGCCGATGAGCGCGGCCGACGTGCACACCCAGAAGTACTGCGCGGTCTGTCACGGCAGGGTCGCGTTCGACATCGGCCCGAGCTGCTTGTCGTGCCACCTTCGCACGATGCCGCACGACGCCGCCGGACAAGTGGATTGGAACCGTGCGCTGGAAACGAAACGTATCGCGCCGCGCGCCGGGCGCGGAACCAACGCCACCGACCAGGAGGTTCTCCAACTCGACATCAAGATGACACCGCCGGCCCAGCCAGCGCTCGAGTCGGTCTTCTCGCATAGCGCGCACACGCAGTGGATCGCTTGTGCCAGTTGCCATCCCGACCCGTACTCGGCCAAGGTCCGCGAGGCGATGACCGACACCGCCGAGCTGCATTCGGCTCGCTATTGCGGGAGCTGCCACGGAACCGTGTCGTTCGGGATCACCGGATTCTGCGGGCGTTGTCACCCGGCCCTGGAGAAGGCGCGCCAGCACCAGGAAGTCATCGACCTCGATGTGCCGGTGGCGCCCAAGCCGCAGACCGGTGGCGCCACGACGTTGTCGCACAAACAGCACCGCTGGGTGGAGTGCGCCACCTGTCACGACAACCTCTTCACCAGCACGCCGGGGGCGACGACGATGCCAAAGGCGGACATCTACGGCGGCAAGTACTGCGCTACCTGCCACGGCAAGGTGACCGGCGATCTCATCGCCAGCTGCCGCCGCTGTCACTCTTCCGGAAGCGCCCCGTGAGGCGCGCCGGACTTGCGGCCTCATGATGAAAAGCGCCGCGCCATGGTTCGCGTGGTTGGTCGTCGCGTGCCTGGCGGCGGCCTCCGCGCCGGTGGCCAGCGCGGAGTTTCACTGGGGGCTGGGGCGCTGGGATGGCGACACCACGTTTCTCATGGACTGGGACAAGGAGCACGACAAGCGGACCGAAGACCGCTACGAAACCCTGCTTTTCGAAGAACGATTGCGCCTTCGCAACACCGGAGCGTTCATCTTCGACCCGCGTGTGCTGACACTTGGTCTGAGCGGATCTTTCGGAGCGGATCAGGAAACCGCGCTCGAGCAGGCGGACACGCCGCTGCGCGTGGGCAACGGCACTCTCTACGACTATGACTTCGAGGGACTGCTGCTGGCGGATTCGGCCTATCCCACGACCCTGTTCGCCACCCGCAGCCAGACTGTGCTCAGTCAGGGCTTCGGCGGTCGCTCGGACCTGACCTTCCAGAGCCTCGGCGGGACCTTCGATCTGCATGAAAACAGTTTTCTACAAACGCGCGGATGGCACGGATTGACCGCTACGCTTGACGCTCGCGAGGAGTCTCTGGTCGAGAACTCATCCTACTTCGGCAGCCCGTTCCAGCGCGACGAACGCCGGCGGATCGTCAATACCCAGTTCCACCGCGCCGGCGAGAACTCGGATTTCGATCTGCACTACCAGCTCAACTCGGTGGACGACCCGCTCAATTCCTCGAACGTCTTCGACAGCCACACCCTGCGTGCCGCGCACAGCCTCGATTTCGGCGCGACGCTGAGCCGGCGCCTGGACTCGGGGCTCTACTATTTCACCCGCAGCGGGGCGTCGGACGGAAGCTACGTGTCGGCGAGCGAGGCACTGCACGTCGACCACCATCGCGACCTGGCCACCGACTGTCGCTACGACTTCTCCCAGAGCGACTCCGAGTCCGGCACCACCACGACCCACACCGCCAACGCCTCGGCGCTGCGGCGCTTCTATCGCAATCTCACCACCACGCTCGGCGCCCGCGGCGCGCTGCAACAGTTCCCGACCGGTGAAGAATACTCCTACGGCGGCCGCGCCGGCGCCGACTACCGCCGGGCGATCCCGGCCCACGGCCAACTGTTCGCGGACACTCACCTCGGCTACCAGGTGGACGACAACAACTTCAGTTCCTCGTTCATCGAGGAGCCCGACGAGCGGCACGCCGTCCCGCCCGATGTCGGCACCGGCGCCGGCTTCACGCTCGCCCATCCGTTCGTGGTCGTCGAATCGATAGTGGTGGTCGACCTCGGCCCCGACGGCAACTCGCGCTTCGACACCGTCGTCAACCGGGACTACATCGTCGTCGAGGACGGCAGCCGCACCAAGATCGTGCCGTTGCCCGACAGCCCCGTCCTTCGCGCCGGCGATCAGGTGTCGGTGAGCTACACCTACACAGTCGCGCCCAGCCTCCAGTACTCGACCTTCGACGCCGGCCTGCGCATCGGTCTGGAATTCGCGTGGCTTTCGCTATCCTACGAACACATGATGACCGACCAGAGCCGTTTGTCCGGAACCTCCACCCCGCAATTCCTGATCGATCAGGACATGGACCGGTTCCAGTTCGAGTTGCGGCGACGCTGGAAGCGACTGCTCGCGCAATCGGAGGTCGAGTACGAGATTCTCAGATCCTCGATCGTCGACTCCAACGCGCTGCGTTTCAGCCAGCTTCTCGTGTACCAACTCAACCGCCACATCGTCGCGGAACTCAACGGTGACCAGAACTTCGTCGACTACCCGGGCGAGGATCGCCGTTCCGAGTCGTACCTGGCGCGGGCTTCGGTGGATTGGACGGTGTTTGAGGGGCTTTCGGCTTCGCCGTTTCTCGACTACCGGAGTTTTCACGACTCGGAGGTGATGAGCGACGAGGTCATCGAAGCCGGGCTGCGCGTGCATTGGACCTATCGCAGCGTGGACATTCTCCCAACCATCACTTGGACAGACTATCGAGGCAGAATGGATGGCGTTCATGGCGAACTGCGCATTACCCGTCATTTCTTCTGAGCAAGCCCGCGCCGCCGGGCCGATGGCTTGGAAGCGTTCCGCGGGCGGGCAGCACCGGCGGCTGCCGGCGCTCGTCGCGACGTGGCTGCTCGCAGCGGCAGTAGCTGCCTGCTCGTCGGGCTGGCCGGCGCCGAGCAGGCCTGCCGAGTCTGCGCGACTGGTGTGGCCCGAGCCACCCGACACGCCTCGCATCGAGTTCGTCTCCGCGTTCCGCGCCGGCCGCGATCTGGGCATCCAGCCCTCGGTCTGGTCGCGTCTGGCCGCCGTCGTTTCCGGTGGAGGTGAAACGCCCATGGTGCGACCCACCGGCGTGAGCGCTGCCAATGGACGCATCGCGGTCGCCGATCCCGGAGCCGGGCTCGTTCACCTGTACGATCCGGCGCGCCGCCGCGCGCTGCAACTGCGAAGCTGCGGCGAGGCGGCGCTTGCAGAACCGGTCGGCGTCGTCCTGCTTGGCGAGCGCGTGTACGTGGCCGATGCGAGCGCGGCGCGCATCGCGGTCTTCGATCTCGACGGCGACTGCGTCGCCGCCTGGCCGCTCGAGAGCGGGTCGCGTCCGGCCGGACTGGCGGCCGACCCGGCAAGGTCGAGAATCTACGTTGCCGAGGCCGGCACGCATCGCGTGATCGGCTTCGATCCCCAGGGCAACCGAGTTCTGGAACTGGGCCGCCGCGGCGCCGGCGCCGCAGAGTTCAACTATCCGACCTGGCTGGCCGTGGACGGCGCCGGGAACATTTACGTCACCGACGCGCTCAACTTCCGCGTGCAGATCTTCGATCCGCAGGGACGGTCAACCGGCGTCTTCGGCGAGCAGGGCGATGGCTCCGGTGCGCTGTCGCGGCCAAAGGGCATCGGAGTCGATCGCGCCGGGCACATCTATCTGGTCGATGCTCTCTTCGACGCCGTGCAGATCTTCGATCGCGAGGGCCACTACCTGATGGTCTTCGGCGGCGGCGGCCGCGAGCCGGGTCACTTGTGGCTGCCCTCGGGGCTGGCCATCGACGGCGACCGCATCTACGTCGCCGACTCGTACAATCAGCGAGTGCAGGTGTTTCGCTTCCTCGCAGGAGAGTCGTGAGCAGGCCTGCGTCCGCATGCCTCGTGGCTCTCTGTGTGCTGGTCGTATCGGGCGCCGCCGAGGCGGGGCTGCGCGAGACCGCGCACAATCTGAGCCCGAGCGCCTTCGGCCGCCGCTCGGCCGGTTCCGCAGTCGCAGCTACCTCGGCCAACGCTACCGACAACGACCTGTGCGTGTACTGCCACACTCCCCACTCGGCCAAGACCCAGCGCGGTCTGTGGAGCAGAGCCCTGGAGCCGGTGCGCTACAAGCTCTACGAGAGCAGCACCACCGAGGCGAGACTTCAGCAACCCAACGGCGCCTCGCGTCTGTGTCTGTCATGCCACGACGGCACGATGGCCTCCGGGTCGACGTCGCGCCAGGGACAAGCGGCAATCGCCAGGCTGACCGGTCGCAGCGTGCTCGGCACCGATCTTTCCGACGATCACCCGATCTCGTTCGTCTACGATCAATCGCTGGTCGCGCGGCGGCGCGACCTGGCCAACCCGGCCTCGCTGATCGGCGGCGCACGCCTGGACTCGAGCGGCCAGGTCCAGTGCACCTCGTGCCACGACGCGCACGCCGAGCGTCATCCGCAGTTCCTGGTCGCCGACCCGGCGTTCTCGGCGCTGTGTCTGGCCTGTCACCGGCCGCAGCACTGGGAGGAATCGGCGCACGCGGCGTCGCCCGCCAGCACCCTCGGCGCCGGATCGCTGCCGGGACTCGGCTACGGACGCGTCGGCGAGAACGGCTGCGCGAGCTGTCATCGCTCGCATGGGGCCGAACACCCCCAGCGCCTGCTCGCGTCGGCGACGGAAGAAGGAGTCTGTCTGGGTTGCCACGACGCGCGCGTGGCCGAGAAGGATCTCCGGCGCGAGTCGCGCAAGTCGAGCGCACATCGAGTCGACGTGTACACCGACGTGCACGACCCGACCGAGAACCCGAACCAGATGCCGATGCACGTCGAGTGCGTCGATTGCCACAACGCGCACGCGGCGCGCGCCGACTCCGACGCGGGACCGATGCCGGGGCCGCTTACCGGCGTCTCGGGCGTGAGTATCTCCGGTGGTTTCGTGCGCGAGGCGACTTTCGAATACGAAATCTGCCTGAAGTGCCACGGGATCAGCGAAGTTCGCGACCCGGTGGTGTTCCGCAACGACAGCCCCAGCAACCTGCGGATGAAGATCAACCCGCAGAACGCGTCTTTCCACCCGGTCGCCGATGTCGGCCGCAACGCCACCATCGCCGGGCTGATATCGCCGTGGACTCAGGCCAGCCGCACGCCGTGCACCGCCTGCCACGACAGCGACTCCGCCGACCGTAGTTCACCGCGCGGGCCGCACGGCTCGCGTCACCGCCCGATCCTGGCCGCCGAGTATCGCCTCGATGCGACGCCGGGACGCGAATCGTATCAACTCTACGCGCTGTGTTACCGTTGCCACGATCGCAACACCTTGCTTGGACGCCGCGACGCCTTTCCGCACCGCTCGCACGTAGTGGAGGATGGGGCGAGTTGCGCGGTCTGCCACGACGCTCATGGCTCGGCCAACAACGCGCACCTCATCAACTTCATGCGCCGGGACGTGACCGGCAAGGAGATCGTGCGACCGTCCGACCAGACCGGCCGCCTCGAGTACCTGTCGGGCGCGCCGGGATCGGGCCAGTGTTCGCTGAGCTGCCACGGCCACGACCACGAAGACGCGCAGTATCCGCTGCGGCTTCGGTAACAGGCTCGCTCGCAGGCTCGACCTTCTGGCCAGGCTGCTCCTACCGCAGCCTTCGCAGGATCGGCGCCTGGCGCAACAGCGTTCGC
>JACRCR010000128.1 GCA_016218925.1 Deltaproteobacteria bacterium | reverse complement strand
CTGAACTCCGACCGGCCGAGGGGAGAAGTCGAATGGCGCGACTTGACCCCCTCCGGCCGAAGGGTCAAGTCGCAAGCCGCGACTTGACCCCCTGCCAGGTTAGGAGGGGGTGGCGGGCGGCTCGGGTTTCGTCTAGGCGGCTTAGGAGGGTCTGGTGGGGGGCGTCGCGGACTTTGTCGGGGTCGGTTTCGGCTTCGATGGCGATTGCGGTCATCGCCTCGATGAAACTGTCCAGCGTCTCGAGGCTCTCGCTCTCGGTGGGCTCGATCATCAACGCCCCCGACACCACCAGCGGAAAATAGATCGTCGGCGCGTGGAAACCATGGTCGAGCAGGCGCTTGGCGATGTCCAGGGTCCTCACGCCGGTGCGGCTCTGCAGTTTGTCGGTCAGCACCACCTCGTGCATGCAGGGGCGCTGGTAGGCAACGTGATAGCGCCCTTCCAGGCGAGCCTTCAGGTAGTTGGCCGCCAGCACCGCCATCCGCGTCGACTCGGCAAGACCGTCGCCGCCGCAGGCCAGCATGTACGCGTAGGCACGCACCAGGATGCCGAAGTTGCCGTAGAACGAGCGTACCTTGCCGATCGACTGCGGGCACTCGTTGTCCCAGGCCAGCACACCGGCGCGCTCGACGATGCGAGGGCGCGGCAGGAACTTCTCCAGAAAGTCGCGTACCGCCACCGGACCCGCGCCGGGTCCGCCGCCGCCGTGCGGAGTGGAAAACGTCTTGTGCAGGTTGAACTGCAAGACGTCGGCGCCCATGTGGCCGGGCTTGGCCACGCCCATCAGCGCGTTCATGTTGGCGCCGTCCATGTAGAGCAGCGCGCCCGCCGCATGCAAGATCGCGGCGATCTCCTCGATGTCCTCTTCGAACAGCCCGAGCGTGCTCGGGTTGGTCAGCATCAGCGCGGCGACGTCTTCGTCGACGAGGGCGCGCACCGAGGCCGCTGACAGCAGGCCGCGCTCGTCGCACGGCACCGAGACGCTGTCGTAACCGGACAATGTCGCACTGGCCGGATTGGTGCCGTGGGCGCTCTCGGGAATCAGCACCTTGCTGCGCGGACGCCCCTGGCTCTGGTGCCAGGCACGCACCACCTTCATACCGGTCAGTTCGCCTTGAGCACCGGCCGCCGGCTGCAACGACACCGCATCGAGCCCGCCGATCTCGCACAGCCAATGCTCGAGGTCGCGCAGCAGCCGCAGCGCACCCTGCGCGCTCTGCTCGGGAGCGTACGGATGCAGACCGGCGAAACCGGGCAGCGCGGCGGCGCGCTCGTTGACCACCGGGTTGTACTTCATCGTGCATGAACCGAGCGGATAGAAGTTGGTCGCCACCGAGTAGTTGAGTTGCGAAAGACGCACGTAGTGGCGGATCACCTCGGGCTCGGAGACTTCGGGAAAATCCTCGAGGTCATCGCGCAGCAGCGTCGCGTCCAGAGGCAGCGGTCCGTCGTCGCACGCGACGTCGATGCCGCTGCGGCCGCGGCTGCCCTTCTCGAAGATCGGCGCTTCCATCTCGCGCTTCATCGCGCCTCCGCGGCGACCCGAAGCATCGGCGCTTCCATCTCGCGTTTCATCGCGCCTCCGTGGCGGCCCGAAGCTCCAGCGCCGACGATGCGCGCGTCACGCCGCAGCCCTCGCGGTCAGTCGCTGCACCAGCATGTCGACATCCGCTTCGGTGGTGCACTCGGTGACCGCAACCAGCAGGCGGTTGCGGTGCTCACGCCGCTCGGGCAGCAGCGCGGCCACGCGCAGGCCGGGGACCAGACCGCCGGCGACGGCGCGCGCGAACATCTGCTCGCAATCCGGGACATCGATGGTGAACTCGTTGAAGAACGGCGCACCGAACGCGAGTTCTACTCCGGCCTCGCGACGCAGGCGCTCGGCCACCCGGTGAGCGGCGCGGGTGTTCTCGATGGCGAGTTCGCGCAGGCCGCGGCGCCCGGCCAGACCCAGGAACACGGTGGCGCACAGCGCTGCCAGCCCCTGGTTGGTGCAGATGTTCGACGTAGCCTTGTCGCGGCGGATGTGTTGCTCGCGCGTGGCAAGTGTAAGCACGTAGCCGCGCCTGCCCTCGTCATCGACCGTCTCGCCGACCAGGCGTCCGGGCATCTGCCGCACGTAGGCCGCGCGAGTCGCGAACAGCCCGAGGCCGGGGCCACCGAACGAAGTCGGCAGCCCGAAGCTCTGCCCTTCGGCCACCGCGATATCGACGCCGCAGGCAGCCGGCGTACGCAGCAGCGCCAGCGCCAAAGCTTCGGCAGTGACACTGATCGAGAGCGCGCCGGCACGCTTGGCAAGACGCGAGGCACCGGCGACGTCCTCGATGACGCCGAAGAAGTTCGGGTAGCCAACCGCCACCGCCGCCACGTCGTCGCCGAGCAGCGATTCGAGCGCGCGCAGGTCGGTGCGACCGTCGGCGGCCAGCGGCACTTCGACGATTTCCCCGCGGCCGTAGCCGCCGAGATAAGTGCGGGCGACTTCGATGTACTCCGGGTGCAGGCCCGCCGACACCAGCAGACGCGAGCGGTTCTTGGCCACGCGCAGCGCCATCAGCAGAGCCTCGGCGAACGCGGAGGCGCCGTCGTACATGCTGGCGTTGGCGACATCGAGGCCGGTCAGTCGCGCAACGTAGGTCTGGAACTCAAAGGTCGCCTGCAAAGTGCCCTGACTGACTTCGGGCTGGTAGGGCGTATAGGCGGTAGCGAATTCGGCGCGGCCCATCACCACCGACACGGCCGCCGGAACGAAGTGACGGTAGCAACCGGCGCCGAGGAAACTCGCCTGCACGTCGTTGAGCGCGGCGAGCGCGCTCATGTGCTCCATCACCTCGCGCTCGCCGAGACCGGCCGGGAGATCCAGGCCCCCCCGCGCGCGCAGCGTCGCCGGAACCGTCGGGAACAGATCATCGACGCTGGCCACGCCCACCGCTTCGAGCATGGACGCGACGTCGCTCTTGGTATGGGGGATGAAACGCACCGGGTTCTGGCCCTCTCAGTCCTCGAGACCTTCGACGAGTTCTTCGTACTCCTCCGAGGTCATCAGGTCTTCGACGTCGTCGACGTTCTTGGGCTCCAGGCGCACCAGCCAGCCGTCGCCATAGGGATCTTCGTTGATCGCATTGGGATTGTCGGGCAGGTCGTCGTTGGACTCTATCACCTTGCCGGTGATCGGAGAGTAGACGTCGGAGGCCGCCTTGACCGACTCGACCACCGCGAACGCTTCGTCCTTCAGCACGAAGGTCTCATCGTCGGGCTTGGGAAGCTCGACGAAGACGATGTCGCCGAGCTGCTCCTGCGCGTAATCGGTGATCCCGATCGTCACCGTTCCATCGGGTTCGACCCGAACCCATTCGTGTTCCTTGGTGTAGTGAAGATCGTCCGGGATCTCCATGGCGAAGCTCCTTGGGGCCAGATTCAGGCCCGCTTAACATAAAAGGGAAGGTTGGTCACGACTGCACTTCTGCGTTTCCCGCGCACTTCTATTTCGAACGGGCCGGCGCCCGCATCGATCTCGATCAGGGCCATCGCCACCGCCCGACCCAGCGTCGGCGAATGACTTCCGCTGGTGACGTTGCCGACCGCACGCTCCGCTGCATCACCAGCCGCAGAGCCCGCTGCGAACACCGGCGCCCCTTCGCGCGCGATGCCGCCTTCGACGAAGAACCCGACCAGCTTGCGCCGAACCGCTCCCGCCGCCGCGGCCGACAAAGCCTGGTAGCCGATCATGTCGGGTCGGTTGAGCTTCACGGCCCAGCCTATCCGGGCTTCGAACGGGCTGGTGTCGGGTCCGAGCTCGTGGCCGTACAGCGGCAGCGCCGCTTCCAGTCGCAGCGTGTCGCGCGCGCCGAGTCCGCACGGGATCAGCCCGCGCTCGCCACCGCGCTCGAGCAGAGTGCGCCACACTGTGGTTGCCGCACCTGCATCGACGAAAAGTTCGAAGCCGTCTTCGCCGGTGTAGCCGGTGCGCGCCGCCAACGCGCGGACCCCGGCGATCTGAAGTTCGCCGACACCGAAACGCACCAGTGCCTGCGCGGCGGGCGCAAGCATCGCCACGATCGCAACCGCTTCGGGTCCCTGGATGGCGATCAACGCGGTCGCATCGCTGCGATCGGTGATCGTGCAAGATCCGCTCTCGTGCTCGCGGATCCACGCCAGGTCGGCTGCCGCGTTGGAAGCGTTGACGCAGACCAGGAAACGCTCGGCACCCAGACGGTACACGATGATGTCGTCGATCAGACCGCCGCGCGGATTGGCGATCATGCTGTACTGGGCACGGCCCACCGCGAGCGAGCGCGCGTCGTTGGCGAACAGCCGCGCGCACGCGGCCTCGGCTCCGGGGCCGGTCAGTTCGACTTCGCCCATGTGGCTGACGTCAAAGAGCCCGGCCGCGCGGCGCACGGCGTGGTGCTCGGCGACGATCGAGTTGTACTGCACCGGCATCTGCCAGCCTGCGAACTCGACCATGCGCGCCCCAGCCGCGACGTGATCTTCGTACAGCGGTGTGCGCCTCACGCCGAGCGCCTCGCCGGGGTCGTGGACTCGGCCGCGACGTGCTCGTCGTACAGTGGTGTGCGCCTCACGCCGACCTCCTCGCTGCGGTCGCGGCGCCGGCCGCGACGTGATCTTCGTACAGCGGTGTGCGCCTCACGCCGAGCGCCTCGCCGGGGTCGTAGACTCGGCCGCCTGCCGCGCCACGCAAGCGTCGTAGGTGTTGCGCAGCAGCATCGCCACCGTCATCTGCCCCACCCCGCCCGGCACCGGCGTCACGAACGCCGCGCGCTGCGACGCGCCGGCGAACTCGACATCGCCGACGATACGTCCGTCAGCCAGCCGGTTGATGCCGACGTCGAGCACCACCGCGCCCGGCTTGATCCAGTCGCCCTTGATCATCTCGGCAACGCCGACCGCCGCGACAACGATGTCGGCGCGTCGCACCTCGGCGGCCAGATCCGTCGTGCGCGAGTGACACATCACCACCGTGGCGTGACGTTCCAGCAGCATCATCGCCACCGGCTTGCCGACCAGCGCGGAGCGACCGATTACGACGGCGATCTTTCCCTTCGGATCGACACCGGTGGTGTCGAGCAGATACATGCATCCGCTCGGTGTGCACGGGCGCAGCCCGGCGCGGCCGCTGAACAGCGCGCCCTGATTGGCCGGATGCAGCCCGTCGACGTCTTTGGCCGGATCCACCGCCGCCAGCACCACGTCGCTGTCGAGCCCTTTGGGCAGCGGCATCTGCACCAGTACTCCGTCGATGTCGGGCCGCTCGTTAAAGTCGCGAACGACACCGAGCAGGTGTTCCATCGTTACATCGGCCCCGAGCGTCACCGATTCCGAGACCAT
>JACRCR010000124.1 GCA_016218925.1 Deltaproteobacteria bacterium | reverse complement strand
TGCCGGGTTTCAAAGTCGTAAAGCCGATGGTGTTCGCCGGCATCTACCCGATCGACAGCGCGGACTACGAGCAGCTTCGCGACGCGATCGAGAAACTCAAACTGAACGATTCGTCGTTCTCGTACGAACCCGAAACCTCGGCCGCGCTCGGCTTTGGATTCCGTTGCGGGTTCCTGGGTCTGCTGCACATCGAGATCACCCAGGAGAGGCTCGAACGCGAGTTCGCGCTGAGTCTGATCACCACGGCTCCGACCGTGGTCTACCAGGTGACGCTCACCGACGGCGCGGTCATCGAGATCGACAGTCCGGCCAAGCTCCCGGATCTTGCCAGAGTGGAGACCATCGCCGAGCCCTACGTCGCGACCACCATTCATGTGCCGCCCGACTACCTCGGCGCGGTGCTGGCTCTGTGCGAAGACAAGCGCGGAACGCAGACCGACCTGAAGTTTCCGACTACCGGGCGCGCCATCGTCCACTACGAACTTCCGCTTTCCGAGATCGTCTACGATTTCTACGATCGCTTGAAGTCGGTGTCGCGCGGCTATGCCTCGCTCGACTACGAACCGGTCGGATTTCGGGTCTCCCCGCTCGTCAAGCTCGACCTGCTGATCAACGGGGAAAAGGTCGACGCGCTCTCGATGATCTGCCACCGCGATCGGGCCTACCCGCGCGGACGCGAGCTGGCCAGGAAGATGAAGGACCTGATCCCCCGGCAGATGTTCGAGATCGTCATTCAGGCGGCGATCGGCAGCAAGATCGTCGCGCGCGAGGCGGTCAAGGCTCTGCGCAAGAACGTCACCGCCAAGTGCTACGGCGGCGACATCTCACGCAAGCGCAAGTTGCTAGAGAAGCAGAAAGAGGGGAAGAAGAGGATGAAGCAGGTCGGGGCGGTGGAAATTCCTCAAGAGGCCTTCCTGGCCGTCCTCAAAGTTGGTGAGTAAGAGCGTGCCAAAAGCCGCGGCCCGCAAGGAAGCCGTCTCCGAGCCTCAGCCGCCGCGCAAGTCCGCGTTTCGCGAATACGTCGAAGCATTCGGAATGGCGATCCTGCTCGCCATGTTCATTCGCACCTTCATCGTACAGGCGTTCAAGATTCCGAGCGGTTCGATGCTGCCCACCCTGGAGGTGGGCGATCATCTTCTGGTCAACAAGTTCGTCTACGGGGTGCGCATACCGTTCGTCGGCAAGCGGCTGCTGTCATTCTTCAAGCCGGAGCACGACGACGTGATCGTGTTCATCTACCCCGAAGACAAGACCAAGGACTTCATCAAGCGGGTCAAGGCGCTTCCCGGCGAGACCATCGAGGTCCGGGACAAGGTCGTCTACATCAACGGCGAGAAGATCGACGATCCGCACGCCTACTTCGAGCCCGGGTCGCGAGTCTACCCGAACAGCGCACGCGACAACTTCGGACCGCTGACCGTGCCCGAAGGTCAGGTCTTCGTGATGGGCGACAACCGCGATCACAGCCACGACAGCCGCTTCTGGGGAACCGTGCCGATCGACGAGATCCTCGGCAAGGCCTTCATTCTGTACTGGTCGTGGGATTCGGATTCGTTCCGGCCGCGTTTCAGCCGCATGGGGATGCGGATTCCGTAGGCGGTGGTCAGGTGCTGCGCCTGGGGAACAGGTCGGCGGCGACGAACCTGACTTCGGGGAAGGCTTCGAGCGTGAGGGCGTCATTGCCGCGCAGCTTTTCGGTGCGCCAGTAGCGGCGCTTGGCCGCGACCGGCCCCGAGAAGACCTCGATGCACTCGTCGCGCAGATCGATCAGCCAGTAGTTCGGGATTCCCGCCGCCGCGTAGATGGGCGCCTTGGTGAGGCGGTCCTGCACCGCCGACGAGACCGCAACTTCGACCACCAGCAGCGCGCTCGACGGATGGCGGTCCACGTAGTCGGACACCCCGCCGCGCACCACCGCCACATCCGGCTCAGGCACGCTGATCGCTCCGGCCATGAAGGGCATCTGGATGCGAATTGCGGTCCCCGCCGGCAGGCTCTCGCGTAGCTTCTGCTCCACCCACATCACCCCCGCCGCGTGGAGCGGCGACTGCGGGGCCATCGAGACGATAACACCGTCGAGCAGTTCCACACGGTCGTCGGGAGCGATCAGTCCTTCTTCGACAAGCGCGAAGTAGCGCAAGACATCGACGCGGTGATCGGTTTCCTGCGGGTCTGCCACGGCGCGATCATGCCCTCCGAAGCCGGCCCCTGCAAGAACGCTTCGATGACTGATGTATCATCGAACGCTCCGTCTCGCCGCCGTGCAATGCGCTGCGTGGCGAACGTCACAGCCACGCCACTTCGATTGCGTGAACGCCGCCGTCACCGCACGATGCCCGCCGAGGGGTCAGCCGAGGGGTCAAGTCGCGGCTTGCGACAGCTCGAGGGGTCGAGTCGCGGCTTTCGATTTGTCTAGCGACCGGTCGGATCTCAGATGAAGGGAGCGGGGGTATGAATCGAACCTTCGGGCGGGTGTTACTGATGATTGGCTGCGTGGGGGGCGCGCTGCTCGGAGCTTCTCGATCGGCGCCGGCCGTCCCGGTGGCGGCGGCGCGCACCGAGATCGGTGTGGACTATGTTTCCTCAGGAGTCGGCGTCCTTGGCAGCGGCTGCGGCACGATCACCGGCAGCGGCGTGTGTATCCACGACGCCCGCCAACTCGACCCGGCTGTCTGCGGCGACGGCGTGCTCGGTAGCGGCGAACTGTGCGACGACGGCAACCTGATCGACGGCGACGGGTGTGACGGCGACTGCACGGTCCAATGTCCGAAGTGGGAGGTGGACTTCTCGCTGCTCACTGCCGCGGCCAACGTCGGCGCGTTGCAACTCTCCGTCGACTACAGCAGCGCGGCGGGGGACTTCGCGGGCGCCGGTCCGACGGTCGAGTGCACCAGCCATGTCTCGGGCGTGCAGTTCGCAGCGGATGATGACGAGACGACGCGGGAAGTCGGCCTTGGGTGGGTGACCGAAACAGGATTCTCGGGCCCGCAGTTGCTCGCCACATGCACCTTCGGCGCGACCGGCTTTCCCGGCCTCGAACAATTGCAACTCAGTGTGGTGGATGCGTCTGATATCGACCTGAACCCGATCAGCGTGAGTGTCGGCGTCGAACTGCGCGAGACCCCCGATCGTTTCGACTGCGCCGCGTATTGCGGCGACGGCTTCACGCAGCCAGCTAACGAAGAAACCTGCGACGACGGTAACACGGTGAACGGCGATGCCTGCTCGAACACATGCCAACCGGCGATTTGCGGCGACGGGGTTACCCAGGTTGGCATCGAGCAGTGCGACGACGGGAACCTGATCGACGCCGACGGGTGCGACGCGAAGTGCGCTTTCCCGTGCCCGAAGTGGGAGGTCGACTTCTCGCTGGCCGACGCCTCCGCGAGCGTCGGAGCGTTGCAGCTTTCCGTGGACTACGCAGGCACCGCCGGCGACTTCGTCGGCAGCGGTCACACCGTGCAGTGCACCAACCGCGTGCGCGGCGCACTGTTCGCTGGCGTCGATGACGAGGAGGCGCAGGCGCTCAACCTGGCGTGGGCAACCGAGTCCGGGTTTTCCGCGCCGCACTCGCTTGCGACGTGTACCTTCGACGCCGCCGGCGTACCGAGCCCGGGGGAGTTCAGTGTCAATGTCGCCGACGCTGCGGGCACCGATCTGAATCCGATCACCGCGAGTATCGTGCTCGATGTGCGCGGCACCTCCGAGTGTCCTGGCTTCTGCGGTGACAGCACGGTCGCCTTCCTGGAGGAATGCGACGACGGTAACTACACGAGCACCGACGGTTGTACGAACGCGTGCCAGGTGGCGTTGTGCGGCGATGGCTTCGAGCAGCCTGCCAACGACGAGACCTGCGATGACGCCAACCGCGTGAACACCGACGACTGCACCAACCTGTGCCAGACCGCGGCCTGCGGCGATGCGTTCGTTCACGTCGGCGTCGAACAGTGCGACGACGGGAACTCCTCGAACGGCGACGCGTGCCTCGACACCTGCACGACGGCGAGGTGCGGCGACGGATTCATTCGCATCTCCGTCGAGCAGTGCGACGATGCCAACTCCGCGAATACCGATTCGTGCCTGAACACGTGCCATGCGGCGACGTGCGGCGACGGGTACCTTCGTGCTGGCGTCGAGTTGTGCGATGACGGCAACCTCTCGAATGCCGATGGGTGTCCGACGAACTGCAAACCGGCGGTTTGCGGGGACGGCTTCATTCGTATCGGTTTCGAACAATGCGACGACGCTAATTCGTCGGATGCCGACGCCTGTCCGGGTACCTGCAATGCTGCCAGGTGCGGCGACGGCTTCGTTCGTACCGGCTTCGAGCAGTGCGACGACGGCAACTCGTCGAATACCGACGGATGTCCGACCAACTGCAAGGCGGCGACCTGCGGCGACGGCTTCGTGCAGCAGGGAGTCGAGGAATGCGACGACGCGAACACGACCGGCGGCGACGGATGCTCGGCCGGCTGTCAGCGGCAACGCATCTGCGGAGACGCTACCGGTGACGGCAAGATCGTAGCGACCGACGCTCTTCGCGAACTGCGTCGGGCGGTCGGGCAGGACGTGGATTGTCCGGACTGGGCCTGCGACGTCAACGACGACGGCAAGATCCTCACGGTCGATGCGTTGCTGGTCTTGAACGTCGCGGTCGGCTTGCCGGCGGCGCTCGTTTGCGGCGAGCCCACGGCTCTGGTGCTGCGGCTGATGACGCCCGACGCGCTGGGCGCTTTGCAGTTCCAGGTCGATTACACCGGTGCCGGAGAGCTTCCCGGCGACGGCAACGAGGTTCATTGCGAAGGACTGGTCTCTGGCGCGAGTTTCGCGTTCCTGGATATGCCCTCGAGTCTGCTCAATGTCGCGATGATCGCGCTCGACGGTTTCTCCGGTCCGCGCTCGATCGCGCGCTGCGAGTTCATGCCGCGCGCGTACGTTGGGCCGGAGGATTTCGTCGTCACGATCCTCGACGCGTCTGCGCCGAGTACCGAGCCGGTGCAGGGTGTCGAGGTGCAGGCGCTACCGTACTGAAGAGCCCGCGGGACTCCTGACCGGCCGCCGCTGCGCCGGGCCGTTGCGCGCCGCGGGCCCTGCGCGGCGGCCCCTGCGCTCGGCACGGGGCCGAAGCCGGCCCAACGCCCAGGCCGGGTTTTGACACTCGGGCCCGGCCCCCGTAAGAGTGCGCGCCGGTGACGGGAATTTCCCCGCCCCGGCGGCGCCCGCTGGAAGCAGCGAGCAGCCCGTCTGTCGGCTCCTCTTTAAATCCGGCCCTGCGAGGTCGGGAAGGGTGCAGCGGTTGAGAGCTACGAAAACCCAGAGCCAGGTCCTGCCAGGGACCACCAACGCGAACCTTGCCGCGCCATCGGCAGGGTTTTTTTGTGTCTGCGAGTCGTGGGCGAGACGGCGGGGCCCCTGGGCGGCCGGCACCGTCACCCGCGGCGCGGAGAGTTCCCGCGACGAGGTGCACCGTGGCCGTTGAAGTTCTCGACAGCGACGGCATCCGCAGGGCGCTCACGCGCATCGCGCACGAGATCGTCGAGCGCAACGACGGCGTGGAGGGGCTGGCGCTGGTCGGCATCCATACCTGCGGCGTGCCGCTGGCCAGGCGCATCGCAGAGGCGTTGGCGCGAATCGAAGGCTCCACCCCGCCGGTGGGCGCGATCGACATCACGTTGTATCGCGACGATGCGGGACGGCTCGGCGCTACTGCCAGGATGGAGCCGAGCGACATTCCTTTCGACCTGCAGGATCGCAAAGTGGTGCTGGTCGACGACGTGCTCTACACGGGCCGCACGATCCGCGCCGCGCTCGATGCGTTGATCGACTTCGGTCGGCCAGCCGCGGTGCAACTGGCTGTGCTGATCGACCGTGGTCACCGCGAACTTCCAATTCGTGCCGACTACGTCGGCAAGAACGTTCCGACGTCGCGCTCCCAGAAAGTCAGGGTGGAGCTCGGTGAACACGGCGAGCGCGACGCCGTCTGGATCGAGGAGGCCGGCAATGGCACTCGGTAATCGCCACCTGCTCGGGCTCGAAGGCGTCTCGGCTCAGGACATAACGGTTCTGCTGGACACTGCCGAATCGCTGGTCGAGGTATCGCGCCGCGAGGTCAAGAAGCTGCCAGCGCTGCGCGGCAAGACAGTCGTCAACTTCTTCGTCGAAAACAGCACGCGCACGCGAACCTCGTTTGAGATCGCCGCCAAGCGCTTGTCGGCAGACGCGATCAGCATCTCGTCGGCGGCTTCGAGCATGGCGAAGGGCGAGACGTTCGAGGACACCGCGCGCAACCTCGCGGCGATGTCGCCCGATTGCATCGTCGTGCGCCATCCTGCCTCGGGGGCGGCTCGTTTTCTCGCGAGCGTCGTCGACTGCTCGATCATCAACGCCGGCGACGGCAGCCACGAGCATCCCACGCAGGCCTTGCTGGATCTGCTCACCATACGGCAGCGCAAGAAGTGCGCGTGGAAAGACCTCGTCGTCGCGATTGTCGGCGACATCGTCCATTCGCGGGTGGCGCGTTCGAATCTGTTCGGACTGCGCACCCTCGGCGCCAACGTTCGCCTAGCCGGTCCGCCGACGCTGCTGCCGGAGCAGTTCCGTCAGTTCGGCGCCGAGCTCTACTACGATATCGGCAGCGCCGTGGAAGGCGCCGATGTGATCATGATGCTGCGCATCCAGCACGAGAGGATGGCTAGCAATTTCTTTCCCACGCTGAACGAATACGCGCGCTACTTCTGTCTCAACGCCGAGAAGGTAGCCAGGGCCAAGCCGGACGTCATCATCCTGCACCCGGGGCCGATCAACCGCGGCATCGAGATCTCCAGCGAAGTGGCCGACGGGCCGTACTCGGTGATCATGAGCCAGGTTGCCAACGGCGTGGCGCTGCGCATGGCGCTGCTCTACCAGCTCATCATTCCGGGCGCCGACGGGATTCGCGGCAGCGAACTGATCGAGCCGGCCGTGACGGCTGCGCCCGCGCGCGCGAAGGTAGCGTGAGCACGGTATCGCAGCCGCTTGCGCGGCCAAGAAGAACGGACACGACGATGACGAATCGAAACGAAAGAATTGCCGCGCC
>JACRCR010000003.1 GCA_016218925.1 Deltaproteobacteria bacterium | reverse complement strand
GCCGTGGACCTACTCGGCGACGATCGGGCGCGGCATGGTGTTCGTCGGTGCGTGGGGCGCCGGCATTCTGGAGTTGGACAAAACCTCCGGCCGCTGGCGCGAGTACCGCGACCCCGACAAGGAAATGGAAATCGACCTGCTGCCCGACGACGGTCCGGTACACGACGTAACCGCCGGAGTCGATTTCAAGGACGGCGTGCTGTGGCAGGCCAGTTACTTCGGTCTGGCCCGCTACGACGGCCGCAGTTGGCGCACCTACTACAAGGAAGACAGCGGACTGGCGAGCAACTTCGTGCAGTTCGTCCGCGCCAACGGCCGCGTTGCGTGGCTGGCGACCGACAAGGGACTGAGCGCCACCGACGGTTCGAACTGGAACACCTACCGCCGGCGTGAAGACGGCAAAGGCGAAATCGCCTCGACGCGCGGCAAGGCGCCGGTCGCGACGCGCGTGACCGACACCGCGCTGGCGCACAATTTCGTGCTCGGGATGGATTTCCAGGGCGATGACGTCTGGGTGGCGACCGAGAAAGGCGTGAGTCACGGTCAGCGCGATCCGGCAGTTGTGCCGCCGGCGGCGGTCGGCGACGAGGCGGCGGCGGTTGCCGGCGAGAGGCCGGCCGGTGGCGTGGCCGAGAGTGCGGCGTCATCGAGCGTCGCCGCCGCGAGCGCAGCAGATGAAGCTCGCGCGGGCGCGACGGCCGAAGTCGGTGCGAACGTATCGGCCGTCGCCGCCGCGAGCGCATCGGGTCCGCACAACGCGCCGCTCGGCTCTCGCTTCCACTACGCCCACACTCCCGACGAGTTCCTCCCGTACCGTCACCTGAAGATCTACCACGAGCTCTTCACTACGCCGCCGGAGTTCGCCGGCGCGGGCCGCGACAAACCCGATCCGCAGGTCGACGAAGTGGAGATCGGTTTCATCGGTCCGCTCGAAGATCAGGACAAACCGACGTTGCCGCCCGGGCTGCGCCCCGGCGCGCAAGGAAGTCCCAAGGCGCAGCTCTACGGCCGTCCGATGCTGCACGCTGCGCAACTGGCCATCGACGACGCCAACGCCGCCGGCGGCTACCGCGGCAAGCCGTTTCGCCTGCGGCTGCGAACTGACCTGGTCCAGTGGGGACAGACCTCGAACGAACTTTCGCAGTTCGCTTACAACGACGGAGTCTGGGCGATCCTGGCCGGCGTCGAAAGCAACCACCAGCACGTGATGGCGCGCGCGACGCTCAAAGCCGAGGTGCCGATCGTCAACGCCGGCTCCACCGATCCGACGCTGCTCGAGCACGCCATCCCGTGGATCGTCCGCGTGATCAGCGACGACCGCCAGAACTCCTATCTACTGGTCGACTACATGCTGCGTGCGCGCGGCCTGTCGCGAGTGGCGGTGCTGCGCGTCAACGACCGTGACGGACGGGTGGGGATCGCGGAGTTCGCCCAGGCCGCCCGCCGGCTGAGCCATCCGATCGTGATCGAGCAGCGCTTCGAGAACGGTGCCAGCGAGTTTTCCGGGCAGCTCGATCACATCGCCCGCACCAACGCCGACGCGCTGTTCCTGCTCGGCAACCCGATCGAACTCGGCCTGATCGTCAAAGAGGCGCGCCGGCGCGGGATGTCGCTGCCGATCTTCGCGTTCGATCGCGCCGTCCATCCGAAGTTTCTCGAGACGGCAGGCGCGGCGGCCGAGGGCGTGATTGCTACCGCGACCTTCAACCCGGATCGCGACGATCAGGTCTGGCGTCGGTTCGAGCAGCGCTACCGCGAGCGTTTCGGCGAAGAGCCGACCGCGTTTGCCGCCCACGCCTACGACGCCGCCAACCTGATCATCGACGCGATCCGAAGCGCGGGCCTCAACCGCGCGCGGATTCGCGACGCGCTGTTCGTGCCCAGGACCTTTGACGGCGTGACCGGTACCATCGAGTTCGACTCGACGCAGGGCAACGTGCGCCGGCCGTGGCTCGCGCAGGTGAAGAACGGCCGCTTCGAGTACTTCCGGTCCGAGGGCGCGGGCGGGACGACGAAGTGAACTCGAGAGCAATCGCGCGCGCGTCTGAGCGGAGGATGCCGTGACGGCGAGCTTCGCGCGCCGGGCGCTCGGCGTCGCGGTGATCATCGCCGGTCATCTTGCTGCGGGCGCGAGTGCCGATGACACGGCGGCGCGCGCACAGTCCGGCGTGCAAGCACCTGCCGGTGCGATCACCGGCGACGCAGCCAGCGGCGCCGGGCCGCCGGCCCGGCGGGGCGCGCAGGCTCCTTACGATGCGGCGCGCACGCTCGGGCTGTTCCTCGCCGAGGGCGGCCCCGACGCGGTCGAAGCGCGCGAGATTCGCGATGGTGCGCAGCTCGCGGTGGACGAGTGCGCGGGTGATGTCGCCGCGTGCTCGCTGAAGGCGGCCGCCGGAGGTGGGCAATGGACCGCGGGCGCCGGCGGCCTGGTCGCCCTCGTCTACTCCGACGGGATCAGCGCGATTCTCGGTCCCGCAGACGGCCGCAGCGCGCACCTGGCCGAGCAGGTCGCGGCGCGTGCCAAGGGACGTTTCGTGTTGCTGACGCCATGGGTCTCCGATCCCACGCTCACGCGTATCCGGGTGCCGTGGTTCTTCCGGCTGGTGCCCGATGACCTCCAGCAGGCGGCAGCGCTGCTGGAGGCGATGCGCGGCATGCGCAGCGTTGCGGTGCTGGTCGCGCAGTACAGTTACGACATGCGCACCGCCTGCGAAGCGTTCGAGAAGGTCGCGAGTCGCGCCGGCGCCCCCGTTCTGACCAGGATTGCGGTGGCGGAGCCGGCAGAGACCGAGGCACTGGTTGGTGCAGTAGTGGCGTCACACGCCGAGGCGCTGCTGCTGCTGGTGCCACCGCAGGTTGCGCAGCCGGTAGTCCGGCGCCTGCGCGACGCCGGCAGTACGGCCGCGTTCTTCGGTCCGCTGCGACTGGCTTCGCGCTCGTTCCTGGACGGCGCCGGTGATGCCGCGGAAGGGATGGTCCTGGCTGCGCCGGCCGAGCTGCCGGCGGCAGTCGCGGAGGATTTCCGGGCCCGATACCGATCGGCATACCACGGCGAGCCGAGCGTTGCCGCAGCCTACGGTTACGATGGCGCCGCGCTCTTGCTACAAGCGCTGCGATCCGGCGGCGCCGCCGCACAGGAGTCGCTGCGTGAGGCGGTGGCGAAGGCGCGCCGGGGCGGTGTTACCGGCAGTATAGCGTTCGATGAGTTCGGCAACCGCGCCGGTCCGGCACCGCTCGCCCGCGTCCATGAGGGCCGCTTGCGACCGGTGGCGGCGAGCAACGCAGACCCGGCGCAGGTGGGAGTTCAGTTGGAATTTTCTTCGCATCCAGGCCGTGACAGCGTGAGCCGATGAGTCGCGGTGAGCAGCACGACACCGGGCGCGTCAGCGCCGGCGGTAGTGTGCTGCGGCGCTTCGAGGGCGCACACGCGACCGAGCTCTATCTGCTGTGCTGTCCCGAGCCCGGTGCCTCGGGCGATGTCGCGCGCCAGGCGGAATCGGCGTGCCGCAGCCTCGAAGCGGTGCTGCGCGCGCAAGGCGGGACCCCGCAGGACATCGCCACCGAGACGGTGTTCTTCAGCAACATCCGTGAAGATCTCGGGACGTACCGTCAGGCCCGCCGCCGCGTTTTCGGGCAGACCGATGCAGACGGGGTCGGTCCCGCCTCCACCTTCATAGAGCAGCCGCCGCTGGCCGAGGACTCCGCGCTGGAGGTCGCGGCCTTCGCGGTGGTTCCGCACGACCGCAGCTCAGCGGAGGTCCGGTATGTCCGGGCGCCATCGGCGTGCAACTGCGAGGATTGCGCTCGTGTCGATGCGCGCGTGTCGGTCATGGGCGGTCACAAGCACCTTCACGCCGGCAACCTCTACGGCGCGAACGGGACCGCGTTCGATGAAGCCTACAGCATGTTCTGCGCTGCGCAGGAACTGCTGCGCAGCGCAGGGATGGACTTCCATCAGGTCGTCCGTACCTGGATCTACATTCGCGACATCGACTGCGACTACGACGATCTCAACCGCGCGCGCCGGTTCTTCTTCGAACGCAACGGCATCAAGCTGCGTCCGGCCAGCACCGGGATCCAGGGCGGGCCGTTTCCCGCTGAACACAATTTTTCGATGGGTCTGTACGCCGTTGCCGCTCCCGCGCCGCTCGAGGTCCACGTGATGACCACGCCGACGCTGAACGAAGCGTGGATGTACGGCGCGGATTTCTCGCGCGGGCTCGAGGTGGTGGAGGCGAACAAGACGGCGCTGTACATCTCGGGCACGGCCAGCGTCGACGAAGACGGGCGCACGGCCGGCGTCGGCGATTTCGCGAGCCAGGCGGACCGTATGCTCAGGAACGTCTCGACGCTGCTGCAGCAGCGCGGCGCGTCGTTCGCCGATGTGCTGTCGGCTGTCACTTATCTGAAAGACCCGGCCGACGCCGCGATGCTGCGTCGGATCCTGCGCGATCGCAGCCTGGAGGGTTTTCCCAACGCATTGGTTCGCGCCGACGTGTGCCGGTCCGGCCTGCTGTGCGAGATGGAAGCCATCGCAGCGCTGCCGCGCAGGCGCAATGGCAACTAGAGAGGCGGCGCGTCAACGCGGGATCGGCGACCAGAAGTCCAACTCTACGAAATCTCCCGGTCGCAGTGCATCGACTGCGTTGACGATCTCGGGAAGCCGTGCCCGGATCTTCGGCCAGCTCGTCGTAAAGAGTACGAGGATCGCGAGATGTCGACCGACAATGTTCTGCTGGTAGCGTAGGTTCTGGTCCGTCGTGACGAGGCAGTCGAACGACGCTTCCGCAGCGGCGAGGAGTTCGCCGTTCTTCATCCGTTCCCACCCCATCTCGTACGCGGTAGAGACGGTGTGACCGGTCAACGCATCGCGCAGTGGGACCGGAGATCCTTGATCGAAGAGAACCCTCATAACGAAAGGCGGCGGTGCAGATGATCAGGCGGCGGCGAGGCTCTTTTCGGCGTGTCGCAGCACGGTCTCGACCTGCTCGAGGGAGACGCCGGGAAACCACGTGACGAAGTCGTCAATGCGAGCGCCGTCCTCCAGGTTCTCGAAGAGCGCCTTGACCGGAATACGGGTGCCTTTGAAAACCCACGCGCCGCTGACCGTCCCGGGCGTTCGCTCTACGGCCGGACATTCTTCCCAAGCGAGCATGGTGGGAACCTACTCCACGGAGGCCAGGCCGACAAGCCGGCTGCAGCGGCCTCCCAGCAGATACAGCGCCGAAAGAAGGCAGGCGGTCCCGTTGGTCACCGCGACGCTTCGGCCCGATGACCGGCGACGACGATCGTTCCGCCGCGCTTGCCAGCCGCCCCGCGACCTCCCTCTACTGACGCGCAACGAAGAAACTTCGCGTACGCCAGCCCTCCAGCGTGATATAGGGCCGCCAGGAGCGGACACCATCATGCCTGGACGAAAATCCCTCTTCATTTCTCTGGCCGTGTGTTCGATGTTGCTGATCGCCTCGATGGGTGACGCAGCGGCGCTGTCGTCCGACGCGCAAAGATGCCGCAAGGCGATCGGCTCGAGGACCCAGAAGCTTTCCGCCACCGCGCTGCAGGCGATGCAGCGGTGCTATCTGGCGGCGCTGCAAGCCGGGACGCCCGGTCCGGAGAACTGTCTGGTGCCGGCCACCGCCGACACGCAGGGCAAGATCGCCGCGGCCGAGGCGTTGCTGCGCAAGTCGGTCGGCGGCAGCTCGGACCAGTGCGGTGCGATAGCCGGTCCTGGCGATCTATCGTACCCGTCGATCTGTCCGGCGCCGTGCGGCGCGATCGCGATCGATTCGTTCACGACACTGGCCGACTGCCTGGTCTGCCAGGCCGAAGACTGGGCGTCCGATGTCGCGCGGGACCAGTTCGGGACGCTGACTCCGCCGGTGGCGGCAGTCGATCAGGCCTGCGTCGCGCAGATCGCCAAGACTGGACTGCGCCAGTTTCAGAAACGGCTGGCCGCGATGGTCAAGTGCCAGAAGCCGATCGACTCGGGACGCGGCGCGGGCGACTGCCGCCTGCCGATCTTCTTCGATCCCAGCGCGCGGGTGGCCAAGATCGAGGATGGCGCCGGCGTGCAGATCGCAGCGCGCTGCGCCGACACTAACGTGCAAAGCCTCGACGTCTGCGACCCGCCGGCGGTGACTACCGCCGCCGCAGCGGCGGTCTGTACGACGCTGGCGAGCCAGCAACGCAGCGCCGCCGCGTTCGACGTGATGTTCCCGTTCTCGCCCGGCGCGCCGCTACCGGTCTGTTCGACGCCGCCGGCGATCGCGACAATCGCACCGATCGATGAACTGCGCTTCCCCGCCGATCCCACTGCGCCCTATTCGCCGCTGCCGGGCGGGCGCATCTGGTACGTCGCGATCACCGGCAACGATTCCGGCGCCGGCACCGCCGGCGATCCGCTGCGCACCGTCAATCAGGCGGTTGTCAGCGCGGTGGCCGGCGACGTGATTCTGGTCCACGAGGGCATCTATTACGTGGAGGATCCGAGCGAGAACTCGGCCGGCATCGTGCTCGACAAGAACGACGTTACGCTGGCGAACTATCCGGGCGAGACGGTGGTGCTGCGCCCGGCAGGATCGAGTTACGGCCTGCTCGTCAGCGGCGACCGCGTCGTGGTCGACGGCTTCGACATCCAATACTTCGCCGGCGGCGGCATCTATTTCGGGCGCCTCGCCAGCCCTCAGCAGCAATTGATCTTGAAGAACATGACCGTGCAGGGCGGCACCGACGGTATCCGGGCAGTGGTGGCGCCGAGCATCCCGAACCCGACCTCGCTGATCGAGGGACTGCTGCTCAGCAACGTCACCATCGCAGGATCGAAGTCCACGTTGGTCGGCTTCAACTGCGGGGAAGGCCCGTGCGACGACGTCAAGATGCAGAACCTGCTGGTTACGATGGGCGGAGGCGGCGCCGGCAACTCCGGCTCCGATGCGATCGCGATGGAGAGCGGCGACAACATCCTGGTGGTCGGCTCGCGTGTGACCGGAGCCTCGGCCGACGGGTTCGACTTCAAGTGTACGCGGGTGGCGATCGTCAATTCGATCGCCGCCAACGTCGCGCGTAACGGAATGAAGCTGTGGCAAGGCGGCGACATCGTCAATTCGTTGATCTACAACACCGGTGCCGACGCGGCGGTGGTGTTCGACGGGGCCGGCGACTACCGGTTGCTGAACAGCGTGGTGGCCTATCACTCGGTCGGCGCTTCGGCGTACTCGATGACGGTGGGTTATGGCAATGCCGGCGTAGTCACGCTCGAGATCACCAACTCGATCTTCTACCGCAACTCCGGCGACGCCAACGCCTCTGCCACCACGTCGCTGAACCTGCGCAACTCGATCCTGTTCGGGTCCGAGAACGGACAGGAGATGAGCTGGGACAAACCGCCGCCGATCACGGTGGGAGAAGCGGCCGATCCGATCGCCTCGCTCGAAGCCGCCGGCGGAGGCGCCGACAACCCGGGTTTCGTCGATCCTCTCTTTGCCGATCCGGCCGGCGCCGACTGGACTCTGCAATCCGGCAGTCCCGGCGTTGATGCCGGCACCGGGGCCAGCGCGCCGTTCCCATCCTACGACATACTGTGTGCGCCGCGCGTGGTCGGAGCCGCCGCGGACCTGGGTGCATACGAGAGTCAGTGACGCCGAGGTGACGCCGAGGGGTCGACGCCGAGGGGTCAAGTCGCGGCTTTCGACAGGTTTTCTCCGACCGGTCGGAGCTGAGATCCAGGGTACGGCGGGCCGGAGAGGAACCCCGCAACCTCAGAGCATGACCGGATCCGGGCCTCGCCGCGGCGCGCTAATGCGACGAGTAAGCAGGGACCCTGTGTTCAGTTTGCGTGCCGCGGGCATCGGGTCAGAAACCTTGCAACGGCCGCGGCAACCGGCTTAGGTTTCGCTTCTTCCTTCCAAGGAGGCCTCGGCCGATGGACCCAAAGAGAGGAGTATCGATTGCGCTGCTGCTGCTTGCCGTAGGGGTTTCCGCGGTGTCGGCGCAGACCTTCGGCCAGAAGAAGCGCACTCCCAAGCCGTACGAGTACGGCGACGTCGTGATGAACAACTTTTCCGCCGCCAAGAATATGGCGCCGGTGGTGTTCAAGCACTGGACTCACCGGGGCAGGTACACCTGCCGGCTGTGTCACATCGACCTCGGCTTCGCGATGCAGGCCGGGGTAACCGGCGTCAAGGAAGACGACAACGCCAATGGCCTGTACTGCGGCGCCTGCCACAACGGCAAGGAAGCGTTTGCCGGCAAGGCCAAGCTGCTGTCGCGCTCGACCGAGTCCTGCGACCGGTGCCACTCGCTCGGCAAGGACAAGGACGTCGAGAAGCGTTTCGCCGACTTCATTCGCGGCTATCCCACTTCTCGTTTCGGCAACAAGGTCGACTGGCTCAAAGCCGAGGCGAGCGGTCTGGTCAAGCTGAAGGATCATCTGGAAGGCATCAGCATCAAGCGCAAGACGCTGAGCATGCCGGCCAACGAGCAGATCAAGGCGGCGGTCAAAGGGATGCCCGACATCATGTTCTCGCACGAGAAACACGCCGTGTGGAACGGATGCGAACTGTGCCACCCCGAGATCTTCGGGGTCAAGAAAGGTTCGACGGTCTACTCGATGCAGGACATCTTCGACGGCAAGTTCTGCGGCGCGTGCCACGGCAGGGTGGCGTTTTCGAACCTCGACTGCCAGCTCTGTCACACCAAAGAAGTCATGTAGGCGGGAGGGGTGCGCACACTTCGCGCCACGACGGGAGAGTGCCGATGAAGCGAGCCGTGCGGTTCTCGTGCGCCGCGGCTGCGGTGCTCTCGGCGCTGGCTGCGGGCGGTGCGGGCGCCCAGTCCTTCTACGACCTGCCGCGCCTGCCCGCTCCGATCGAGTACGGCCACGTTCTGATCGACAGGCTCTCGAGCACCAGCGGCCAGGAGGCTGTGACGTTCAGCCACTGGTCGCATCGGATGAAGTACACATGCCGCGTGTGCCACTTCGAACTGGAATTCGAGATGCAGGCGAACTCCACCCCGATAACCGAAGCCGAAAGCAGCGGCGGCAAGTATTGCGGCGCCTGCCATGACGGCAAGACCGCGTTCGGCCACACGCCTGAGAACTGCCAGAAGTGCCACACGGGAAGGACGGTGGTGCCCAAAGACGCGTTCGCGAAGGCCGTCAAGTCGTTTCCCAAGACCCAGTACGGGAATCAGATCGACTGGGTGCAGGCGATCGCGGGCGGCATGATCAAGCCGAAGCAAAGCGTTCGCGACGATTCGTACAAGCCAAAGCCCTACAACGACGCCTTCGAGTTGCCGGCGGCGATGGGAATGATCCCGCCCGCGCGCTTTTCGCACGAGGTGCACAACCGCTGGCTCGATTGTGCCAACTGCCATCCCGATCTCTTCGCGATCAAGCGCACTTTCACCAAGCACTTCGAGATGCGTTACATCCTGGAGCGCAAGTTCTGCGGCGCCTGCCATCTGAATGTCGCGTTTCCGTTGGATGACTGTAAGCGGTGCCATGCGCATGCGCAGAACTGAGCGAAACCGGGTGAGCGGGGGCGTCCTGCGATGGGTCGGGAGCATCGCGTGTCTGATAGTTTTGTCGACAGGTCTGTCGCAGGGCGCGACCTGGAAGGAGGAGTTCGATCGGATCTGCGCAGAGACCGTAACCGCAACGTCGCTGTCAGCCGAGCAGTTGCGAGCCCTCGTAAAGGATAGTGACGCGCTGCTGGCGCGGCTGGCCTCCGTCGACGATCCCGGCAAGAAGGTCTATGTCATGCGGCTGCAGAAGTGCCGCAGCTTCTTCCTCTACATGCTGGGCTTGAAGGAGCCGAGCCCGTCGGCCCCCGGCGCGCCGCCGTCTTCCCCTTGACCCGGCCCGATGGCCCGTGATAGCGGGCGCGAAGGGGAGTTCACCATGCTGCGACGTTTCGCGGTCGGCTTCGGCGCCGGCCTCTTGCCGTTCCTGGTGGCGACATCGTCACCCGCGCAGTACATCGACGTTCCCACCTTCCAGGCCGGAATCCCGACTTTCGCGCAGAACCTGCAGGAGGTCGACGTCGCACCGCACGTCGACGGCGGCTTCGTGCTTACGTGGGGAGAATTCAACAACACGCTCGGCTCCACCAACCGCATCGTCACGCACCGCTTTTCGCGCAGCGGCGCCGAGGTCGCGCCGGCGGTGCGCATCGACGCGAGCGGCTACGGCCTGTATCCGACGATCACGGCCGACGCCGACGGCGGCTTTGTCGGAGCGTGGATGTGGTCGAAGGTTGGCGACGCGCGTGCGCTTTATGCGCGACGCCTCGACTCGGCCGGACGTGCGGTATCGGGAGAGGCGCGTATCGATACGCCGTTTACCGGCCCGATGATCGCGCACGCGGTCGCCTATCGCGACGCCGGCTCGGTCTATTTCTGGAAGCAGAACGGGCTGTGGATCCGGGCCTACGACAAGTACGGCAATGCGCTCTCGTCGGCGATCAAGGTCGCCGACAATACGCCGGCCTTCGAGGCCGATATCGACGTGCTGCCCGGCGGCGGTTTCGTCGTCGTGTGGACCAACCTATGGCTCTCCGACTGGAGCCAGGCGCGCATCTACAATGCCGACCTCACGCCGCTCGGGCCGGCCTTCGCGATCGACACGGTCGGCCTGGTCGATGAGGTCGCGACCAGCGCGGCCGGCGAGATTGCGGTGGTCGGTCACGCCAACTTCGACGCGACCACCGGCGGCGAAGCCGGTGCGCGCAGCGAAACCTGGTTGCGTCGCTTCGCTGCCGACGGCACGCCGGTCGGTGGCCGCGAGGTCGTGCGCACTCTCGCTTCTACCTATCTGAATCAGGCCGATGCGGCCTATGATTCGCGCGGAAACCTGCTGGTGGTGTGGCGCGAGTTCAACCAGGCCACCGGACTTCTCGATCCCGGGCGCGCTCGTGCCTACGGCCCCGGTGGCGCCCCGCTCGGTCCGGACTTCGCCATTTCCGTGGCGCCGGTCACCGAGATCCAGACGGCCGCGCTGCGCGACGATTGCTTTGCCAACGCGTGGTACGACACGGGCAAGGTCTACGCCAACGTGGTCTGCCTGTGCGGCGGTGACAACGATCGTTGCGGCGACGCTGAACTCGACGCGACCTGCGAGGCTTGCGATGACGGCAACAGCACCGACGGCGAAGGGTGCGACGGCAACTGCACCGTGTCGGCTTGCGGCAACGGCGTCGTCGCGGCCGGCGAGGCGTGCGACGACGGCAACCGCAGCGACGGCGACGGCTGCGATTCCAACTGCACTGCGACCGGATGCGGCAACGGCGTCGTGACCGGAAGCGAACAGTGCGACGACGGGAACTGGGTGGACGACGACGGCTGCGACGCCAACTGCCGCCCAAGCGGCTGCGGCAACGGCGTCGCCGGCGCCGGTGAAGAGTGCGACGACGGCAACCTCACTAGCGGCGACGGCTGCGACGCCAACTGCACGACCTCGCGCTGCGGCAACGGCGTGGTCGCGGGTGGCGAGGCCTGCGATGACGGCAACAGCGTCGACGGCGACGGCTGCGACTCCAACTGCACCGCGTCGGCTTGCGGCAATGGCGTCGCGGTCGGCGAGGAAGAGTGCGACGACGGCAATCGCGTGAGCGGGGACGGCTGCGACGCCCATTGCCTCACCGAGGTGTGCGGCAACGACCGCAAGGAAGACGACGAGGAGTGCGACGACGGCGAGGAACGCGAAGGGGACGGAGACGACTGCAACCCCGACTGCACGCTGCGCGACGTGCACGACAGCGTGGTGCTGTCGCTGCCTGCGATCGAACTGTCGATCCCGGCCGGCGATTCGCCGTTCTCTTCGAACGTCGTCGTGCAGGTGCACAATGCCGACGTCTCGCCGGTGCGAGAGTCGCCGGGCCATGCAATCCGTCTGATTGCATCGGACGGCGACTGCCCGACCGGCACCGTCACCGGCCAGCCTGACTTCGACCGTGGCAGTAACGGCGTTCAGGACAGCGCTGTGGTCGGCGGCGGCCTGCCGGCCACAGCGATAGCCGAGGTGACGGTCTCACGCGATGCGTTCACGCCGTTCGACCATCGCATTCCGGCGCGCTGCACGCTGTGGTTCACCGCCGCCGAAGCAAGCGGCACCAGTGTCGACCCGACCCTCGACAACAACGCCGTCGCGGTCGCTCTCGACGTCACCGATACGCTCGATCCGTCACACGCCGACCAGGACGAGTTCTTCATCGAGAGCATGAAGCCGGTCGCGATCAAGATTCCGGACGGCCAGGCGGTGGTGACCAAACAGATAAAGCCGGTGGTTCGTCGCTCGCGCGATCTGCCGGCCGGCGTAGCCGACCTCGAGGTGACGGTGACCGCGAGCGACGGAGACTGCCCGCCGGGCACCGTCGGTTTCGTGGACTTCGACCGGCGCCTGTCCGGTCACCAGTCGCGCATGATGCTGCGCCGCGGGCGACGCGCCAAGGGCAGCCTGGGTCTGATCGTCCGCGCGGAGGCTTTCGACAGCCCGAGCGACGAGTCGCCGCGGCGTTGCACCGCACTGGTCACCGCTACCGGCGCCGGCGACACCGATCCGTCCAACACCACCACGCGTCTGGTGCTCGACGTCACCGATCGCAACGATTTCTGAGAACTGCGCGGCCGCCGGCTCCGGTCGGCGCGCGGCGTCTGCGCCGGTAGTAATCGAAAGGCGCGACTTGACCCCCTCTCCGGCGGGGAGGCTCGATCGGGGGATCTTGCTGTCCTTGCGAACAACGGTGTAACTGAAGCGTGCCCAATAGCGGGCGATGACAACAAGGAAGGAGAACAGAGATGACTAGAGCGAAATCGACGGCACTCGTGGCCGTGTTCGGGTTTGCAGGCATCAGCGGCATGTTCGCGGCCGGCGTCGTGCTGGCGCCGAGGCCGGCCGTGGCCGCCACCGCCACGGTGGACGTCAGCGTGGATGCTGAATGTATCAGGGGATGCATGACCGATCTGCGTGCGTGCATGAGCGACGCCCGCCAGGCCTTCGTGGACTGCTCGATCCAGGACGGTTGTGTGGAACTGGCGGCGCAAGCGCGCGTCGCGTGTGCATCCGACAGGACGGCCTCGGTGTGTGTCGAAGCGCGCGCCGATTACGCCGACTGCATCCGTCCGTGCCGCGCCGAGCTGCGCGCCGACGTGAAGGCGTGTCAGAACGAGGCGCTCACCTGTCTGCACGACACGTGTGCGCTCACCGACCTGCCCGAGCAGTGCAGCCGCGTGCGCGTGTCCGCCTCGGCGGCGCAGTGATCCCGTCGCGTCGCTGAGCGATGTGCGGCCGCACCGCCGGTCTGACCAGGCGGGCGGTGCGGCCGCGCGGCGCGCCGCTACGCGTGAACTTCAGATCGAGTATCCGAGCGGCTCGGCCTTGACGGCGGGGTCGCGGCGCGGGCAGGTCTCGCAGGGTTCGTCGACCAGTTCGTAGGCGTGGTGGATGCCTTTCTGCGTGCTGGTGTGACGCACCGGCTGTTCGCGGAAGATGTTGTCGGCACCGATGCGTGCTGCGATTCCCGAGCGCTTGAGGCCGCCGAACATGTCGTTGCGCACGCCCACCATGATGATGTGGACGCCACGGGCCTCGATGCGCTGCAAGTGTTCGTCCAGAAGATGCATGCAGACCGCGTCGGGGCTGCGCAGCCTCTTCATTCTCAAAACGACGACCCTGGTTCCCGCGTCGATGCGCTCTTCGATGGTTTCCAGATGAGCTTCCAGCGAGGCCGCGGCACCGAAGAACATCTCTCCCTCGAGCCCGAAGATCAGGATGCGACCGCACACGACATCTTCTTCCATCCGTTCGTGGATGACGCCGTCGGCGCTGACGATGAACTCGGTGAGCAGCATGCGCCCCGCGCGCGGGACCGCGAGCAGGAAGGACATGAAGACGCCGATCAACACGCAGAACTCGATGCTGATGGCGACCGCGGCCAGCGCCGTGATCGCGATGACGACGCGGTCGAAGCGCGAGGTGCGCGCGTAATAGCGCAGCGCTTTCCAGTCGACCATCTTCCAGGCCGATACCATCAGGATGCCGGCCAGCGCGGACTTGGGGATGAAGTGGGCGTAGGGGCCGAAGGCCAGCACGATTGCCGCGACCGCGAGCGCCGAGATCACTCCCGACCACTGGGTGAGACCGCCGGCCTGCTGGTTGATGGCCGAGCGGGTCAGCGAGCCGGAGCCGGGGATGCACTGGAAGAAGGAACCGCTCAGGTTGGCGAGGCCTTCGGAAAGGCACTGCTGGTTGATGTCGAGCTTCTGCCTGGTGTGAGCGGCGATCGCCTTGGCCATCGCAATCGCCTCGAGCAGTCCGAGCGTCGCGATCGCGAGTGCGCTGGTCGACAGCGGCCTCAGAAAAGGCGTGTCCAGGTGTGGCAGCGCGAACGACGGCAGCGACGCCGGAATCTCGCCGATCACCTTGACCCCCTGCTCGTCGAGCCCGAGCCAGGCGCACGCCGCCGCAGCCGCAACCACGGCCAGCAGCAGGTCGGGCAGCAGCCTCCATCCCACGCGGCTCTTGAACGCGCGAAGCGCCAGCACCAGCCCGATGGCTCCGAACCCCATCGCAAGCGTCGCCAGGTGCACCGGGCCGCCTCCGGTCATGGTCAGCCAGAAGCGCACCAGGAACGGATCGTGGACGTCGCCCATCGAACTGAGGCCGAGCAGATTGCGGAGCTGGTCGAGCACCAGCAGCGACCCCGCGCCGAGCGTGAAGCCCAGGATCACCGAGTGCGAGATGTAGCGGGTGAGGTCACCGAGGCGCAGCAGCGTTATGGCCACCTGGATGGAGCCGACCAGAAAGGCCAGCAGCACGGTGGCCTGGATACGACCTTCCGGCGGGACCACGGCTACAGCGCTGAGCACGGCGATCGAGATGGCGTTGGTCGGACCGTTGATGAGCTGGCGCGACGAGTCGAACAAGGCGCCGACCGCCGTCATCACGATGGCCGTGTAGAGGCCGTGCTCGACCGGCACGCCGGCCACCAGCGCGTAGGCCATGCCCTGCGGCACGGCTACGGTCGCGACCGTCAGTCCGGCCACGACGTCCGAGCGCAGCGCCGCGAACGAATAGCGACGCAGCGATTCGACCGCCGGGACGAGGCGGTAAAAGCGCGCCAGGGCGCCGGTGTCTGGCAAAGCGGTAGGCATCGCGACGAGAGTCGCGCCGCGCGCGACTGGGCGCCCTTCTTATCCTTTCAGAGCCGGGTGGGCGAGCGAGCCCGCGGCCGCCGGCCTGGCACCGACCGGCCTCCGAAGGGGTCAAGTCGCGGCTTGCGACACCTGCCTTCAACCGGTCCGAGCCGCGATCAACGGTACGGGCGTAGTGGCAGGACCCGCAAGTTTCTCCAATTCCTTCGCGCCGGCCGCGTGCTACCCTCCGCCGATGTCAGGCTGCGGATTCACCCTTTTCGAAACTCCGATCGGCTGCTGCGCGATCGCCTGGGGCGTGCGCGGCGTCACCGGCGTTCAGCTTCCCGAAGCCCGTCGCAGCACCACCCTTGCGCGGATGCGCCGGCGCTTCCCCGACGCCGACGAGACGGCGCCACCACGCGAGGTCAAGCGAGCCATCGGTGCCATCGTTGCGTTGCTGAGCGGACGCGCCACGGACTTGTCGGCGATCACGCTCGATATGGAGCAGGTCTCACCGTTCAATCGTCGCGTCTATGAAGCGGCGCGCACGATTCCGGTCGGGAGCACGCTGTCGTACGGGGAGGTGGCGGCGCGCGTGGGCTCGCCGAACTCGGCCCGCGCGGTGGGGCAGGCGCTTGGCCGCAATCCGTTCGCGATCGTGGTGCCCTGCCACCGGGTGCTCGCCGCTGGAGGCAAGGCCGGTGGTTTTAGTGCCGGCGGTGGCGTCGACACCAAGCTGCGTATGCTCGCGATCGAGCGACCCGGCTCCGGCGCGGCCCGCGACGCCGCCAAGCCAGCGGTCAAGCGCGCGGTGACGGACGAGTCCAACGGTGCCGCGAAACCGGCGGTCAAGCGCGCGGCGACCGGCGAGTCCAACGGTGCCGCCAAGCCAGCGGTCAGGCGCGCGGCGACCGGCGAGTCCAACGGTGCCGCCAAGCCTGCCACGTCCCCCGGCGGCGCCGGGGTCGGCTTCGATCCGAAGGCCGCGCTGCGCCACCTGCGCAGCTGCGACGCTGCGCTGGCGCGGCTGATCGACGCCGCGGGTCCCTTCACCCTCCAACTCAATGACACCCACAGCGTGTTCGACGCACTGGCCGAGGCGATCGTCTACCAGCAGCTCACCGGCAAGGCCGCGGCCACGATCTACGGGCGCGTCTGCGCACTGTTCCCGCGCGCCAGGCAGGGCTTCACGCCCAGGCACATTCTTGGCGCGACCGACGAGGACCTGCGCGGCGCGGGACTCTCTCGCGCGAAGGTCGCCGCGCTGCGTGACCTTGCGCGCAAGACCGCCGACCGCGAACTCCCCACTCTCGACGAAGTGCGCGAAATGCCGGACGACGACATCATCGAGCGCCTGAGCGCCGTGCGCGGCGTCGGTCGCTGGACGGTGGAGATGCTGCTGATGCTGCGCCTTGGACGTCCAGACGTGCTTCCAGCCGACGACTACGGCGTTCGCAAGGGGTTCGCGCTCATCCATCGCAAGGCGGATCTGCCTACGCCAAAGGAGCTGGCCAGGCACGGCGAGAAATGGAGACCCTTCCGCTCGGTTGCGAGCTGGTACCTGTGGCGCGCGGTCGAACTCGCCAAGAGTTGAGCGGTCACGCAACAGCGGATCTGCGGCGACGCCAGCGGCCTCCAGCAGTCGCGCCGCGGCGAACTCCGGCAGGCGGCCGGCGGTGAGGCCGGCGCTGCGGACCCGCCGCGCGCGCGGCGCATCTGCTTCCTGCGGCGTTGTCGGCACCCGCGTGCGGGGATACGCTCGGCCACCGATGGGAGCGACCATGATCTTCGCGACCGAGGCGATGTCGGTGCGCGACTACCGCTGCGAACTCGGTCCCCACGACGCACCGTTCCCAGAGGTGCACGGCGGGTTCTCCATCTCGTACGTTCGTCGGGGCAGCTTCGGTTACCACTGCCGCGGTCGCGCGCACGAACTGATCGCCGGTTCGATGCTGGTCGGCTATCCAGGTGACGAGTTCCTGTGTACCCACGACCACGTGTGCGGCGATGAGTGCCTCTCGTTCCATTTCGCCGCGGAACTGGCCGCGACCATCGGCGACAAGCCGCAGGCCTGGAGGGTAGGCGCCGTGGCGCCGCTGCCGGAGCTGATGGTGCTCGGAGAACTCGCGCAGGCAGCGGCCAACGGCGCCAGCGACGTGGGCGTGGCCGAGGCCGGCATGCTGCTCGCCTCGCGCTTCGTCGACGTCTCGTCGGATCGCGACTCCCGGCCGCCCAGCCCCGCCGCGCGCGACCGGCGCCGCGCCGTCGAAGTCGCGATGTGGATCGACGAGATGTCCCACGAGGCCATCGACCTGGACGGCGCCGCCAGCCAGGCGCAACTGAGCCCCTTCCATTTCCTGCGCTTGTTCTCGACGGTGCTCGGCGTCACGCCGCACCAGTATCTGGTCCGCTGCCGCCTGCGCCGTGCCGCACGACTGCTTGCCGAGGGCGAACGCGCGATCACCGACATCGCCTTCGACGTCGGCTTCGGCGATCTCTCGAACTTCGTGCGGACCTTCCACCGCGCCGCCGGGGTGTCGCCGCGCGGATTTCGTCGCGCGGCAAAGGGCGACCGCAAGATCCTCCAAGACCCGCTGGCCTGTTTCGTTGCACGATGACCTCACCAACCAGGGAGGTCACCATGTTCGATCACATCGGTTTGAAAGTCAGGGATCTGGACGCGAGCGTCCGTTTCTACGAACAGGCTCTGCAATCGCTCGGCCATGTGTTGTGCTGCAGGGACGATGCGAGCGCGGGTTTCGGCCCGGCCGGGGAGCCCACGCTGTGGCTGCTGCACGAACGAGTCGCACCGATAAACGCCGCGCACGTCGCACTGCGCGCGCCGGATCGCGCGTGCGTCGACCGTTTCCACGCCGCCGGTCTTGGCGGCGGCGGTCGCGATAACGGAGCGCCGGGTGTGCGGGCCGACTACAGCCCCTCCTATTACGCCGCGTTCCTGCTCGACCCCGACGGCAACAACATCGAAGCCGTCTGCACGCGCTAGAGGGGGTCAAGTCGCGGCTTTCGATTTGTCGCCTCGACCGGTCTGGCCTCGGTTGAAGGGTATCGGCGTGTAGTCAGACCCCGGCATGCTGCAAACTGCTGCGCTGCCGGGGTCTGACCACACGCCGGCTTACGGCCCGACTTGCAGCGGTACGTGGGTCAGGATGCCACTGTCGCGCAGTTCGACGCGTCTGCGGCCGCCCACCAGTGCTCCTTGCCACTGAGTGCGCGGGTGCAGGACCAGCTTGCCATTGGGGCAGAAGACAGTGCCGAGGCCGGTAACCTCGAGCCCGAAACGACACTTGGCCTGACTGTACAAGATCACGTTGCCGGCCACCGCACCGCCGCTGAGTACGATCTTGCTGCGCAGCCGCAGGTCGAGTTTTCGTTGCACGCGCAGCACGAAGACGCTGCCCGCATCGCCGGCGCCGTCCAGCGTGAGCGTGGCATCGGCGCCCGAGAGCAGCTTGTGGAAGTCGAACACGTTGACCCCGCCCGGATTGGGAGCCGTCAGCGTCAGGCCGCCGCCAGCAGCGATGAACGTGTCCCCGAGGCTCGGGCCGGGAGGAAGACTGGTCAGCAGCAAGTCCGCCGGGGCGATGTCGTCCTGCGCGTCGGCGCAATCGGCGACACGCACGTTGGTACCCAGCGTGTCATAGATCGCCGAGGGGTCTCCCGACTGCGCTGCCGTGTCCCCGCCCTCGACCACGTCGACGTCCAATCCGGGTAGCCGCGTCAAGCGTGGCTTGCCGTACACCGCGCTGCCGCCCGAGACGATGTCGCCGGAAACTGCGGCATGCGGACTGATCTGGATGCCGGTGCCGGTGGCCAGCGTGGCGACCGCGTCGCCGTTGGTGGAAGAGAACTCGCCGAGGCGAACCCTGCCGCCGCAGATGTGGCCGGTGACCTGGGTCTCGCCGCGGGTGCGCGACTGAACGTTGATGTTGCCGGCGATCACCCACTTGCAGGCCGCCAGGATCATCACCGCGTTACCGTTGCAGCTGCCGTTGGAGCAACTGTCGCCTACTGTGCACGAGTCGCCGTCGTCGCAGGAGGAGCCATCGTCGTGAGTGCAGATGGACGGGCCCGGCAGGTTATTGCCGAGCGTTGTCGTCGGGCTCGCGTCGGCGCTGCACGCCCAGCAGGGCTCGACCTCGCACGAGTCGTCGCAGCCGTCGCCGGCGGCGGTGTTGCCGTCATCACAAACTTCGCCCGATTCGATCAGGCCGTTGCCGCACACGGAGCAGATGCCCGGTGCGTCGCAGGTAGTTCCGTCACCCTGGTAAGTGCCCATCTCGCACCGCGTCGCCGTTACGACCGAGCAGCCACCGGCCGTGCAGCAGGCGCCGGTAGGCGGCGGTAACGTTGTCGTCGTCGTGGGTGGGATGGT